>JAHIWF010000031.1 GCA_018815555.1 Spirochaetota bacterium | reverse complement strand
GAAATCCTGTCTCTGCCGCTCCAGGTAGCCTTTGCGGCCGCCCAGCCGGTATAGCAGCAGCAGCATGTTTTCTTCCTGCATGGCCTGGGGCAGGATGCCGTTGCCCACCCAGTACGAGGGACTGAAGTTGCGCGAGGCATCATCGAACATCGGACTGCCCGGATGGGTTGAAAAAATGTTAACCTGGCCGGGTAGGGTAGCCTGCCAGATGTGCTGCTGGTCGCCGAACTCGCCCGGATGGTAGTGCTGGGTGGTGGACAGCATATAGTTGGCGGTTTTATAAGTATAGGTATTGGCCCGCTGGATGGCGACGCCTTGGGTCGCCGGATTGAGCAGCCTTACCAGCGGCGGCAGCAAGCCCAGCTGCCGTAATACTGGCAGGTTTACCTGCTGCAGGTCTTTCAGGAAGTTATTGTGCTTCAGCTTCCAGGCATTGAAGATCCGCATGGTCATGTTTATGGATTCCGGATTGGTAAAAGCCTCCATTGCCCAGAGGAACATTCCCCTTTCGTTCAAGGACGCTTCCGGAAACTCTTTTTTCACTTCAGTAAGATCCAAGCCCATGGAATCGCGGATTGTCATTGTCTGCCGGCTTTGGGCGATTGCGCGTATCGGCTCCGGTACCCGGTAGTTTTTGCATAGCAGAAAGAGGGCGGACAGCCGGCTGTAGTCCAACTCGTGCTTGAGGATGCCGAAGGTGTGCGCCAGGATGTCGTTCACATCCGCCGCGCTGCTGTTCTTTTTCTGTTCCTCATAGCAGCGGCCGCTGCTGGCCACAAGATATCCTTCAAAGCTGTGCAGGGCCAGATCCAGGAAAAAAAGATCAAGGATGATTTTGGCTTTCTCCTGCAGCTCATTGTCGTTTGCCAGATCCACCAGTACGCTTAATGGAGCAATATCTTCTTCGTAATAGGTATTGGAATGCCACTCGATAATGCCGTAGGTAAATCGTTGTTCCAGCCAGCGCAGCAGTTTTACCCGGGCTTTGTCGCGATGCCAGCTCCCGCTCTGGCCGTTGTTGCTGAATACAGCTTCCGGAAAAAGTTGACCGGCCAGGTACTCACAGGTGGCGAACAGCAGCTGGTGGTTTTCCGACCAGAAACACATGCCGTCGCTGCCCGGCTCGTCCATCCAGTAACGGAATCCCAGGATGCAGGCATCCAGTTCGGCAAGCAATTCGGCTGAAAGCAGCGTTGCGTAGGATATACGCGTCTTCAGCAGGCATATCAACCGGAAATCGGCACAATCGTAACGGGCGTTCACGAAGGCGATCAGCTTGCGGATACCGCTCTCGTCGACTGTTTTACCTTTGTCCAGTTCCTGTATTTCGGGAAAGCATTTCGCTGTCATTTTTATTGCCATGCCCGGGTCTATCGAGTCACTCATCAGTAAATTGCCTTTTCCAGTTCACGGTATTCTCTGGCCAGATCCGCATCGGCGGCCAGTTCCTGTTCCAGTTTTTCTGCATCCTGCAGCTTAAGGAAACGGCGGACTTGCAGGCTGCGCTGATTGGTTAATACATACGATCGGGCAATGAAGTAGCCAACAAGCATCAGTATGACAAAGCTGCCGGTCATGGCGATGCGTATACCCAGAATCGCTGCCGGCGTCTGTTGCGGTATGGGGATGGCTTCGCTCGGCTTGATGTAGCCGGCGATGGTGAGCATTGAGCCGAAAATGAATATTGCGATAGCCGAGGCGGTCTTGCGGATAAAAGTCATGATACCGCTGAAGCTGCCGGTGGCGCGTTCCTTAAGCCGCAGTTCTCCGGCATCCACCGCGTCGGGGAAAATTATCCAGCTCATCAGCTGGGCTCCGGCGAAACCGATAGCTGTCAGGCCGGTAAGTATGTAGGCCCCGATCGTCGGCCATCCTGCCGGATAAATACCGACACCGGTAAAGGCTGCCAGGGCCAGCGGCAGTCCGAAGTAATAGATTTTTCTCTTATCCACAACATTGACCAGGTGGTTGATCAGTGGAAAGAGCAGCAGTTGTACGCCGATGAAGATCCCCAGAAAGACAGTCGTGCTTCCCTTGGCGACATAGAGCGAGTAGTAGACAATGCCTGCACCGAGTATGTCCATGGATATGGACTGGCAGAGATAGATGTACACCAGGCCGCGGAAAGCTTTTACGCGCAAAGGCTTTATGAATGTAGCCAGGTGGAAGACCGATTTGACTTCCGGTATGCGCACCCGCTCCCGGGTAAACAGGCCGATCAGTATCAGCGGCAGGGCAAAGAAGATACCGAAACCCACGCCGATCAACAGATAAAAAGTGCTCAGGTCGATGGAGCCGGCTTTAAAGGCTTCGAGGATAAGCGACGGCACCAGGGTGCAGATTGCCGTGGCGGCTGTGGAAAAAACCAGCCGGATAACATTCACGGTGTTTCGCTCGCGGATGTTGGTGGTCAGCTCGGCCGACAGGGAGCTGTAGGGTACCGCTACAATTGTGGAGACTGTGCTGTACAATAGATAGGTGGCCAGGGCATATACTGTTCGGGCCATTTCTGACCAAAGGCCGCCGGTGGGCAGCCAGAGCAGTGCAAAGGCTATGATAACCAAAAAGCCGCCGCCCAGGATATAAGGTCTGCGCCGGCCGAATCTTGTGCGGGTGTTGTCGGAAATGATGCCCATCAATGGATCGGAAACAGCATCCCAGACTTTGGAGATCATGATGGCCAGAGCCGCTATTGCAGGTTCCAGGCCGATCACATCGGTAAGAAAAACTAGATAAAGTACGCTGATCAAGGCCTGGGCCCCTCCACCGAAAAAGTCGCCCCAGGCGAAGATCAGTTTTTCTCCACGCCGCATCTGATTCTGTTCCATGTCAGTTCTCCTTGCTTTCCAGATTATCCGCGCCTATGCTGTGTTTGCGGCAGTAGGCGATGCTCTGCCTGAGGCTTTCCCAGGGTTCAGAGCTGTTTTGTTCTATTGCTCCGTATACTACGGTGTCTGGCAAATTTTTAACGAGCGCTTCAAAGTTGATACAGCCGCTGCCGAGTGCGCAGTCGCGGCCATGTGCCGGACTGTCCGGTTTTTCCAGATCACGCAGGTGCAGCCCCAGCAGCCGCGACCCGAGCATTTTGGCTATTGCCAATGGTTCAAAGCCCGAGCGGGCTACCCAATACGTGTCCATCACAAAGTGCACATCCGGAGTGCACAGTTTTTGCAGTCGCTCCAGTTTAATGCTGCCTCTGCTTTTGTGGAATTCAAAGTCATGGTGATGAAAAGCCAGCCGTATCCCCTGTG
>JAHIWF010000268.1 GCA_018815555.1 Spirochaetota bacterium | reverse complement strand
TGTAAGTGACTGCCCCAACCGAGTTTTGGCCAGTGGTGCATAATACAAAGCGCTCGGCAGCCTGGTGTACACGATCCAGCGATAACCTTCCCGCTCCACGGTGCTAAGGCTTGGCGAAAATGCCAGGTTGCTGCCCAGACTGGATTGCATGCCTTCCTTGAGGGGGTAGACAGTACTGCTTGTCCACAATCCGTCTTTATCCACAAACTGGCTGTCCGGAGTTTCGGAAATTTTCTTCCAGGCATCAGGGAAACGGGCTGGAAGTCTGATTCCCGGCTGGTCGAACATGAACGCCCATTCATCTTCAGTCCGGGTGCTTTTTAGCCAGTAGCCTTGATTGTTCAAAATTTGGATGCCCGCACCGTTATCGATATCGAGTTTTCCCAGCATATGGCTGCCCAGATAATTAATCAGAATAATTCCGCGCTTGTTGCCGTCGTTGTCGAACAGTGGAGTCCCGATGCGGATCATCGGTTTATATGGAACTTCGATTTGGCTGCCCTCGATATTTAAATCCATCGGGGACACAAAAATTTCTCCACGATTCAGTTTAAAACAGTCGTCAAAATAATAGCGGCCGGCTTTGTTCTGCAGGCTGGATTCGGAAACCGACAGCGGGTTTCCACCGCTACTGTTGATGCGCAGCCGCTCTTGCCCGGTTTGGTCCAGCCAGCGTATCTGGTCATATTGAGGTTTTGCTTTTGCCAGTGCCAGCCATTGTTCTGTCCACTCATCCAGAGGCGGGGAATCGGAAATAACTCTGTCGGCAAGGAAGCTGAGGTCGTCAAAAATCGCATCAAGAGCGTAGGTAAGGTATCTTGCGGCCACATTAACCCTTGCTGCCTCCGTACTGTCTTCCTGCATTAATATTTGGCGTTTGCTGCTGGTATATATGAAGAAGAAAAGGCCGAGAATTACCAGGGCGGAGGGTATAAAAAGTATCAGAGTCCGACGGATGCGCATCTTTTGGATCCTTGGTTTATGGGGTGCTTCCTAGTAAACATGTACAGTTTTGAAGTATAGAATAAAATTGATATGCCTGCCTGTATTTTAGGCCAAAAAATCAGCGGGCTTTCGCTAGAAGGGGGCGCAGCAGGGTGACCCACAACGCGGCGGCGGCGAAGGCAGCCAGGCTGCCCCACCAGCGGCCGATAAGCGGAAACAGTGCTTGCACGGCAAAGGCGTACACGATGATATTGGAGCTGGACAGCAGCAGTACCTTTCCGGTCGCCCGGGAAAAAGCCGCACCCTGGCTGATGGTAAGGATAGTCAGGGTGGAAAGTAACACCGCCGGGAAGGTGGCTATGATACCGGTCAGATAGGCCGGGGCAAAAGCCGAGGCGGCTACGGCTGCTGCGACTACCGAACCGGAAAATACGGCACGTATCAGAAATACCAGTGGGCTGGCTGGTGTTTCACGCTTTGGAACTGCCCGTATCTTTAGTGGAAATTCGGCCACCAGAAACAGGCCGAGCGATACCAGCGCGAATATGGCTGTGGTGCCCCAGAAGCCTGGTTGTGGCATTATCAGTGCCAGTATTGCGCAGGCCGCCCATACCAGCAAAGACAGCGGTACAGCCAGCAACGGCCCCCGGCCGGCTGCAAGCATAAAAGCAAACAGGAATACCATGTCGATGGCCATGCCCAGTGGAACGGAAGCCGCGGCCTGGGCGGCAAACTGGTCACCCCGGGTAAGGCTGATGAAGATCATGGTAACTATGATGTTGGACGGCAGATTGGCTATCAGGCCGCCCAGGCGCGAACCCAGGCGGGCGGCCAGCAGCGAAGCCAGACTGATCCAGCTGCCGGCTATCAGGAACGAGAGGAGTATACGAATCCAGAAGGCCGTGTCGGTCATTGCTAAGCCTGATTCCGGCTGCCTGCAATCAGTTACGGCGCAAGCATGAGCCGGCTGAGTTCATCTGCATGAAGTTGGTGGAGTTGCTCTTGCCGGCGGTACCGCCGATAACCACCACTAGATCTTCTTCGTCGATCATGCCGCGGTCCACCAGGGTTGCCAAGGAGTCGGATACGATGCTGTCAGCGTTATGGTGCTCCGGGGCCAGTTCGGAATAGACGCCATATGAAAGCGCTAAGGCGCGGACAGTGCTGAGCAGCGGACTGAAGGCGTATACCGGTACGTGGCTGCGGTAGCTGGAGAGTACCCGGGCGATACTGCCGCTTTCGGTGTCGGCGATTATGGCTTTTACCGGCAGGCGCAGGGCGCTCATGGCTGCGCCGCGGGCCAGGTACAGGCGGACCTGGTTATACGAGGCTTCGCTCTCCACTTTTTCCAGCCGCGGTTTCTGGCTTTCGGCCTGGCGGGCGATGCGGGCCATGGTTTCTACGGCTTCCAGCGGATACTTGCCGCTGGCGGTTTCGCCGGAAAGCATCAGGGCATCGGTGCCGTCGAAGACGGCGTTTGCCACATCGGACACTTCGGCACGGGTGGGGCGCGGGTTTTCGATCATAGTATGCAGCAGCTGGGTGGCGGTGATTACCGGTTTGCCGCGCTTGATACAGGACGAGATGATGAACTTCTGTACGCCGGGCAGGCGTTCGAAGGGGATTTCTACACCAAGGTCGCCGCGGGCAACCATGGCACCGTCGGCGTAGTCCAGGATTTCGGGAATGTTGGTTACACCCTGGCTGTTTTCGATTTTGGCGATGATGCGGGCCTTGCTGCCATGGTTTTCCAGAATACGGCGGACTTCCAGTACGTCTTCTTTGTGGCGGACGAATGAGTGGGCTACAAAATCGATATCGTTGTCGGCGACGAATTTGAGGTAGTCGCGGTCCTTGGAAGACAGGGCCGGAACTTTAAGCGGTACGTTGGGTACATTGACGTTTTTGCGGTCGTTGATGGTGCCGTCGTTCATTACTTCGCAGAGCAGCATGCCGGGAGCAACATTTTTTACCATAAGTTCCATAGCGCCGTCATCGATCAGGATGCGTGATCCGACTGGCACTTCGGTAACAAAGCCGTCATACGATACATCAAAGCCTTTGCGCATATCGTCGACCTTGGGGATGGTAACGACTTCGCCTTCCTTAAGTTCAAGCGGTGCCGGCAGTTTCTTTACCCGTACTTCCGGTCCTTTGGTGTCGATAAGGATGGCGATATCCTGGGCTACGGCACGGACGATTTTTACTACCGCGGCCGAGGCTTCGGGTGTCTGATGGGCGGTATTGATGCGTACGACGTTCATGCCGGCTTCGTAAAGCGAGCGGATGAAGTCTTCGGTGCAGTTGCGGTCGGAAATAGTGGCGACTATCTTGGTTAACTTATTGGTATTCATGTTTTTATTATGCGAAATGCGGCCGGTCCTGTGAAGTACTGATCGGCAGTTTAATTGAAATTTCAGTGCTTTTCAGCCGGCTCTACATGGTATAGAATCACTTTGACCAAATATCCGGTTTTCTGTATCCAAATATCTCCAGGAGCAAATATGTGTGGAATAGTTTCACTTGTTTATAAGGATGAATCGAAAAATATGGGCCAGGAGGCGGCCGAGCTGCTAAAACGGCTGGAATATCGTGGCTATGATTCTACCGGGGCCTCGTTTATAGACAAGGACCGTAATATTGTCGTGGTTAAACGGGTTGGTTCACCGACCAAAGTTTGCCGCGATCTGAATATTCCAGGCTACAGCGGGCAGCGTTTTATCGGACAGGTCCGCTGGGCAACCTACGGCGCGGTTACCGATACCAACAGCCAGCCGCATCATGTACGCTGCAAGGTGGAAATGGTCGGCGCGCATAACGGCAACATTTCCAATACCGACAGCCTGAAGCAGAGCCTGACAGCCCGGGGTCACCTTGTTAAGTCGGACAATGACGGCGAGATTATCGTGCATCTGGTGGAGGAATATTACGCGGCCAATTCGGGTACTGGTGCCGAGGCCGCCGATGCCCGCGAGGCGGTTCTGGCCGAGGCCAAACAGCGCTGGCAAGATGCCGCTGCCGGAGGGAAGCTGGGCGGCGTACATGCACCGGCCGGGCCGCTGGATGACCGAAATTTTCTGATTATCGATGCCATCCGCAAAGCGGAGGCTGAGGCTGAGGGTTCATATGCGGCAGCAGTGGCCGACCCGCAGGTGCCGGGTTGTTTTGCCATGAAATCCGGTTCGTCGCTGTATGCCGGCATCGGCGAGGACAGCAACGGCCGCTTTGTGGTGGTATCCAGCGACCTTACTTCGGTGCTTACCAAAACCCGCCTGCTGATTCCACTGGTGGAGGGGCAGGGTCTTTGGTACTGCGAAGACCGTTATGTACTGTTTCCGCTGCACGGCGAGCTGCGGTTTTCCAGTCCCGATCCGAAGCGCTCGCGCCTTGATGTAAGCGACATCAGTCTGGATCCCAAATACAAGTATTTTATGGAACAGGAGATTTACTCTTCGCCGGCCAATGCCGACGAGATTGCCCGTTTCTATTTTGACGATCCGGCCCAACAGCCTCTGGCTCCGCTGTTTGCCTCAGTTGCGGAACTGCCGGCTATGCTGGACGAAGGTTCAGCCGCCTCGGCCTGTGCCGATGACCGGGCCTTTGCAGCCGCCATTGCCGCCGTTCTGGACCGGCCGGGTTTTGCCGCGCTGTATGCTGCTGCCGGGAAGGATAACGCCTGTACCGCTTTGATTAACGGACGACAGCCGGCGGATTTCCGCAGCAGCGAGGCACAACTGCTGCTGCAGGCCGACCGACTTTTGCCCGGACGACGGCTGGAGCTGGCCCTGCTGGATCTGGCCTACATCTGGCGCAAGCGTACCGAGATAAAAACTGCCTTCGGCCAGTGGACCGGCTACCTGCGGACTGCAAAGGAAAAACGCGGCCGGGTATATTTCCTGGCATCCGGCACCTCCTACCATGCCGCGCTTACGGCCTCCTACTTCTTCGGCGATTTGGCCGGACTGCCGGTGTATCCCTGCAACCCCGGGCTGATGCGCTCGGCCTATCTGAACGGCCTGGGTGCAGACGACCTGGTTATAGCCATCTCGCAGTCGGGCGAAACCAAGGATCTGGTGGACATTCTGCAGGAAATTGCCGAACGCTCTCCTGCTTTAAAACGCCTGTCTTTGGTGAACAACGAAAACAGTCGCATTCCGCAGGAGCTGTCTGACCTGTATTTGCCGCTATTGTGCGGCCCGGAAACTGCCGTGGCCGCAACTAAATCCTTTATCAACCAGCTGCTGATCCTGTATATCATGGCTGCCGGTTTTGTAATGGATGCCGGCCAGCTGCGTGGGCGAATTGCGGAAATCCGTGATGCCATGCAAGCTTGTCTGCAGTCGGTGCCGGCCGCATTGGGAGCGGTTGCTGAGGACCTGTTCATGAAGCCGTCGCTGCATCTGCTGGGTACCGGCCTGATTGGTCTGGCCAAGGAAGGGGCTCTTAAAATCCGCGAGGTGGTACTGAACCATTCGGAGGGCTACGATACCGCCGAGTTCAAGCACGGACCGAATACTATTCTGGGCAAGAATACCCTGTTTTCGTTTACCGAGCTGGAGCGGGGGCTGGACTGGCTGCTGGATGCTTTACGTTCCGGCCGGCTTACGCTCGATGCGGCCGGCCGGTCCGGCGATCTGCTGGCCGCGCGGCCGGAACTGGCAGAAAGCCTGTTTTCCGATTATCCGCTGGTGTTTGTCTGTCCGCCGGAAGAGCGCGACACCAAAATTACCATAAGCCAGATTCATACCCACAAGATCCGCGGCGCGCAGATAGTCTTGTTTGCCGAACCGGACCGCGAACTGAAACTGGCGGCCGAAGGCAAACCGGCCGGCAACGAGGGCTACAAGGCCACGGTGGTGGAATTGCCACGCACCGGCGACCGGCATACTTTTGTGTTTACCGCCACCATTGCCCTGCAGCTGCTGGCCCTGCGCATGAGCGAGCGCAAAATGGCCTGGCTGGACGCCCACGGCATCGCCGACCACGGCGTGCATCCGGACGTGCCTAAAAATGTAAGCAAGTCGATAACGGTGGATTGAGGGTTCAGCGGCAGTCTGCCTTCCTGGAGTCAGACAGTCCAGCCCGCCGGACTTGGTTTGCTTTGTAGGCGGGCCTGCCGTTCGGACTAGCGTTTACCGGAGTATATGTTTAACGGTATGCAGACTCGATGATAACAATTTGGCTCTGCTCGGGGAAATGATTCCGGCTTGTGTCTGAAATTTGACAACCCGAACAGACTTGCCAATACTTTACCTTCAGGTACGGTATGAGGAGCAAGCGATGTCGCAAAAACACACGGTAAAACTATGGCTGGCTATTAGTCTGATATTTAGTGCTGCCCTGACCCTGGCAACAATTCTGCTGGGGCCTAGTCTGGTGGCCCGTTTTTACCCCCTTTTAGAGGATCAGGGCTCTGCCTGGTATTTCTGGAAACTGCCGGAACCGACGCTCTGGTCGCGTCTGTTCAGTTGGGGCGGTTATGCCCTGCACCAGATTAGTGTCTGGATTCTGGTCGGCTTGGCTATCAAAAATAAGGCTGTCTGGGGACGTAAACCGTTTTTGAATGGCTATAACCTGGCAGTTTTATTGGTCAACGCTTTCTTTCTGGTATTGCACCTTGTGCAGACCCAGCTTTTTTATGACGGCATTGCCCAGGAAGTGCCGATCTGGATGAGCCAGGGCTCGGTAATCGTCATGCTGGTACTGATGCTTTATCTGCAAATTGCCGAACGAGGCCTCTTTTTCGGCAAGCGCTTCCGGCCGCCACAGCGACTGCTGAAATTTTTACGGCTTTTTCATGGCCCGTACATCGCCTGGGCGGTGGTCTTCACCTTCTGGTTCCATCCGATGGAAAGCAATTTCGGCCTGATGAGCGGTTTCGTGTACATGTTCCTGCTGTTTATCCAGATCAGTTTTTTCGGCACCCGTCTGCATGTTAATAAAAGCTGGCTGGTTCTGCTTGAATCGGGAGTCATGATCCATGCCTTGCTGATTTCATTGTATAAAAATGACGGCATGTGGCAGATGTTCCTATTCGGCTTTATGGCCATGTTCGTGTTTACCCACCAGTTTAATTGGAAAAAGCCGGCCTGGCTGTCGGCCGTCCTAATTGCCGCCTACGCCCTATCGGCTTTGCTGGTCTATGCCCGGCTGGAGCGCTTCGGCAAGTTGTTTGAGCTAAGCTTTATTCCGACAGCCTTGTACGGCGGTACCCTGCTGCTTCTGCTGATCGGCTGGCTGATCGAAAAGCTGGCGCCGGACAAAGCGGCACGAACGTAGGTAGGAGAAAAGGCATGATATCAATAATGTAATGGCTTTTTTTGTACCGGTTCAGGATTCGCCCGGTTGGGCATTGGGCATTGGGCATCGCGGTAGACTAGCTGCGAATGGTTGTTTCCGGCATAGCCGCCGAATTGGCTGAACAGGAGGAGAACCTGGAACCGGCATAACCATAAAGAATTTTGAGCAGTTCTGAGTTGCGTATATAATTATTTGATAAAAAGGGGAAGGTTATGAAGTATCGGTCAGGATTTTTACTGGTTTCTTTAGGTGCGCTGCTTATCGGCAGCTGCGCCAGTTTGCCAAAGGGGGCCGACGTGGTAAACGGTATCGACAAAACACGCTATCTGGGGGTCTGGTACGAGATAGCCCGCTACGATTTTGCCTTCGAGAAGGATTTGAGCGATACTACCGCAACCTACACCCTGCGTGATGACGGCAAGATTGGCGTTACTAACCGCGGGTATAATTACGTTAAAGAAAAATGGACCGAAGCCAGGGCCAAGGCGCGCTTTCGCGGCGATGACACAGTTGGTGCTCTGGAGGTATCATTCTTTGGTCCTTTCTATTCGGCTTATAACATCATTGCGCTTGATCCGGAGTATCGTTACGCGATGGTTGCCGGAAGCAGCATCAAGTATCTATGGATACTATCGCGTACCACTACTTTGCCGGACGCTGTAAAACAGGAATATCTGCAGCTGGCTGCCAGCCTCGGCTATCCGCTGGAGAATCTGGTCTGGGTAGAGCACACCCGAAACTGA
>JAHIWF010000267.1 GCA_018815555.1 Spirochaetota bacterium | reverse complement strand
GGGAAAAGAAAACTGCAGCGGATACGTCCGTCCGGCAAGGACTGGAGGTCCATGTGTCCGAAAAGTTCGCGCAGCTGGGAGCTGGCCGCTGCCGGAGCTTCCAGGCTTATGTTGATCAGCTGAGCTTCGGGTGTGGACAGAAAGGGGTGCGGCGGGCTGCCGTGGGCCTGCGGGTCAAAACCACCGGCTTCTAATGCTGCCTCGGCGATACGAGAGAGTCGGAACAGACGGAAGGATTGACGCAGCCGGCACCAGGCGTGCACATACCAGACCGGTCCGCCCAGGACTATGGTGAAGGGTTCTATGCTGCGCTGGCTGCCCTGACCCTGCATGTCCTGGTAGACCAGTCGTACTGGCCGGCAGTCGTCGATGGCCTGGCGCAGCAGCTCCACCAGTGCGGCATCGGGAGAGGGCCCACCCCAGGGCGTAAGGCATACCATCAGGGGCGGTGGCAATTTGGCTAGTGATGGTTCCGAGGTATCTGGAATTCCGGTTGTTTCCGAAGGTTCCGGGCGCAGCAGCAGGCGGCCGGGGTGGCGCGGGCAAGCGCTTGGGCTGGCTGCTGCTGCTAGTCCGGCCAGTTTTCCAAGCGATCCGGACAGCAGCGGGTCTTTGAGGGCCTCTTCGAAGCCGCGCAGGGTGCCCACCAGCTCATGTAGTTCATTATGTTTTAGAAATGATCGGTCGATGGAAAAGCCTGGTGTGAGTTCAAAGCCGCCGCCGTAGCCGGCCGAAGCTACAACCGGGACGCCTTCGGCCGACAGGGCATCCAGGTCGCGGTAAATAGTGCGCACCGACACTTCGAAGCGCTTTGCCAATTCCGGTGCGCTGATGCGTTTTTCACTGAGCAGAATGTTCAGGATGGAGAAGAGTCGCTCTGCCTTCATGGGGGGCAGTGTACGATTGTGCTGAAAAAACTGCAACTGCCACCATTGGCTACATGCCGCGGCAACCCAAAACCACATGCCGCGGCAACCCAAAACCACATGCCGCCACCTCTTTGGGGCGGCATGTGGCGACAGTTGCCCCTCTGGCTAAGTGCGGCTGCCTCGCAGCGCTCAGATTCCCTGAAAAAGCAGCCAGCTGCTGACCAGCGAAGCCGTCGAGAGCAGGCCACTAAGTTCCAGGACCAGTAGTGTGGCCGGAATGGCCAAGGCAATCAGGCGGCCGGGACGCAGCAGCTTTTTATGACGCAGCAGCGGCAGGACGATGCCGAGTGCCAGCAGCAGCAACCAGAGCAGAATACCGCACAATTTGGCACCGGCCGGATTGTTTTCGACTGCGGACTGCAGGCTCCAGCCGAGCCGGGCCGCAATAGTGTTTATCCAGGTAAGTCGGCCGAGCATCATCAGCAGGCCCAAGGCAATCAGCAGAATGCCGGAGCCGATGCGTATCTGCAGACGGTGTTCCTTCATCCAGCGCAATACCGGACCAAGGCGCGGGAAAAACAGCCCGGCCAGAATAAAAGGCAGCCCCAGCCCGAGCGAATAGGTTAGCAGCAGGAACAGAGCCTTGACCGCGCTGCCGGACTGGGCGGCCAGCAGAAGAATGGAAGCCAGCATCGGTCCGATGCAGGGCGTCCAGCCGGCCCCGAAAGCCATGCCTACTAAAAAAGAACCGGCGGCACTGGCCGGCTTCTTGCTAACATGGGCTTTCAGTTCCATGTTCAGGAAGCGCAAGAAGTCAAAAATCAGGTTAAGGCCGAAAAGGATGATGATGCCGCCGGCTACCAGAGTGATAACCCTGGAGATGCCGGCGCTGGTAAACAGGCTGCCGCCGGAGAAGATCAACCCGAGCACGCTGAAAATTACTGAGAAACCGGCCACGAAAAACAGGGTGCGGAAGAGCACAGCCCATTTTTCTTTGCCGGAACCGAGTTCTTCCATGCTGCGGCCGGATATGAAAGACAAATAGCCCGGTATGACCGGCAGGATGCAGGGCGAAAGAAAAGACAAGAGGCCGGCAACAAAGGCTGCTGGAAAACTTACGGCGGCAAGTGTATTCATTACAGTTTTTCCGCCAGATCGCGCATCAGCTGAATCATCTCGGGAGTATCGTACATGTGGGCCCCGATAATGCCGGCTATGGCCTGCCCCTGCTTGTTAAGGATGTAGGTGGTTGGAATGCCGCGGCTGGCGAACATCTGCCCGAGCCGGCCGTCGGAGTTCAGGTAGATGGGGAAGGTGTACGGATTGTCCTTAAGAAAATTGGTGACGGTGTCCTTGCGTTCGCCGACACTGATGGCGAAGAAGGTAAAGGGCAGGCCCTGCAGTTCTTTATGCAGAATTTCAAACGACGGCATTTCCATGCGGCAGGGCGGGCACCAGGTAGCCCAAAAGTTCAGTACCACCACTTTGCCCAGCACATTTTGCAGGCTGGCGGTTTTGCCGTCCAAGGTGTCTACTGTAAATGGCGGCAGCGCCTTTGGTGGATTGATGACCGAAAAGCCTTCAGCCTCCAGACGGGCGGCATACCAGGGTGCGGTATTTGCAGTAGCTGCCGGGGCCTGGCTGCCTGCTGCCTGCTGCTCGCCGCTCGAAGGACTCTGTGTTTCGGCTGTGCTGTTTTCCGCGGGTTCTTTACTGCCTGCCGCGAAAAGATTAAGCGGCAGTATTACTGTGAATGTGAGTACTAATAAAACAGATATAAAAGTTCTTTTTGTTCCGGTCATAGAAGCTCCTTGGCGGCTGTAGTGGCAACCGTGGTCTAAGATAGGTTAAATATATTAAAAACTATATATTGAATCAAGTCATGGTTGGTGTTTTCATGGATGAAGCTGTTACTATAGAAAGAAGCTGTATTGCCGCACTGCAATGGGCATGCTAGAGTACAGCTATGAAGCTATTAAAATTCGGTGGAACTTCCATGGGTTCTGCCTGTGCTATCAGGGAAGTCGCGGATATTATTGTCGATGCCTGGCAGGAGAAGCCGGATAGCTGGGTTGTGGTTTCAGCCCTGGCCGGAACCACCAATCAGCTCTTGCGTCTGGGCAGCCTGGCTATGGATCGCGACCCGCTGTGGCGCAGCGAGCTTGAATCATTGCGCGAGCGGCATCTGCGTCTGCTTGCCGACTTGTGTCCGGACGGAGGAGTCCAGTGTGACCAGGTGCGCCTTTCGCTCGAGACTGATATCGACGATCTGGCCGACCTGATACACGGCGTGTCGCTTGTTCGCGAACTGTCTGCCCGATCCTCCGATCTGCTGCTCAGTTTTGGCGAGCGACTGTCCGCACGTATTCTAGCCTGCTTTTTACGTGAAAACGGTTTGCCGGCCATCTATGTGGATGCCCGCAGACTGATAGTAAGCGATGAAACCCACGGACACGCCAGCGTCGATTATGCACTTAGCGGACAGCGCGTGGCCGACTTCGCCGCGGCCAACAGCGGCCTGCCGATTGTATGCGGTTTTATTGCGGCCACCTCTGACGGCATTACCACTACTCTGGGCCGGGGCGGTTCCGATTATAGTGCGGCGATTCTCGGGGCAGCCCTCGGGGCGGAAGAAGTGCAGTTGTGGAGCGATGTCAACGGTGTTATGACGGCCGACCCTTCGATGGTTGCGGAGGCTTTTTCTTTAAGCCGTCTGTCGTTCGAAGAAGCCATGGAGTTGAGTCATTTCGGCGCCAAGGTGATAAATCCACACACGCTGATCCCGGCGATGGAAAAGGGCATCCCGATCCGCAGCCTGAATACCTTCGACCGCAGTTTTCCCGGAACCCTGATAAGCCGGGATGCCGGTCCGCATAGCGGGCAGGAAGAAAGCCTGATCAGCGGCATCAGTTCTATTCAGCGGGTGGCTTTGCTGCGTCTGCAGGGCGGCGGCATGATGGGTGTACGCGGCATCAGTTCTCGGCTTTTTGCCGCCATAGCTGCCGGTAATATAAATATAATAATGATAACCCAAGCCTCTTCGGAGCATTCGATCTGTTTTGCCATCCTTCCGGAATCGGCGGAGCGTGCCAGAAAACTAATAGAGACCGAGTTTGAACTTGAAATGCGCAACCACATGATAGACCCGCTGGTAATTGAACAGGATCTGTCCATCGTGGCTATTGTAGGGGCCAGTATGATCCGTCGGCGCGGTCTGGCCGGGCGCCTGTTCAGCATACTCGGACACAACGGCATTAATGTGGTGGCCATTGCCCAGGGCTCTTCAGAGCTGAATATTTCGGTGGTTATTGCCGCCCGGGACGAGAAGAAGGCACTGAACGCGTTGCATGCCGCTTTCTTTAAGCCTAAAGTGCGGCGCTTGAATATTCTGCAAATCGGCACCGGCCTGGTAGGCGCTGCCCTTATGGACCAGCTTGACCAGCACTACCGGCAGTCGCTGGAGCGCGATCACATCGACCTGCGGGTGGTGGCAGTGGCCAATTCCCGCGGGATGTTAAGCGCTCCGGAGGGGCTGGGTCTTGCCGCCTGGCGGCAGGAGCTGGCTGCCGCAGCCGTGCCTGGCGGCGCCCTTCAGGCAGCCCGGATACTGGACTTTGCCTCTGCCAGCGGGCTGTCCGATCTGGTGCTGGTGGATTGCAGTGCCAGCACAGCTGTGGTTAATTTGTATCCGGATTTTCTGCGCCGGGGCATTTCAATCGTTACCCCGAACAAGCTGGCCAATTCCGGTCCTATAGAGAACTATCATCAGCTGCGTCGCCTGTGCGAGCGATACGGCAGCCGGTTTTTCTATGAGACTAATGTCGGAGCCGGGTTGCCGGTTATCAATACGCTGCAGGAGTTGCTGCGCTGCGGCCAGAAACCGCAGCGCATAGAAGGTCTGTTTTCCGGAACTCTTAGTTATATTTTCAGTACTTTTCAGGAGAGCGGCCGGTTTTCGGACATTGTCCGCCAGGCCCAGGCTCTGGGCTATACCGAGCCTGATCCCCGGCAGGATCTGGGTGGCCTGGATGTGGCCCGCAAACTGTTGATTCTGGCGCGCGAAGCCGGGAATAGTCTGGAACTTGACGAGGTTGATATTGTACCCCTGCTGCCGCCGGATTGTTTTGAAGCTCCTGATGTGGAAACTTTTTATACCAAGCTGGCCGGATACGACGACCATTTCGAGGAGCTGCGGCGGGCTGCCGCTGCCGCCGGTCGTGCCCTGCGTTTTGTGGCCGCCTGGCAGGACGGAAAAGCCAAGATCGGAATGGCCGAAGTAGACTCCGGTAGTCCTTTCTGGCAATTACAGGGAAGTGAAAATATTATTGCTTTTTATACGGAGCATTATGACAGCAGTCCGATGATAATCAAGGGGCCGGGAGCCGGCGCTTCGGTTACTGCCGCCGGTGTTTTTTCCGACCTGGTACGCTGCGCCAATACCGGCCCGGGCTTGTGTTTGTCAAACTGATCAATGGGAGTATGCAGCATGAATGAGACACGGGCGTTTGCGCCTGCCACTGTAGCCAATGTTTCCTGCGGTTTTGATGTTTTCGGCATGGCCCTGGAGGCCCCAGGCGATGAAGTTCTGGCACGGCGTGCCGAGGGCAGTCTGGTACGTATCCGCTCGGTGAGCGGTGATGACGGACGTCTGCCCCTGGATGCTAAGCGCAACACAGCGGGAGTGGCAGTGCGGGTCTTTTTGGATGCTATCGGTTCCCGGCAGGGGGTGGAGCTGGAACTGTACAAGCGCATGCCCCTGGGCAGCGGCATGGGGTCGAGTGCGGCCAGCGCGGTTGCAGCCCTGGTGGCGGTAAACCGGCTTTTGGGTGATCCGCTCTCCCGCTCCGAGCTGCTGCCTTTTGCGATGGAAGGCGAGCGGTCGGCCTGTGGGTCAGCCCATGCTGATAATGTGGCCCCGGCCTTGCTGGGAGGTTTTGTTCTTATTCGCAGTTACCGGCCGCTTGATGTGATAAAGCTGCCGGTGGCCATGCCGCTGTTCTGTGGCCTGGCCCATCCGCATATTGAAATCCGTACCCGGGATGCCCGGGCCCTGCTTCCGGATTGTGTGCCTATGGCTGATGCGGTGGGCCAGTGGGGAAATACTGCCGGCCTGGTTGCGGCGCTGTGTACCGGCGATTACGGCCTGTTGTTCCGCTCGGTACAGGACCTGGTGGCCGAGCCCCTGCGCAAAAACCTGATACCGCATTTTGCCGAGGCCAGAGAAGCTGCCCTGGCCGCTGGCTGTGAGGCTTTTGGCATCAGCGGGTCGGGACCTTCGCTATTCATGCTAGCACGCGACCGGGCGGCGGCAGCTGCCGGAGCGGCGGTGGTGGCGGCTTTGTATGCGAAGCTGGAGGTCGGCTGCGACTACTGGGATTCGCGGGTCAATATGGAAGGCGCACAGGTGCTGGACACTGAAAGCGGCCAGGCAGAGAGTGCTTCCGGCGGATTAAACTGCGTGCTGGAAAACGGAGCCCGCTTATGATGTATTACAGTACCAAGAATGCCCAAAACAGAGTGTCGCTGCGTCAGGCCGTACTACAGGGCCTGCCGGCTGATAACGGCTTATATCTGCCGGAAACTCTGCCGCGGCTTGATCGTGAATTATTTATCAGGCTGCCGCAGCTGAGTCTGCCCGAGCTGGCTTATGAAGTTGCCGCACCTTTCTGTGTGCCCGACCTGCCCGAAGACAGTCTGCGCCGGCTGGTGGCCGATGTACTGGATTTTCCGCTGCCGTTGGTGGAGCTGGCGGACGGCAGCCGGGCGTTGGAGCTGTTCCACGGTCCAACCCTTGCCTTCAAGGATTTTGGCGCGCGCTTTATGGCTCGACTGCTGGCCGGCTTTGTGCGGGACTCCGGCCGGAAACTGACCATACTGGCCGCCACCTCCGGCGACACCGGCAGTGCGGTGGCCAGCGGCTTTTTCGGCGTGGAAGGCATCGATGTGGTGATTTTGTATCCGAAGGGCAAGGTAAGTCCGTCCCAGGAATACCAGCTTACCATGCATGGCGGCAATATCCGGGCTTTGCGTATAAACGGCAGCTTTGACGACTGCCAGCGCATGGTAAAAAGCGCTTTTTTGGACAGCGGCCTGCAGGCGCAGCGCCAGCTTAGTTCGGCCAATTCGATCAACATAGCGCGGCTGATACCACAGATGTTTTATTATTTTTACGCCTGGAGCCGCCTGCCTGTTGCTGTTCGTGCCGCGCCTTTATTTTCGGTGCCCAGCGGTAATTTCGGCAACCTTACAGCCGGCTTGATGGCCCAAAGGATGGGGCTGCCGATAGCCGGTTTCGTTGCTGCCAATAACCGCAATAATATATTTACCGAATATCTAGCCGGCGGTGGATACCATCCCAAGCCTTCGGTGCAGACAGTATCCAATGCCATGGACGTGGGCGATCCAAGTAACTTCCAGCGTCTGTTGGCTTTGTGTACCAATAATCTGGAGGCGATCCGGTCTGATATCAGTTCCCATTGGTTCGACGATGCGGCTACCCGGCGGGCTATACGCGAAGTTGCCGAAACGCAGGGCTACATTCTGGATCCGCACGGTGCGGTGGCCTGGTTGGCCCTTCAAAAAGAGCTGAAACAGGCTGCCGTTGCCGGCCGCTTCTACTCTGCCGGGGTCTTTCTGGAAACCGCCCATCCGGCCAAGTTCCGCGAAACGGTAGAACCGGAAATCGGCCGCCTGCTGCCCGTACCACCGGCCCTGCAGCCGGATGCATCTTACGTCAACCATGCTGTCGACCTGCCGGCGGATTATTCGCGGTTGCACGACTGGCTGCTTGATACCGCGGACGGGAGCTGCACTAGTACAGTAAGTGCTTCCGCTGCCGGAAACAGCGCCGAGGCAGCAAGCGGCAGCAGGGGTGGCAACGTGGAGACCAGCCTGTGAAGCTGAACCGCGAACAAGCCGCCCGCTTTATGCTGCGTAAACAAGGGCTGCTCGGGGAATACCGTTTTTCCGGTAAAACCGGCATTGTTGACTATGTACGGCAGGCCGGCTGTATCCAGTTCGATCCGGTGGATGTCTGCGGTAAAAACGCCGAGCTGGTACTACAGGCCCGGGTGGCCGGTTTCCAGAAACAGCAGCTTAGCGAGCTGCTCTACGAAGACCGCCAGCTGCTGGATTATTTTGACAAGAATCTAGCCATTATCCACCGCGACGACTGGCCGTATTTCGAGCCGATACGCGAGCTGCACCGCAGCGAGCTGCGTTCGGCGGCCGAGGTGGAGGCGGCTATTCCGCATATCCGTGCGGCCATCCGCGAGCGCGGACCGCTTTGCTCGCAAGATCTGGAGCTGAACCACAAGGTGGACTGGTACTGGAGCAGCACCAGCCTGTCCCGGGCGGCGCTCGAGACCATGTATTTTCGCGGCGACCTGATTGTGCACCACAAGCGAAATACTGTTAAGTATTATGCGCTGAGTGAGGATTATCTGCCGGCTAAGCTGCTGCAGGCCGGCGATCCGCACGCTTCGCTGCTGGAGCATCATAAGTGGCGGATGCTGCGACGTATTGCGGCGCTTGGCCTGCTGTGGAACAAGGCCTCCGATGCCTGGCTGTTTATCCAGGGGCTAAAAAGCGCCGAGCGTAACCGGGCTTTTGCCGAACTGGTGTGTGAAGGCAAAGTACTGGAGCTGGCAGTGGACGGACTGCCGGACAAGCTCTACTGCCTGGCCGAAGATACCGACCTGCTGGACGAGATTGCGTCCGGCAGCAGCGGATCAAGCCAGGGGCAGGACCGCATGGAATTGCTGGCGCCGTTGGATGGATTCCTTTGGGACCGCAAGCTTATCCGGGCGTTTTTCGGTTTTGAGTATACCTGGGAAATTTATACGCCGGCGGCGAAGCGGCAATATGGCCACTATACCCTGCCCATCCTTTGGGGTGAGCGTTTTATCGGTCGGCTGGAGGCGGTGCGTGACCGTAAAAACCGGCTGCTCATGATTAACGCGGTGTGGCTGGAGCCCGGAGTCAAAAGCAGCGGCCGTTTCCTGACCGCTCTTAAGCGCTGTGTAAAAAGATTTGCCGTCTTTAACGGCATGGCTGACTACCGTCTGCCCGAATCATTTATATATAAATAACAGTATTTCCGCAATGTTCCAGGAAGGTGCAAAAGTCGGCATAACGGATTTTTAAGGTGGCGGTGTTTGCATTAGGATGCAGCGGGATGTACTCGCTGGCAGCCAGCTCGCGGTCCAAGATTACAATCACAGCTTTTTCACTGTCGTTTACCAGGCCAAGTGGCGACACTGCTCCGGGTTTCAGGCCAAGATGTTTCTGCAGGCGTTCGGGCGAGGCGAAACTGAGTTTAGCTTCGCCCAGCTGCAAGGCCAGTGCTTTCAGGTCGACAGTTTTGGTCTCCTCGATAACAAGCAGATAATGCTGGTTTCCTTTGGCATTGCGTAAAAACAGGTTTTTGGCCCGCACACCTTCGATGTCTGTCCAGTATTCGTTTGCCTCATCTACGGTCAGTACCGGCGGATGCCCGTAACGCTGGTAGTGTATGCCCAGATCCGACAGCAGCCTGCAGACCCTTGCTTCCGGATTGCTGACTTTGCCCTTGGCGGACACTTCCAGGCCTTCGGCTTCGAGCAAAGCTTTCTGCTCCTCAAAACCGGCCCCCGGCGGCAACGCCAGACTGTTGTCGGCCTTTAGAACCCGCCACCAGGGAAGATCATGGCTTCTGGAGCAGCTGTGCAGTATGCGGGCAACCTGTCTGGCGCCGTTTGGCAGGCCGGCTTCGGTGGCGATGCTGCTGTAGGAGCGAAGCTGTCCGTGCGCTATGCTTCGGATGATGCGTATGATATGTTCGCTGCTTTCCTGCATGTCGGTACTACCTTGTGTTTATTAAAGTTTACCTTGGCTGGGCTTGTCAAGCACTGTAGACGCCGGCATGCCGGCCGGTCCGTCGGCCAGTCCGGCAGTTGTGGACTGAACGGTCTGCACTTTCCGGCCAGACAAGAGCAGCAGTGCGCCGGCGGACAATAGCATGACCGCGGCGGCCAGCCGCCACACACCGGTGATACCCAGCAGCGGCAGCAGCAGGCTGAAAACCAGGGCGCCGGCGATGCCGCCGAGCTGCACCAGCAAGGAAGACAAAGACAGGAACGAGGCCCGCTGCGCTGAGGGCACAATGCTGTTGAAAAGACTCGCTTCCGGAATATTGAGCATGCCGTTGCAGAGCATGAGCATCAAGTAGAGTGTCGAAAAAGCGGCAACACCGTTCTGCATCGCCAGCAACCAAAGGGTTCCGGCCAGGCACATGCGCAATATTGCTGCCGCCAATACATTGTTGATTTTGAGTTTGGACAGCAGCAGGTTCATCAGCAGGCTGCCGACTATGGCTGTCAGGAAAAAGCCGCTGTTTATTACCCCGAAAAACCAGAGTCCGCTGTTGTCCGGCGGCAACAGGGTTTGTAGCCGGGGTTGCCAGTACAGTTCTATGGCATTGAAGGTAAAACCCCACAAAAGCCCGGCCAGCAGCAGAATTTTCAAGATAGGGCTGCTTTTTATTACCACTGCCGATTCTGTAGCCAGGCGTCGTAGTGTGAGCGGTTTTTCGCTGGCTGCCTGGTCTTTATAGGGCAGTGTGCTTGCCAGCAGAATGGCTAGTATACTTAGCTGAGCCAGGAAGTTGCCGCTGAACTGGTTGCTTTCGGGCCGAAGGCGCAGCCACAGATCCGGCAGCAGGCCGCCAAGCACGGCCCCGCTGGCCAGCCCGGCGGCTTCGCCGATATTCATCACGGTAACAAGAGAATGCAGTTTTTCTTTGCCCTGCTTGCGGATCCAGGCATCGATAAAGGATGATTCTATGGACCCGGAAGACAGTGCGCGGGCCAGGCCATGGGCAGCGAAAGCGGCGCACATGAACAGGAGGCCGGAAGAAAACAGCAGCAGGCTTACGGCCAGCAGGCTGATGCTTATAGAGAGCAAATAGATCTTTTTTCGGCCAAGCAGGTCGGACAATATGCCGCTGGGCAGCTCCATGGTCACCATGACTACGGACATACAGGCCAGCACAAAGCCGGCCTGCTGCAGCGGCACTCCTTTGGACAGCAGCATCAGTACCAGCACCGGAATCATCAATCCCGTGCTGAACCAGTGCAGAAAACGGTTGATAAACGGATAGATCACGGTGTTTCCGCCTTTCTGCGCTCAGGAAAGCGCGGCAGTAATTGCAGCTGGGCGGACACGAAGCAGTTGCCCTCCGGCATTTCGATTTCCGGGTTGTGCGCCGGGTAGCGGCTGATTACTTCCTCCAGTTCGGCCTGTAAAAGGCTAAGCTGCCAGGGGCTGAGGGACAGTCCCCAGTCACTTACCGTGCCGGCCTGCTCCCATTCGCCTTCCTGCCGGGGCAGCTGCTCCAGCCAGGACAAGGCACGTTGGCTGTGGGCCTGGATGATGGCCCGCAGGTATTCGCCGGCCAACAGGCTGGTTTCGCTGTTATTGAGCATGGCGCTTTCGTCAAAATGGGTGCTTACATGGCTGGCCTTCCACCAGCGGTCGCGTTTGCCGCTTTTGCTCTTGTCTTCCTCGATAAAGCCGAATTCGGCAAGTTGACGCAGGTGGTAGCTGGTGGCACCACTGGATTCGCCGGTTTGGCCGGCCAGCATGGATGCGGTAGCCGGTCCGTTTTCGCGCAGGAGGCCTAAAAGCTGCACCCGGAGGGGGTGGGCCAGGGCTTTCAGGCGTCGTGGATCGAGTTCTATGGTCTTGGGGCGTCCTTGGGCGCTTATTTC
>JAHIWF010000266.1 GCA_018815555.1 Spirochaetota bacterium | reverse complement strand
TGGTGGTGTATGGTGCGCAGCGGTTGTCCGAGCGACTGTTTCGGCCGCGTCTGCTGCAGGCTGTTTTTACTGCTGCGCTGGCAACCGGATTCGACTGGATTATGGAACCGCTGGCCATCCGTCTGAATTACTGGCGCTGGGCCGGTGCTGCTATTCCGCTGCAGAACTACCTGGCCTGGTTTATTATTGCCTTCGTGGCGTCGCTCGCTTACATTTTTCTGGTACGCGGCAAAACCGGCGGGCAACATACCGCTTCGGCCACTGCCGGAGCGCGCAGTGCCGGTACCCTGGCCTGGTCCTATATGTTGATTCAAGCCGCTTTTTTTGCGGCTATTCGCCTGGGCTGGCTGGCTGGTTTGGGCTGATACTTTACAGGAGTAACAATGCTTGAATATTTTAAAACCGCCAAGGCGGATATTGCTGCGGTGGTAAATAAATACATGGAAGAGTACGGCCAAGTATACCATACGGTATCCGCCGAATTGGGTCTGGATGCGGCCCGGCGCCTGGCCGAGTTTACCGGACGGGGCAAGATGATCCGCGGCTGCCTGGTACGGCTGGGCTATGAACTTGCCTCAGGCCGCAGTGCAAGCGGCCCGGATCTGGAGGCTGTGACTATGGCCGGTGCAGCCATGGAGCTGTTTCAGTCGGGGCTGCTGGTACATGACGATATCATGGACCGCGACCGTCTGCGCCGCGGTGCCCCAACCCTGCATGTTACTTACGAAAACAGCCTGCTCGAAGCTGGTGCGCTGGAACCGCCGCATCATGGTGTGGCACTGGGAATCTGCGCCGGCGATCTGGCCTATTTTGCGGCATTTCAGCTGCTGGCCGAAATGCCGGTGCAGGATCCGGCCGCCCGGCAGGCCTGCCTGATTGCCGCGCGGGAGCTGGCCCTGGTAGGAGTGGCGCAGATGCAGGATGTTACTAACGGTGCCAAAAGACCTGACACTGGAGGTGCCAATATATCGGCAACAAAAAGCGCACAATGGATAGGCCCGGCAGAAGCCATTTCCGAAGACGATGTACTGCGTTTGTACCGCTATAAAACCGGCCGCTATACCTTCAGTCTGCCGTTGGCGCTTGGAGCGGCCATTGCCGGGGCGGCCGAACCCATCCGTGCTGCCCTGGAAGCCGCCGGTGAGCACTTCGGTATTTTGTTTCAGCTGAAGGACGACGAACTGGGTTTGTTTGCCGATGAAGCTGACCTGGGCAAGCCGATCGGTGCCGATGTTAAGGAAGACAAGAAAACTTTGTTCCGGCTGCGGCTGTTCCGGCAGGCCGGCGCTCCCGATCTGGATCGCCTGCGCACGCTCTTCGGTGGCGGCAGCCCGTCGCCGGAGCAGCTGCTCTATATTCGTGGGCTGGTAGAAAAACTTGGTATCCGTTCCGAGCTTACAGCAATGATGCGCGAGCAGGCCAATCTGGCCGAACAGCGCATTGCCGAGTTGCTGCAGGCCGCTCCCTCTGCCGCGGCTGCAGCCTGGCGCGAATTGGCAGCCTACAGTCTGGAGCGTAACTCGTAACAAGCTGTACAGTGGCGAGCACCAAACCGACCGCTGCCACTATTCAGGCTTATTCTAGCAGCAGCAGCGACCACACCAATGGATCTTCCTGCCCCAGGCGCCAGAAACCGATGTTTTTGGTGCCCAGATTTTTATACTGTGCCGCCCGTGTGTACAAGGACTGGCTGTCGTCATAAAAAACGGTATAGGTAATTGTTTCGGAAAAGAAAAAGGTGGGAATGCCTTCGTCAGTGCGGTCGGGCAATACCTGTTTCTCGTCTATCATCCGGCTGATGCTGGAATGCTTGTACGCACCGGCCGGATTGGTATTTCCCCAGGCCCGGCCGTAAAAGGGCATGCCCATAATCAGTTTTTCGGCCGGGATATTTTCGAGCGCCCAGGTAGCAACCCGGCGGGTCCAGTTCATGGAGGCTACCGGTCCGGCCGCGCTGCCGCTCCAGTGTTCGTCGTAGGCCATAACCAGTATGCGGTCGACCACTGCGGCTATTTCGCGGTAGTTGTAGGCATCCTGCATAAGGCGGGTACGGGCCGGCACACAGACACTGAGTATTTTACCGGGCAGGGCGGTCCGCAGCAGTCGTAAAAATTCCATGAAGTTGGCTTTGTCGGCCAGCGGCAGCATTTCGAAGTCGATATTTACCCCGTCATAGGGACGGGCTGCCTGAACGATGTCGGCAATCAGAATATCGCGCAGGGGATATTCCGGATTAAGCACAAAGTGCAGGATGGCCTGGTTGGACACTTCGGCAACCACCAGATGCTTGCGCCCGGGCACGCCTTCTAAGCGCTTGATATCCGGAACGCCGAATAACTTCCCCTGGGTACTAATGCGGGCGGAAAAATAGGCAAGATCGCTGATACCTGCCTGCACCGGAATAAAGCGTTCCTCATTATACATCAGGTAGGCCCAGACTTCGTTGAACACCAGCGGATCGACGGCAAAGAGCAGGTCTTTCTCCGCCCCGGATGTAGTGGCACTCGCAGTGACATCCCGAACCAGAGTAAGCGGAACATCACTCTGGGCATGCAATCCAAGAACAGCAAAGCCGAGCAGTATTACCAGAAAACCGAATACTATAAACTTAATCGAAAAATAATGGCGATAATGAGTTGTTTGCATGCTTTCAGCATCGGCAATCGGGCAATCCATCCTTACCCGGACTTGTGATATTCCTGTAAATAACGTAGCATGCACAAATGTCATACCGGGAATTTGAATTGACCATGCCTACGGGCTATACAGAGGACGATCTGCGCCAGGCTCTGGCGAAGCTTACCGGCCTGCGCGACTTCAGTTATCATATTCTGCTCAAAAGCCTGGATGCCAGACGCAAGGACCGAATAGTCTGGCGCTTCCGCTGCGCAGTTAACTCCGCCGAATTGCAGGTGGAAGCCGGCAGTCGCCCGGAGGCAAAGGCTCCCTTGGTCTTCGCTGATTCTGGACGGGGGCGCCGGGTGCTTGTGGTCGGAACCGGACCTGCCGGAATATTTTCCGCCTTGTATCTGGCCCGCTGCGGCTTTGCCGTTCAGGTAGTAGAACGCGGCAGTACGGTAGAGCAGCGTCGCAAGGCCCTGCAGGATTTTGAGCAGGGCGCTGCGTTCCCCACGGCCAATAATTATGCCTTTGGCGAAGGCGGGGCTGGAACCTTTTCCGACGGCAAGCTGAGTTCCCGTACTAAAGGCATCAGTTCCGAACGGGATTTTATTTTTGAAACCCTGATTGCCGCCGGCGCGCCGGCGGAGATAGCCTATATGACCCACCCGCATGTGGGCAGCGATCTGCTGTTCGGTATTACCTCCCGTCTGCGTGAAACCCTGATGGAGGCTGGTGTACAGTTCAGTTTCGATACCGTGGCTGAAGATCTGCTGCTTACGGGCGGCCGGGTTAGCGGATTGCGTACTAACAAGGGCGATCTGGATGCCGATTTCGTCGTGTTCGCTACCGGCCATTCCGCCTTCGATACCCTCCGCATGCTCATGAAACGCGATGTCCCCTTCCGCCACAAGAATTTTGCCCTGGGCTTCCGGGCCGAGCACCGGCAGGAAACCATCAATCGCGCCCAATGGGGCCGGCCGATCCTGGCTGGTGTTAAGGCTGCCGAATATCGCCTTGCCGCCCAGCATGGCGAGGTGCCGGTTTATTCGTTCTGCATGTGTCCCGGCGGCACAGTGGTACCGGCCGGTGCCACCGCGGACGTTTCGGTAGTTAACGGCAAGAGTGACTATCGGCGGGATGGTCAGTGGGGGAATGCCGCTGTGGTGGCCGGAGTAAATCTGGAACAACTGCTGACCCGGCCGGTAAGCGCGCCTGAAGCTTTGGACTGGCTGGAGAAGCTGGAACGTTCTTTTAAAAGCCTGACGGGTGACTACCGGGTGCCGGCCATGACCATAAGCGATTTCCTGCATCACCGCAGCGGCCAGGAGCTGCCGGAAAGCAGCTATCCGCTCGGGCTGATGGCGGTGGACATGGCTGAGTTGTTCCCTGTACCGCTGACCGAAGCCCTGCATGCCGGTGTAAAGGAATTCTGCCGTAAACTGAGCGGCTATGACAATGGCATTATCCTCGGGCTGGAGAGCAAGACCAGTGCTCCGGTGCAGGCTATGCGCCACCCCGAAAAAATGTATTGCGGCTACGAAAACCTGTTCCTGGCCGGCGAGGGCAGCGGCTGGTCGGGCGGCATTGTAAGCTCGGCCGCTGACGGGCTGCGCGTTGCCGCCGCTTTAGTTCGCCACGGCTGAATTTCAACTGGTCACTCTGAAATTAGCTGAACAGGGAAGCCAGCATGACGGCTGCCGCAGTGGCCACACTGAGCGACTCGGCTGAACCACTGCCCGGGATGGTGGCAATGCCGTCCGCCAGGGCAAGAAGCTCCGCCGAAGGACCACGGGCCTCGTTCGAAAAGACCACTGCTGTCGACCTGTCCGGCCGGAAGCTTCGGTAGTCTTCACCATCCAAATCCGCCACCACAATGCGGTAGGTCTTTTTCAGTTCGGCCAGCCGGTCCGAAAGCGCATCAGCTAAAACCAGCCGGCAGCGGAAAATCGAAGCCATGCTGGAACGAACGGCCTTGCCGCCAAAAGGATCCGCGCAGCTTTCGCCTATCAGCAGTTCATGAAAGCCAAACCAGTCGGCTGTACGTATTATGTTGCCCACATTGCGCGGGTCGCCGATATCAAACAGCACCGGCAATACCTGTGTCGCAGGCTCCGAGATGATAAGACTGCTGTAGTCAAATACCCCGATAAGCCCCTGGGGGTGCTCAGTCTGGGCCAGGCGGGCAAAGTCGCGCTCGCCCAGAACTACGGTGTTGGCAGCGCTGAGCAGGCTGTCGGCCTCTTCATATTGACCAAAAAAACCTTCACGCACATAGACTACCGGGCAGGCGCAGCCGCTTTGCAGGCCTTCGCAGACAATTTTACGGCCTTCGGCCAGAAATAGCCGGCTTTCCTGGCGGGTACGGCGCTCTTTGAGTGCTACATGGCGTTTT
>JAHIWF010000265.1 GCA_018815555.1 Spirochaetota bacterium | reverse complement strand
GTAACACCACCATCACTTCCATAGTAAGAGCTGTCGGCCAGAGCCATGGCACCAGTCTCTTCCGGGGTCAAACTAAGGCCGATAGCTTCGAGCGCACCGGTCGGACAGGACTCGACCAGACGATCCTGCAGCTTGACCGAAGCCGGCCACTCGGCTCCCGGCGGCAGGCAGCTATTACAGGCAATACAGCGTTCCGGCCTTTGCTGCACTTCTGCACCAAAAGCCATGCCCTCCGGATTGTGGCACCAAAGGCAAGCCAGCGGACAGCCTTTCAGGAACAGGCTGGTACGTATACCTGGCCCATCATGCAGTGAGTGTCGGCGGATGTCGAAAAGCAATCCTGCAGGCATGGCGCTCCCCTGATTCAGACTAAACAGTAGTCTGAAATATCAGAAAGCGCAAGCCGGATAGTTGGCAGTAATACTTTAACCGGAACAAACAGTAGCCTCAATTTCATTCCCAAGGATATAGATAGTTACAGTTACTGAAAGCATCAGCCCAAAAACCCGGTTTATGACAAAAAAGCAGTTGACAAATCGGCATTAACCTGCTAAATAATTAACAGGTGCTAAATATTTAACAGAATGAATATGCTTATTAATCATCCGCACCAATACTTTTTTTAGTAGGAGTACATGATGAGCTTTGCCGAAGATGTGCCCAAACGCGAACGCATGATTCTGGAACTGCTATTCCGTCTGGGCGAAGCCAGTGCCCGCCTGGTCTACGAACAGCTTGAGGCAGACCTGAGCTATTCCAGTGTGCGCACTTTTCTGAACAACCTGGAACAGCGGGGCCGGATTTCCCATCGCCAGGAAGGCCTCTCCTTTATCTATTTTCCGCTGGTTCAGGCAGAAGACGAAGGCCGAAAAGTGCTCGAGGACGCACGCACCACCTTCTTCAAAGGTTCACGCGAAAAAGCCATAGCCGCTCTGCTTGGAGCCGAGGCAGAAGGTATTGACGACGAGGAATATGAACGGCTCCGGCAGCTGCTGGATGCAGCCAGAACCGGCAACAAGGCGTAAACATGAATATCATGGTTACACTGGCCGGGCTGTTCCCCGTGGTCGCCGGTACACTCCTGCGTATTCAGCTTGGCTGGATTTTCTTTCTGCCCTTGTTGAGTTGGCTGCGCCGCAAGATACCTCAAAGTCTGGCAATCAGACTGATCAGCTTGATGTTGCTGGTACTGCCCTTGCTGATGGCGGCCGGCTGTCTGTATACATACAAACTAGGCAGTCCGCTGCTCGCCATAGCAAAGCAAAGTACTGACATAGCCGTCGGCTCAATAGCAACACCTCTGGAACCGGAACATATAGTACCAACCAATGTATTAGCTGCAACTAGCCCTAGTGCCGAGGAAAACCAGCCGATAAGCGGACAATTGCTGGGTTCCGAAGCAGCTGCGGCGGCTCAGGCAGCACTGAAAACAGTAGAGGCAAACAAATTATCCACGAAGCTTAGGCTTACTATTCCGCTCTTCCCATCGGCTCTATTGACCCTGCTTTGGCTGGCCGGTTCACTATTCGCCCTGGTCAGTTGCATTTTGCAAAGACTGGGGCTGGGTAGAAAATTACTCAGATACCCTGGGGTCAATCCGGATATATGGGGACAACTTATCGAAGAATTGCAGAGACAGGACCGTATTCCTGGGCGTGTGCGCTTCGCTTCAGATAGTGGAAACGCCGGCACAGCTTATGTATCCGGGCTCTTGCGCCCCTGCATAGTCCTACCGGAAGCAGCCGCTGAATGGACTGAATGCCAGCGCGAGTCGGTGCTTCTGCATGAACTGCAGCACATCCATAACCATGATCTATGGCGGTGTTTTGCGATGGAACTTGTAGCCGCTTTTACCTGGTGCCTGTTCGGCCGGCGAACACTGGAACAAGTCTGCCTGCAAATCCAGGAAGAACGTTGTGACCTGCATGTTGTTAAAAATGGCCGGGATTACCTGGCCTACGCACAGCTTCTACTGGAGCTGTCGCACATAGTAAGCCCCTTACGACTGACCGGTGCACAGGGAACAATCGGACGGGGCTCAATTGAAAGGAGAATCAATTTGATTATCAAGCATACACAAAACCCGGTACCGCCGGCACTAGCGGTCTGGAAACGCTTCGTCCTGGTTTCCGGCCTGGCCCTTCCGCTGGCTCTATTGGCTGGAGCCCCCAATGTTTTGGCCAGCAGTCTTTCTAGTCCGGACCAGTCTGCCGCAGCTTTTTCAGTTGTCCAAACAGCAGACAGCGCAGTAGTAAAACTACCCAGCTCGATCGCAGCCTCCAGGTCAGAATCCGCAGAGGCAGGCCAGACCACGGGTTCAAAAGCCCATACTCCGAGGATCTGGCTCGCGGCTGCAGGTAGTGAACTGGACGAAACGATACAGCTGTGGAGCTACAGCGGCCCCAGCAAAGGTCAGACAGACAGCCAAGGTAACGAAATCCTGGTCGACACCGGCTACTGGGCCGAATATC
>JAHIWF010000264.1 GCA_018815555.1 Spirochaetota bacterium | reverse complement strand
CAGATAATCCAGAATGCGTGCCGGCGGAACCCCCCATTCGGCTTCAACTTCGGTCGGACCGAGGCGTATAAAACCGCGCTCCTTGTCGGGCCGCAGCGCTTTTACCGTATCGTCCACCAGCTGCAGCAAATCCTTGTCGCGCGACACGATGAAGCAGGGTCGGCCTTCCTTGCGGCACAGGGCGGCAAGGGTGGCGATCAGGTCATCGGCTTCGTAGCCTTCGGCGCTGAGCGTAGGTATACCCAGTGCCTCCAGTATTTCATGAATCAGCGGAATTTGGGCATGCAGGTCTTCCGGTGCTTTCTGCCGGTTGGCCTTATACTGATCAAACATATCATGCCGGAAAGTCGGACCGGCAGAATCGAAGGCGCATACAAAATGCTGCGGTTTGTACATCTGCCACAACATAAAGATGTTGCGGAAAAAGCCGAAGGCGGCCGAGATGTTGGTTCCCGCCGGATTGGTCAGGGGCCTTGATATGAAAGCATAATAAGAACTGTAGATGAGGCCGTAGGCATCGAGGATGTAAAGTGGTTCCATGTGGTCATTGTAGCCTGCACGCCGCTAAAAATCCACCCGAAAACCGATTTGCCCGGGCGGAGCTCAGCTTTTTATGTCCAGACTGCGCGGTTCGGGGTTTTCGGCATATACACTGCGTTTTTTGGCATAGGGATTATTGATATTCATGATCTGATGGCGCAGCATGTCCATGCGCTGCTTCAGCAGGGCCTGATTTTCGGTGTTGCGTTTTACAACTTCGGTTTTAAGCTCATCGAGGGTGTTTTTCAGTTCGTTGATGCCTTCCGGCTCAGCTTCGTGGTAGACGGCCCGGTACATGTCTTCCAGCGGATCCAGCACCTTCTGCACGGCGAAGATGTCGGCCACCATGCTTTGCTCGGTTTCTACGTGGGCTACCAGGGCGTCTACATCACCCTGTTCTATATCGGAACGTTGCTTGTCCAGTACATTGATGTATTGGCGGAACTTGTCGCGCTGCCGTACCAGAAGCTCTCGGAAACGCTTCAGTACGGCGACACGCTGGTCCAGTTCTTCTTTCGGCAGCTGTTTAGCGGCGGGCATGAATGCGTATGCCGCCTTAGCCTGCGATATTAACGCCGGACTGGCCTTCGCCACCGGCACCCTGAGTCTGGGCGGCGGCCTGAACCCAGGCTCCGCGCAGCTCATCCAGCATGTTGCGGATAGAGCCGATGCGTTTGCGGTCTTTGGCAATGTTGGCTTCCATCAACTCACGGTTGAAGTATACATACAGTGAGAACAGATCTTTGGCAATATCACCACCTGCCTCGAAGTCAAGGCTGGCCATGAGCTCGGTTACAATATCCTGCACCTTGTTTACGGCTTTATTTACCTGTTCGATATGCTGCGGTTTTTCTTTGAGATTGGCTTCTAAAAGCTCCATCGCAGTGTCGCATTGCTTAACGGCCTCATTATAAAGCATAATGATCAGCTGGCCCGGACTGGCGGTTCGCACGCGAGTCTCTTTATAAGCAGTGAGCGGGCTTTGAATCATGGTTTCCCCCTCCCTTTACAGTTCTACGAAAATTTTCGGTATAATCAAGCGGGACTTTAGCTGTATTTTGCAAAATAATCATTCATCAGCCAGATGACCATGTTCGTGCCAGGTTTCGATGATCCGGTATGCGTCATTGATACGGGCACAGCGCTCGGTAGCTTTCCGGTAGGCTTCAGGATCGGCGGCATGTTTGTCCGGATGATGCAGCTTTAACAGGTCCTTCCAGGCTTTTTTTGCTTCTGCAAGGCTTTGACCATAGTTGAGCCCCAGCAATTTGTAAGCTGCCAGCAGTTTTTGTGGCGGTCCGTAGTCCGGACGACCCTGGCTATAGCTCTGGCGGGATTGCTGCTGCCGCTGCCGTTGTTCGGTTTCCTCGTGGTCATCATTCAGAAAGGAATTCAGCTCGTCCATGGCCGCGTCAAAATCGCTGTCCGCACCTCCGGAAGTGCGCCTGGTCTCACGGGCGAAACTGCTATCGTCATCATCATTAAAGATGGATTTGAACAGAGTGTTCAAGCGGTCGAAAATCTGGTCCATGCCCATACTGTAGCCTATGATTAGGTTTGGTGCAAGCACAGCAGCTGCGATTGTGCGGTCTGGCTGAAGCTGTGCCTTATGTATAAAAGTTCCAATATGCTTGCAGTTTAGCAGGAATACTCTATACTTGAGGCTATGATATGCACAAAATACCGTGTTGCAGGCGTGCTCCTGCTGTCTGTTCTGCTTCTTTCCGGCTTGGCTGCCGCCGACGACCGGGTGCGGTTTACCTCTCTGACGATGAAAGACGGGCTGGCCAATTCATCAATTTCCAGTATCGTTCAGGATGGGGCTGGTTTTTTATGGATAGGCTCGCAGTCCGGTTTGCACCGGTATGACGGCAGTGTATTTACGGTGTATCAGAATGAACCCTTCGACCCGGCCAGTCTGCCGCATAATCTGATTCAAACCATGTATATGGATACTGACGGGTATACACTTTGGCTGGGCACCTATGGCGGTCTGGCCCGGCTGGATACTAGAACCAATATCTTCAGCTCTTGGGTATATAATGCCGACGATACTGGGTCACTTATTAATGATATCGTCATCACGATAGCCCGGGACGCACAGGGACGGCTGTGGGCCGGTACCATGGAAGGTATCTGCCGGCTGGATGAGGTCAGCGGCCGTATCACCCGTTATGTTTCTACCCGGGAAGAGACTAAAATACTGTCTACCGGGGTTATCCGATCCCTATTCCTGGATTCACGCGGTGATTTTTGGGTGGGCAGCTCCGGCGGAGGCCTTTTCCGCTACGATCCGGCGCGGGATGACTTTGAGCACATCGGCGCTAGCGAGGACAGCACCCAGGGGCTGCCCGGAAATTATGTCATGAGTATCGACGAAGACTCTAGCGGCCGGCTCTGGTTCGGCTGCTGGTTTTACGGTCTGGGGTCTTGGGATCCGCGCACTGGCAGCTGGAAGAATTATCCCCTGGCCGATAACCGGGTGTATTTTGTGAACACCAAGGATCCAGACCATGTGTATGCCGGCATCTGGGGCGGCGGTTTATACGTTCTGGACCAATCTGATGGTCATTTGACCAATTTCCGTCGCGACTCTACCGCTGTTTCCAAAATTTCCCATGATACTTTGTATTCCATGTTCATTGATGCCCAGGGCACTAAATGGATCGGGACCAATGGCGGCGGTTTGAATCGCCTGTGGTATCTGCCGGAAGGTCTGGAAGTGTATGAGCATGATCCGGATAATGAGTATTCACGCTCGGCCGGCCGCACTTCGGCCATATTGCTGGATGGCCGTGGCCGCCTCTGGGTGGGCACGCACAACAGTGGCCTGAACATGCTTCCAGCTGGTTCAGATCGCTTCATTCATTATCGCTATAATGCCGCCGACCCGCGCGGCCTGCCCAATGATGTAATAACCGGTGTATATGAGGACAGTAACGGTACAATCTGGATTCTTTCGAATCAGGGCATATCGCGCTATCTGGAAGACGGTAGTGGTTTTGCTACCATCCAGCATGATCCGGCCCGCTCGGATTCACTGCCGGATAATATTGT
>JAHIWF010000263.1 GCA_018815555.1 Spirochaetota bacterium | reverse complement strand
TTCGCCACCGGGATGTTCCACCGTTATCAGCGGCGATTTAACACCAGAAGGAGTCTGCGAATATAGTACCATCTTAAGCGGATATGGATATTCCGGCAAAGTCTGGGTAAATAATCCGTCAATGATGCCGGTACGTTCAGCCGGCCGGGCATAGACAATGGCTACCCGGTCCAGGGCACCCTGAACTGTTCCTGCCGCCGGCAGCTGCGACACAATCGTTCCGGGAAGTTCCTGCCCTTCTTTGTTGCGCACCGAAAAGGTAAAGCCGATACCGGCTTTTTCGATCTGCAGAATGGCATCAGCCAGACTAAGCCCCTTCAGATCCGGCACCTTAACCCGGCTGCGTTCCGGACCGCGCGACACTACAAAATCAACATAGGTAAGTCCGTCTATCTCGGTTTCAGGTAGGGGTTTCTGCTCCAGAATAGTACCGGCGGGAGCACTATTGTACACATAAATAACCGGATCGCGCACCACGATAAGCTGACGGCTGGCGCTGAACAGTGTCTGCAGGTGAATTTTCACCTCGTCCAGATTCTGGCCGATATAATTGCCTACCTTGTCGACGGTTGCACCCCGGCTTACCACCAGCGAAATACGCCGGCCGGCCTTGACGATGGTGCCGGGCAGCGGATCCTGCTCCAGAATGGTTCCCCGGCTCTGCAGATCATCGGAGAAACGCAGCACAATCCGCGGATACAGCTCTTTTTCCTGCAGCTTTATCAGGGCATTTGCTAGTTCCATGCCTTCTACCGCCGGAACAAGGGTCTTTTCCTCGCCGCGCAGCGACAGAAAAAAAGCGGCCACGCCGACAAGACCCATAAAAACAATAACGCCAAGCAGAATCACTATAGCCCGCTTATAAATACGGGCATCTACCGGGACATCACTGCCGAAAGAAAATATGGAACGAAACTTCATTACTCATGCTCCTGTCGCGTCTGGCCGCTGCAGAGCCGCGCCGACTCCAGATTACGGACACCGTTTACAAAATCTTTGTATGGCAGCACCTTCTTACCGGGCAGCTGCAGGGCTTGCAAAGCCAAAATACCATTGCCAGTTTGTACCATTATTCCGCGAGACTTGTCTATGCGGATTATAGTTCCGGGGGTCAACCCGCTGTCGGCCAGATCAGGGCAGCGGCTGGATCGGTGAATGGCCAGACGCTGACCATTCAGCAGGGTCCAGGCCACCGGCCAGGGATTAAAAGCCCGAATCCGCGCATCGATAGCCGCAGCATCTGTTGACCAGTCGATAGCCGCCAGCTCTTTACTGAGGGCGACGCAATAGCTTGCGTCAGCATCATTCTGGGCCCGCGGCTGTTCGGTACCGGCTGCCAGCTGCCGCAGAACATCAGCCAGCAGGGCGGCTCCGACAGCAGCAGCCGTTTTGGACAGGCTCTCGGTGGTCTCGCTGCCATCCAGGTCTATTTCCTGTGCGGCCAGAATATCGCCGGTATCCATCTGCAGGGCTATACGCTGCACTGTAACGCCGGTACGCGCATCCTGATGCATGATAGCATGCGGCACCGGTGAACAGCCTCGCCAGCGCGGCAGCAGCGACGGATGTACATTCACGCTACCCCGCGGAAACAGCGCCAAAAATTTTGGACCAAAAATACGCCCATAGGCAAACACCACCAGCAGTTCCGGCTGCAAGTCCTGCACCGTCTGCCGCAATTGCGGCCCGAGCCGCGCCGGTGACAATACCGGCACTCCCGGCAGCAGCCGGGCGGCCAGCTCAGCCACCGGAGTGCAAGCATGGCACAGTCCCCGCCCCTTTGGAGCCTCCGGATTGGTTAAAACGCCGACAATCTGGTGTTCGGCTGCCACCCGCTCCAGCGACGGCAAGGCTATCTCCGGGCTGCCGGCAAAAAGAATCCGCATCAGGCGCGCATCCGTTTTTCGTATTGTGTCAGCACCCGCTCGCGGATACGCTCGGGCAGACGGTCGGTGAACAGCACTCCGTTAAGATGATCCAGCTCGTGCTGGATAACCCGCGCCAGCAGGCCTTCGGCTTCCAGCGTAAACGGGCGGCCTTTCTCATTCCAGGCCTGCACCTTTATCAAGCCCGGCCGATCCAGCTTGGCATAAGCCCCCGGAATGGACAGACAGCCTTCTTCGTAGCTGCTGAGTTCCGGACTGGTAAGAACGATCTCCGGATTGATGAATACGCGGGGTTTGTCATCGTCGATACTGGTGACAAAAAAGCGCTGACCAATGCCTACCTGGGGTGCTGCCAGGCCTATTCCGTGGCCCCACTGCATAGTATCGAACATGGTCTGCAGCGTGGCCCGCAAGGCATCGTCAAAATCAGTAACGGCTTCGGCCTTGGCTCGTAGCACCTCGGCGCCGATTGTGTAAATATCAAACATCTAAAACTCCTGCACGGGCCGCTAGAATGCCGCCCAACAACAATAATACGTTCATACAGCCAAAAAATCAAGGAAGCTGACAGCCAGGAGGGCAAGTGCAGCCTGCAACCGGAACTGCTGACCACACCGTAGAAAACAGAAATCCACACGCGAACCCGTCTGGTCAACCTGGATTATGCTGGCGCAACTGCATTAATATATTTTAACCAGCCATACAGCAGATGAACGGCTGACAGGTTCAAAATATACCCTTTGTCATACTGTTACATCGGCTTGCATACTTTGTTTATCCAATTATATATGATACAATAGAGAAGCTCGGCTTTTTTATGGCGGGCAGCGCTGATTGAGGAGAAAAAGATGAAAATTCGCAAACATCTGTTGCTGATCTGCTCGGGAATCATATTTTTGGCTTCCTGTGCCAGCAAACCACCAGTCGTAGAAGAAGAACCACCGGTAGTTGTGGTTGAAGAACCGCCCGTGGTAGAAACACCGGTGGTCGTTGAGCCGGAAAAAGATCCGGATGCCGAGCGCAAGGTAGAACTGGCCGCCCTGCATGAGGAAGTGCTGAAGCTGCGTGTTAAGGCTGTTGAACTCAATGCTAATACCAGCTTCGCGGCCCGCTACGACGAAGCGGATGCCGAATACGTTCAGGGCAAGACTGCTCTTGATGCAGGCGAACTGGACACAGCCCAGAGTGCCCTGGAAAAAGCCGGCCCGCTGTTCCGCCAGCTTATCCGGGACAGCTACCTGGCAGCCATACAGAATGAAAAAAATCTGGCCGGGCGCTACAAACAGGACGCGCAGGCCCAATCCGTACAGGATAACTCCTTCGAGATACTGCTGCTGGCCGCTGATACCGAAGTTGCAGCCACTGAAGCCGAAGCCGGCGAAGATACCGAGGCCACCCTGGCCCTCTGGATAAAAACCCGCATGCTGTATGACGGAGCCATTAAGCACAGCCGGGCAATCGCAACCCGCGCCAGAATCCAGCAGCTGGATTACAGCCAGGCCGACAGCGGCAATTTTGCACTGGCCGACCAGAAACTGGAATTGGCCTACACACTGTGGCCGGACGAACTTGAACCGGCACTCGATGCCATCGAAGAAGCCCTGCTTCGCTATAATCTGGTGCTGGCCAAAGGCTGGGAACTGCTGGCCGGAAGCCGTCGGGCCGGAGCCGAGACCAATAAACTGAAAGCCGACCAGATAAAAGCCTCGGTGGCGGTCGCCGACCAGTATTCTGCCGCCAAAGCTGTCTGGGACAGTGCCATCAGTTCCGCCGGCAAGGGCGAGAACGAATATGCAGCGGCCCTGTTTGAGCAGGCTGAAGAACTCTTCGAAGAAGCCTATCTTGCCGCCGCTCAGAAACGCGCCGCAGCTGAAGCAGCCATGGCCGCCGCCCTGGAACGCCAGAACCGCAGCCGCAGCGTAGCCCAGGATGCCGACGAAATACTCGGCCTGAGTGATGAAACTGCGCCTGAGGAAATGGAAACAGAGAACGAAGCTGAGCCAGTCGTTGAAAGCGAAGCTGCTCCCATGACCGAAACAGAACCGGCCGTCGAGACCGACGCTGCCCCCATAACTGATACAGAAACAGAAGCTGAGACAGAACTGCAGCCGGAAACTGAGGCAACCGCCCAGACCGAAAACAGCGAAGAGCTCCAGCCCGCTACGGAACAGGGAGAGTGAACATCATGAAAAAACTGATAATGATCCTTGCCGCCGCCCTTCTTTTCGCCGCCACCCTGGCCGGGCAAAGCCTTACCAACAATGAATATTTCCGTAAAAGCCTGGAACTCGAGCGCAAATCTAACGACGCCTTCGAATACGGCGACTATGATGCCGCCGCCGATTACGCTGCCCAGGCTCAAGAATATGCCGAGATGTCCGACCTGTATGTAGCACAGATGCTGCTGAAAAAAGACGCCGAAACCGCCTTCGCCGAAGCCCAGGCCCGCTATGACTGGGTGTCCGGACCAGAGGTAGACGCAGCCCTGCGCTATCCGCTGGACTATGCCGCCGCAACCCTGGCATTGGAAGAAGCCAAACTGGAACTTTCCAATGATAGTTACGACAAGGCTATAGAACAGTCAAAGAAGGCGCTAAGCCTACTGGCCCTGATGCAGAAAACTCCGGTATTCCCGGCTTTCTATGTAGTAGAGCGCAAGCAAACACTAACTGACTGCCTGTGGCGCATAGCCGAACTGCCGGCTGTATACAACGATCCCTACCTGTGGACCGAATTGTATAAAGCCAACCGCAGCATTATGCCCGAACCGAACAACCCCGATCTGATACTGCCGGGTATGATCCTGCGCATTCCGGCACTGAATAACGAAAAACGCGAAGGCACCTGGCAGGCCGGTGTTGAGTATCCGGTTTTCGAGAAATCTGAGAACTAAAACTGCAAACCGGGGGTCAGACCCCGCGCCGGACCGGCTTAACTGCCGGCCAGACAACAAAAAAGCTGCCGTTCCAACCGGAACCGGCAGCTTTTTTTATGTTCAATATGCAAACAAAGAGTTCAGGGCTTAGCTATCCAGAAGGGACGGCCCCTGTTCGTAAGCGGCTTGAATAAGCTGAATCAGCCAGTCATGGTCGCGGGTACCGGCTGTCTCGCGGATGGAATGCATCGCCAGCATGGGCAGTCCGATATCCACCGTACGGATGCCGGAAAGCGCACTGGTCATCGGACCGATAGTCGAACCCGGAGCCAGGTCGGCACGCATCAAAAAGCGCTGATACGGAATATTCTGACGCTGGCAAAGCTGGCGGATACCAGCCTCGCCGCGCGCTTCGGTGGCATACCGGATATTGGCATTCAGCTTTACCGCCGGCCCCTTATTGATAACCGGGCCGTAGGTATCGTCAAATTTGTCGGCAAAACCCGGATGCCAAGCTTGAGCGCCATCAACAGACAGCAGCAACGAAGCAGCGCTGGCCCGGTAAAAATCCTGACTATCGCTGCTGCGTATGGCCACTATCCGTTCCATTACATCGCGCAGGAACGAAGAATTAGCGCCACGGGTACTGGTGGACCCGATCTCTTCATTATCGAAAAGTACCGCCAACTGGGTATGTGCAGCCGGTTTTGCCGCACAGAAGGCGCTAAGCACTGCATGGCAGCCTTCCAGGTTGTCGATACGCCCGGCACTGATCAGTTCATTCTCCTGGCCAAACAGCAGGGAGGCCTGCGTCTCGTAGAAATTCAGTTCTGCCGACAGGATATCGGCAGGCTGGCAGCCCAATTCTGCGGCCAGCGCTAAACTAAGCCAGGAAAGCGGCGGCTGAGCCGGATCACCTGCTTTTGCGGCAGTACCGGCCGCGGAAACCAGCGGCAGCATGGCAGTGTGCACCGGATACTCAAAGCCCTTGTTTACCTCGCGGTTTAAATGAATGGCCAGATTGGGAATAACGGCCATAGGACGGGCAAAATTGACCAGGCGGGTAAGCAGTTTGCCGTCGGCCTGGCGCAGCACAACCCGGCCAGCCAACGACAGTGGCCGGTCCAGCCAGGTGCTGTTGATCGGTCCGCCATACACTTCTACCGCCACCCGGTCCATTCCTTTAGCCGAGATGTTTTTGTCCAGCCGGGCCCGCAGGCAGGGCGTATCGGTGTGGGCTCCGGCCAGCAAAAAGCCCTGCTCAGCGGCAGCGGCAGACCCCGGCCGGAAAGCGATCAGACTGGCGTCGTCGCGGATAACGTAATACAGTGCGTGGTTTTCAAGTTTCCATACAGCCCGCTCGTCCAGCCGGATGGCCCCTGAAGCCTTTAAAAGAGCCTCGGCGGAATCAACTGCATGAAAAGCGGTTGGTGCTGCGTCAATAAATTCACAAAGAGCCTTGCTGTATGTAGCCGGCATAAGTCCTCCCAATGCATGAATTGTTCTGAAATTCCAGATTCAGGTCGGGGCCATTATACCCTATCTAAATGGAAGTGCAAGACCATTTATGGATTTTTTGGAGCTATGCTTTGCCGGGGTACTCGCTTCCGCGGCCATCGTGGCCGCTCTTCCTCGCTATGCGCTCGGCGCTCGTACCCGTTCGACTCCTTTGTTGGGCAAAAAAACAACAGCCCACCCTGGCGGGTGAGCTGTTGTTTTTTAGCCCCTAGGGGAGTCGCCGCGCCTGCAAAAACGTCCCTGTTTTTTTGGCGCGGGCCGTGGTACTCGCTTCCGCGGCCATCGTGGCCGCTCTTCCGGGCTATGCGCCCGGCGCTCGCACCCGTTCGACTCCTTTGATGGACTAAAAAAAATCAGCCCACCCTGACGGGTGAGCTGATCTTCTTTAGCCCCTAGGGGAGTCGAACCCCTCTTTAAAGAATGAGAATCTTTTGTCCTAGCCGATAGACGAAGGGGCCGGAGCTTCAGGATATTCCCCAGGGAGGATTTGAACCCCCACAAACAGATCCAGAATCTGCTGTGCTACCATTACACTACCGGGGAGCGGTGCGAGCCAACAATATAAAAAAACGCAGACTTTGTCAATAGAAAAAAACCGGCGAAATAAACGCCGGTTTCGGTTTCAATACAGTACGCTTACCACCAGCCGAACAGGGTGCCGCAGCGAGTAAGATACCAGACCAATACGATACTGGCAATGATTGCATAGGTATAAAACCAGAGGGTCAGTGTGGAACCATCCACTCGGGCCAGCATGGCATTAAACAGCGAGCCGGCGATACAGACCACAAAGCCAAGCAGGGCGAATATCCCGAACAACAGGCTGGTAGGCTGACCAAGTGCCAGAATCGAGAAGACGAACGAGAATGCGAACAAAAAAACAAAGAGCGAAAAATTTATGAGGCTACTTCTGTTGTCCATACCAAATTACTCCTTTGACATTTCAATTGCAAGCGTACCGTAGTATACTGCCATTGCCGGGATTTGTCCATCCGGGATTATTTTTTGGCGGGATAACAATATAGCTACAGGAGGTTTTCATGTTGCATGTCTGTGTAATTCTGGCTGATGGATTTGAGGAAGTAGAAGCCATAACGCCTGTTGACTATCTTCGCCGGGCCGGGTTTGCGGTAAAAATGGCCGCGCTGGAGCGGCTGGAGGTAGAAGGGGCTCATGGGATCAGAGTTCTCGCTGATGTAGGCTTGGCCGATGTTGCCGATGATCCTTTTGACGTAATTATCGTCCCCGGCGGGCTGGGCGGGGCGCAAAATATCGCGGCCGACGACAACGCCAGAGCTATACTGAAAAAACAGTTTCAGTCCGACCGCTTCGTGGCTGCCCTCTGCGCCGCTCCGGCACTGGTTTTAGGTGAGGCCTGCAAGCTGCTGGCCGGTCGCAAATTCACCTGTTATCCGGGTATGGAGAAACATGTAACTGAAGGGACCTACACCGGAGAGACACTTTGCCTGGACGGCAAACTGATTACGGCGGCCGGCCCGGCTTGTGCCCAGGCTTTTGCGCTGGGGATTATCCACCAGGTGATGGGCGAGGCGGCAGCCGGCCGGGTGGCTCAGGCTATTCTGGCTGAACCAGCTCGATAACCTGCGGGCGGGCGGCCAGGCGGCCGCGGCTGGTAACCAGCAGCGCCAGCAGCAGGCCCAGCAGCAGGCCGCCGATACCGGCCAGGGCTGCCGGCAGCTCGCCTTTGCCCAGCTGCAGGGATTCAACCAGCAGGTAGCCGGTACCGAACAATACTACCGGCAGCACCACCAGAAACAACAGGCCCCACAAATGGGCACTGGCCGACACTTGAATTTTTACGGTATCGCCCGGGTTCAGTTTCATTTCCGGCGGAATATCGGCTACCAGCACCCGGCCATCGCTGGAGGAACAGCTGTCTTTAGAGCTGCATGCATGACAGCCTTCACTCATTATAAAGCGTACAGTGGCTTTTTTCCCTTGTATCTTGGTTACACAGGCTGTTTCAATCATTAAAAGTCTCCTTGCATGGCAGTCGGAATGATTCGAAGAAGCTAACGCTGCCATTATCGTCCAGCTCCAGATGCAGGCCCTGCACTTCCAGCTGTTCGCCGGAATCTCTGGCCCAACTAGGTATGCCGCTGACATACTCGCGGATACGGGTATCAGCATCCAGTCCACCCACACTGAGCATGCTACCGCTGCGGCCGGCATCGGTAATGACGGCGGTACCGCCGGGCAGCACTCTGGCATCAGCGGTACGGGTGCGCACGTGCGAGCCGATTACTGCGGTGGCCCGGCCATCAACGTGCCGGAAAAAGGCGTTCTTCTCAGCGCTGGTAGCGGCATGAAAATCGACGATAACGCGGCTACCATTACGCGACAAGTGTGGCCAGGCTTCGTCAAACAGACGGAATGGATTATCCAGATGCACTCGGCTAAAGCCTGACTGACCTAATAGCTGAATTACTGTTATGCTTCGGCCGGCAAGCTCCACAGTACGGATACCTTTGCCCGGCACCTCCGGCGGATAATTCTCCGGACGCAGCAGCCACGACGATTTTGGGAAAACCTCCAAAATATCTTTTTTAAAGAAGGCTGCATCTCCGGTGGTCAATATATCCAAGCCAAGCTTGTGCAGATACAAGGCATGGGCTTTTCCTACTCCAGAGCCCCCGGTTGCTCCATTTACATTGGCAATAAGCAAGTGGGGGGACCATTGCCGGCGAAGCTGAGGCAGCATTTTTTTTACGGCAAATATTCCGCCACGTCCGACCAGTTCGGCAATATATACAATGGATAGGCTCACAAGTACAAAGTACCGGAAAAGCCGCCGGCTATCAAGCACATGCAGCGATTTTATTGGTTCTCATACTGCTCCAACTCGTTGTGCTCGTATTCCAGAAGCAGACCGGCTTCGGCAAACATAGCCTCGCTTTCCGCCCCGTCATGATACTTGCGCTCGCAGACAACCCGGCTGATGCCGCAGTTTATGATCATCATAGCGCAGGCCCGGCAGGGGGTCATTTTACAGTAGAGAGTAGCCCCTTCGATGGCTATGCCGCGTCGGGCGGCCTGGCAGATGGCATTCTGCTCGGCATGGACAGTGCGGACGCAATGTTTGCTGATGGAACCATCCTCGTGCACCATCTGCTTCAGCTGATGCCCTACCTCGTCACAATGTTTTAGCCCGGCCGGAGCGCCTACATAGCCGGTAGCCAGAATCTGGTGATTTTTGGCGATAACACAGCCGGACCGCCCACGGTCGCAGGTGGCCCGTTTCGCAATAGAACGGCAAACTTCCATAAAATACTCGTCCCAACTGGGGCGTACATAATCGTTGGCCATGGCTGTACTCCTGCTAAATAGGCTGTTTCTACAATGATTATAGCGCAGCACAGAGCTTTGATAAAGACGTACTGTGCCGTTGGGGCGACAAAGCAGCCGAGTTTGAGCGTATAACAGCCCAGCTAATCTTCTGGCCACCCAACAGACAATTAGTTAAATTATATTTACATTACAACAGATTACCTTAGCATGTACGCACAATAAACATTTTTTCCTTGATTTTTCTGAAGATTATTATTACTCTATAAAGGAATCAACTGAAAGAGCAAAGTATTTTACGGAAGGACTCTCCGGGAAAGTCGGGCAGGTTTAGCAGTAAATCGGTGCGGTCGACCCCGGGATCTACAACGTTCGACCGGAAAAGAAAAACTCAATCACCAGAGAGACTGGGGTTCGTCATGGTTCAGGTGGATCATGGTTGTGTTGTTAGCGCGGCGCAGGGTTAATAGCCCGGACACTCTAACCTCTCCTTACGAAAAATGAGGAGACGGTGTGATTCCTGCCGAATCTATGCAAAGGGTTATTCCAAGAAATGTATACCGTCTCCGCAAACACGAAGGAGACGTGTATGAAACGCAAACTGCTCGTAGTAGCTGGACTGGCCCTATGTGGCCTTAGCCTGGTATTCGCTGCCGGCCAAAAAGAGGCTGAGGGTTATTCCGTGACGGTGGTTACCGGCACAACGTTCGAAGCCAAAGCGCTGGAGTTCGAAAATGTCAGCTCGGTAAAGTTATACGAAGATGACAACCAAACCCTGAGCGAGCTGGCCAACGGCCGGGTTGATGCGGTTATTACTGACCGCATAGTCGGCATAAACGCCATAAGCAACGAACGCTTTAACAACTTAACTATCGTTGGCGACCTCATCTATCAGGAAATCATCGGTGTTGCCATCCACAAAGACAATGCAGCCCTACGCCAGGCACTGAACCGATCCCTGGCCGAAATAATCCAAAACGGCAGCTATGCTGAAATAAGTACAAAATGGTTCGGCGCAGATATTCTGGCCGGGCTGGACAGACCAACAACCGTTCCCGGCGAAGCTGCAGCTACAGACAACTCGCTTACAGAGGCAAAAAATCGGGGCTATGTAACATTTGCCATGAGCGGCGGCTACCCTCCCTTCAATTTCTATAACGACCAAAATGTGCTTACCGGCTTTGACGTTGAGATTGCCCGTGCGGTTGTGGAAAACATGGGTCTTGAATACCGGCCGGTTACAACAGCCTGGGACGGCATTATAGAAGGCTTGCGGGCAAAACGCTATGACGGAGTTTGGGGCAGCATGGCTATAACCGACGAACGCCTGCGCATTGTCGACTTTACCGACCCCTATTATATTTCCGGAGCCCAGCTGGTAGTCCAGAAAGGCTCGCCCATCCTCGGTCCGGAAACCTTAGCAGGTAATAACTAAATCAAGCCAAGGAAGGGATACAACCATCATGCCGGATTTATTTCGATATATACCATATTTTTTGCCAGCCGCCTGGATGACCCTGGTTATAACCAGCTTCGGGATTCTAATTGGATTGCTGATCGGTTTTCCGATTTCGCTGGCACGGCTTTCAAAAAACAAAGCAGCGGAGCTTGCGGCAAAAGCCTACATTGGTTTTATCCGCGGAACACCACTTTTGCTACAGCTATTTTTTATTTACTTCGGACTGGTTCGGCTGATACGTCTCGATCCGCTTCCTTCGGCGGCATTGGCCCTGGGGATTCACAACGGGGCCTATATCGCCGAAATATTCCGGGGGGCGATTCAGTCTGTAGACAAAGGACAGATAGAAGCCGGCCGGGCACTGGGAATGAGCAAAGCGCAAACACTTCGTCGTATTATTCTGCCCCAGGCCTTCCGGCGGGCCCTTCCACCACTGGGTAATCAGTTTATCATAGCCCTTAAAGACTCCTCCTTAGCCAGTACTATTTCCATCAGAGAGCTGGTCTTAACATCCAGGCAGCTTGCTTCCAGCAACTATATGATGATGGAAATGCTGATGCTGGCAGCAGTATTTTATTTGATCATGACTGGCGCCCTGTCCTTTATAGTGCATCGCATTGAATACAAGATGTCTGTCGGGGAGCGTGCAGTATGAACGAAAAAAAACTTGCAGAGCCGATAGTTCGACTGGAAAAGGTGCACAAACATTTTGGGAAATTGCATGTTCTTAAGGGCATCGATTTCAGTGTTCAGGAAAAAGAAGTAGTAGTAATTATCGGGGCCAGTGGTTCCGGCAAGTCGACGCTGCTGCGCTGCATCAATTATCTTGAGGTGGCTGAGCAGGGCAAGGTTTTTCTTGAGGGTAAACACGTACATCCGACTAAGGGCGACATAAACCATGTGCGCCGGGAAATCGGCATGGTGTTTCAAAATTTTAATCTGTTTCCGCATATGACGGTACTGGGAAATGTCATCGAGGCTCCGATACGGGTACGCGGCATGAAAAAAGAGGAAGCCACTATTCTGGCCAAAGACCTGATTGCCAAAGTAGGTTTGTCCGATAAACTGGACGTATATCCACGGATGCTTTCGGGCGGCCAGAAACAACGTGTCGCTATAGCCCGCGCATTAGCCATGTCGCCCAAAGTAATGCTGTTTGACGAACCGACCAGCGCGCTGGACCCCGAGCTGGTCGGCGAGGTGATCGCCGTAATGAAAGAACTGGCTGATGAAGGCATGACCATGATAGTCGTAACCCACGAAATGTGGTTCGCCAAGGAAGCGGCAGACCGGGTAATTTATATGGATGAAGGCCTGATTGTGGAAGAAGGCAAGCCTGAAGAAATATTCACTAATCCGCGAGAAGAACGCACGAAGGCTTTCCTGAAACAGATACTTAAGGATTAAGCCAGCCTGCCCGCCGGACTTACTGCCTAGTTTCCCCTATTAGGGGGAGGCGCGGGATCGCCGGCCGCGGCAACGCGGCCGGAAGCCCGGGCCAGGGGGCGGGTCTGGCCTAAACTGCTGCATGGCGTTGCCCTGCCGCCCCCTGTACCTTTTAATATCTGAAATATACCAGTTCTTATATAGTTTTGCTGTGTAGATTATAATATGAAAAAACTGGTTATTTCAAGGAAAACCATGAAGAGACCACAGCAACTCAATCTGACATCCGGGGCAATTTTGCCTTTACTCACCCGACTGACACTGCCCATCATCGGCAGTTCTTTTCTGCAAATGCTTTATAACCTTACTGATATGTTTTGGCTTGGCCGGCTGAACGCAGCAAGTCTAGCCGGTGCGGGTATCGGCGGATTTATGCTCTGGATCATGTCGTCTTTGGGAACCCTCACACGCTCAGCAGCAATTACCGCCGGTAGCAATGCCCGCGGTAAAAAAAACGACAATGAGATACTGCGCATCGCTGCGCTGATGCTGTTCTGGACCTTGCTGTTGTCTGCTGCCATTACCGCTGTTTTGCTGACCAGTGCAAAATCGCTTATCGCCCTTTTCAGCCTTGCTGACAGTGCGGCAAACGGCGAAGCGCTGCGTTATATTCGGATCTCCGCGGCTGGCAGTTTATTTCTACTGCTTTTTCCTGCCCTCAGTTCTTTCAGTATCGGCCAAGGCGACAGCCGCACACCATTTACCGCCTCGTTGGTTTCGGTCGGACTGAATATTGTTCTGGATCCACTTTTAATTTTTACTTTCGGCATGGAAGCGGCCGGAGCGGCATGGGCGACAGTAAGCGCTAATCTAGTGGGCACGCT
>JAHIWF010000262.1 GCA_018815555.1 Spirochaetota bacterium | reverse complement strand
TGAACGGGAAGATATTCCGCCTTTTGGCGGCCAGATTGATTATCTGTGCTATGGTGGCATCTATCGTGAAGTCTCGCTGGATGTGTACCAAAGGCTAAGTGTGCGCAATGTGCAGGCCGTCTGTCGTAACCCGCTGGACGAGCGCAAGACCCTGGCTCTGTCTGTGCATTGCTGCAACAGCGGTCCGGCCAGTCCGGCAGAAGTATCTGCAACACTAAGTAAGCCCGATGGCACAGTTGTGGCAATGATCTGCAAAACAGTGTCGTTGCCGGAGGCCACCAGCATTGTAGACCTGTCTTTGGACGAAATAGAAGGGCTAATGCTTTGGTCGGTAGATGATCCGTATTTGTACAAACTGGATGTTAGTGTACAGTCTGGTGGTCTGGAAGACCGGTTCAGCCTGCATTACGGTTTCCGTAGCGCTGAATTTCGCCCGGAAGGCTTTTTCCTGAATGGCCGGCGGCTGCAGCTGCGCGGGCTTAACCGCCACCAGTCCTGGCCCTATGTCGGCTATGCCATGCCTAAACGGGCCCAGATAAAGGACGCCGATATCCTCAAGCATCAGCTGCATCTGAATCTGGTGCGTACCTCGCATTATCCGCAGTCAGTTCATTTCCTGAAGCGCTGCGACGAAATCGGTTTGCTGGTATTCGAGGAACTACCGGGCTGGCAGCACATCGGTGACGAAACCTGGAAGCAGATTGCCATACAAAATGTACAGGAAATGATTAGCCGCGACTGGAATCATCCTTCAATTATCATCTGGGGCGTGCGAATTAACGAATCGGCCGACGATGACAGCTTCTATGAGCGGACCAATGCAGTGGCCCGCCAGCTGGATCCGACCCGGTCTACCGGTGGCGTGCGCTACATCACCAACAGTCATTTGTTGGAAGATGTATATACGATGAACGATTTTATACATTCTGGCGGCCCGGAAGTACTGCGCGACCAGCAGCAGGTTACCGGTCTGGATAGAAGGGTTCCCTATCTGATAACCGAGTATAATGGTCACATGTATCCGACAAAAAAGTCTGACAATGAAGAACGGCAGTGCGAACACGTGATGCGTCATTTGCGGGTACAGAATGCTGCCTATGCTGACCCCTGGATTTCCGGGGCCATTGGCTGGTGTGCCTTTGACTACAACACCCACAAAGATTTTGGCTCCGGCGACCGCATTTGCTATCACGGTGTTATGGATATGTTCCGCCTGCCCAAGTTTGCCGCCTGGGTGTACAGCTCACAGGTGGATCCGGCAGTAGAGGTGGTTTTACAGCCGGTAAGCTGGTGGGCCCGCGGCGAACGCAGTATCGGCGGCGTATTTCCGCTGATAGTGCTGACCAACTGCGACAGTATAAGCCTGCAGTTTGGTGACTATGAGCCCATCTCTGTAACGCAGCGCGCCGAACAGCTCGGCGATCTGCCCTGGCCCCCCTTTATTATTGACGAAAGCGTTATCAGCCTCGAAAAAATCGGTGCCTGGGGCATGAAATGGGAGGATGCTACCATAAGTGCCTATCTGAAGGGCAAAGTAGTAAAAACCGTACGCCTGCCCAAAGATCCGCTTCCCGGCACTTTAGTGCTAAGCGCTGATGACACCATGCTGTCGGCTGGGGCCAAAGATGTTACCCGCTGCGTGCTGGCCATGCTGGATCAGTACGGCAACCCGCTGCCCTTTTGTGACGCCATTGTGCAGGTGCAGGTTCAGGGGCCAGCCCGCATCCAGGGGCCGGAAAGTATTGCCCTCAAAGGCGGTTCGACGGCCTTCTGGGTGGAAAGCAGCGGAGCAGCCGGCCGAATTCAGGTACGAGTACGTTCAGCCGGCTTCCCGGATCAGGAATTAATGCTTACTGTACGTTGACAGTCTGGTGTCTGCCATCCATGACACAAAGCAGATGGGATAAAAAAACCGGCTATCCAGCCGGTTTTTTTATATGTCGCTGTTATAGGCTATTATTTGGGAACAAAAATCCAGGTGCCCGAAACGATCAGGTCGGGATGTTTGATGCGGGTGGGGTTGGCGTAGAAGATTGCCATATATTGCCATGGTGTCCGGTAATAGGCTATGGACAGATCCCACAAGGTGTCGCCCCAGCGTACTTTATGCCAGACTCCGGGCCCACGGCCTTCTGAGCTTGGCGGAGTGTCCGTGCTTTCGGTGGTAGTAGTGGCTGGTGCCGGTGTACTCGTAGCTGCCGGAGCCGGAGCCGGAGCCGGAGTGGTCGTGGCGGCAGGTGCGGGTGTGCTGGTTGCCGCCGGGGCTGGAGTCGCTGCAGGCGCCGGAGTGGCCACCGGGGCAGGTTCGCTGGATGTTACCAGCGGTTTCTGCAGGGATTCCGCGGCCGAATCGGGAATCAGCGGTGTGCGGTCGTTTACACATTTGAATACTACGAAAGCCAGCGCCAACACAGCCAGCAGCAATACTACACTAATGGTAATACGCAGCCAGAGTGGCAGATGCTTGCGGATTTCCGCTTCACTGAAGGAGGGATCAGTATCGGTTTTTTCTTTGCGTACCCGGCCGGCTTTTTCGCGCAGCCCGGTAACTGGTGGCGGCTCTACACTGGAAAGTTCGGGGTCTTCTGCATTACTGCTGTCGGATTCGCCGAAACTGAACTTGTCCATGCCAAAATCATCGTCAGCCGTATTCTCGTCACTTGTCAGGCCGGGTGGTACGGATCCCTCGTCGGCGAAGTCCAGGTCATCCGGCATATCCATGCTTGCAAAATCAGCGCTGGAATCTTCGGCGCTGCTTTCGCTGTCGCTGAGGTCAAGAGCCTCGTCCATGCTGAAATCGTCCAGATCCAGATCGCTCTCGGGATTAGTATCCATACTGGCTTCGGGGCTTAGATCCAGAGTTTCCATGCTGTCGTTGTAGGGGGTGGTATCAAGGCCGTCATTGGCCGAAACGGAAAAATCGTCATCCAGGGAAAGTGCTTCGGGTTCATCAAGCGAAGGCATATCATCATCAAGCGAAGGCATATCATCATCAAGCGAAGGCATTTCGTCATCGAGCGAAGGCATTTCGTCATCCAGTGAAGGCATTTCGTCATCCAGTGAAGGCATATCGTCATCAAGTGAAGGCATATCGTCATCCAGTGAAGGCATGTCGTCATCAAGTGAAGGCATGTCGTCATCAAGTGAAGGCATGTCGTCATCAAGTGAAGGCATGTCGTCATCAAGATTAAAGTCGCTATCAAGATCGCTCTGGTTTTCTTCTTCGGTAACCAGGGTGATAGGCGGTTCGCCGGAGCCTTCGTCGAGGTCGGAAAGTTCAAAATCGGAAAGGCCGTCTTCTTCT
>JAHIWF010000030.1 GCA_018815555.1 Spirochaetota bacterium | reverse complement strand
TTGGAAAAAGACCAATCGTCCCCGAAAATTGTTGTTTCGTGTGTCATAGCATAAATATAACTCTTTATTTTCAGTTTGAAAAGAGATAATACTGAAATTTGCTATTAAATTATGTAAATTAGTATTTTTTTTTAATTTTTTTAGGTGATTATAGGCTGTGTATTTATTTTGCTATAATTAAATATTGATTTACCATAGCAAATCAGCTAGTTCTTGTCGCGACTGCTATATTTTCCGGACTGTACTGCAGCCTCTTTTAGCAATAAATTAATATCTTCCAGGTGATTTTTCGAGTTGTTGTTGGCAAAACTATCCATGCCATAGGATTTTTACGCCACAGGATGGATAGTAGAGGAGCTGGGTGGATCCCTGCCGTGCTGCAAACCCCCGACCATGGCTTTATTTCACTGCCAGGCTTCGATTATTGGTTCAAATTGCACTGGCTTTAACTGGTTTCTACGGCTTCCATGAGGGAGTATAATAGCAGTTCAATCGTTTCAATTTCTGCTTGACAAAAGCAGGTAGGACGGTTACCCTGATGATGCGTTTCAAATATTGTATGGAGTGTTTCACTGCAAGAAACAGGAGCCTATGAGCGAATCAGCTTTAAAAGCATTTGAGTTATTATTTCACTTGGCAAAGTCCGGCCACACCTCGCTAGCCCGCTTATCCAGGGAAACCGGCTGGGATAAAGCGACTGCCCTGCGCTACCTTACGGCAATGGAGAAAAAAGCCGTAGTAGAGCGTCAGGACGGTGACTGGGCTTTAGGGCTGGCTTTAGTAGAACTTGCCAGCCGGGTACCGGTTTCGCAGAATATTGCCTCACGTGCAGAACCCATACTCAAGGAATTAGCCCTGAGCATTGATGAAACCGCCAGCCTTTCCGCCCAGGCCGGTACCGATGTTATGTATGTTGCCAAAGCTGAAGGCAAGCGGGCCTTACGCCTGCGTTTTAACTCAGGTGACCGTTTGCCCCTATACTGCACTGCCGCGGGGAAGAGTATTCTTTCCCGGATGCCCGCTTCCATGCGTTCGCAGTACCTGTCAGAAGCCCAGCTGGTACCGGTAGCACCAAAAACAATAACTGATACTCATCGCCTGGCTTTGGAAATAGACGAAACTGTTCGCCGCGGTTGGGCGGTTGATGACGAAGAACTGGAACCCGGTCTGGTATGCTATGCCATGCCGCTAGACCTCCCGCGTTATGGCTTTACTGGCGCGGTCAGCGTTTCCGGCCCTTCGGGCCGTATGCAGCAGGCCCGTGACGAAGTCCTGGCCGCCTTGCGCTGGGCTATCTCGCGCCTGCAAAGTGAACTGGGCGGCAGCGGGCAGGACAGTAATGAAACCGAGCTGTTCGGCCCTGCCCGCGGCGGCTTCAAAAACGTGGACTGGCACCGGCCCGGTTCCGAAACTTACGAATAACAGCTGTTGGCAACAGCTTCCTAGCCTCTGCCAACAGCCGCTGCGTTCAGAATACAGCTTCACTCTGGAGCATAGTTTCTTCGCTTATTTCTGCTGAATCTTCTGCTGCATCAATTGTCTGGTCATTTTCGGGACTGCCTGATTCCAACGCTCCGGCTTCTTTTTTAGGCTGTGGTTTAAATTCCACATGTTCGGCGACGATTTTGATTTTGGCCTGAGTCTTGCCAGCCTGGTCCAGCCAGCGTTCCTGTTTTAGCCGGCCAACAATGCGGACACCTCGGCCTTTGCGCAGATTATTGCCGCAGGTCTGTGCCAATTTTGACCAGGTTTCAACATCAAAGTATGATACCTCTTTCTCGTTCTGGTCATTCACACGGTAAAATCGGTTGGATGCAACCGAAAACGAGCAGACATCATGGTTGTTTGGCGTGGATTTGAGCAGTGGATCCCGCACAAGGTTGCCTTCGACAATAATCGAGTTCAAGTTACTGAGCATGTGTTCCTCCGTGGCTGTTAGCCGGTATGATTGCGCTGAAAGCGCGACTGCTGCATTAGCAGCGTACATACAGATACACGATTCGCATCGTCATTTTGCAAACAAGTTGACCAATAGAATAATGTAGTGGGCTTGACGCTGCGCTGGTACTCCGGATATTTTGGTTGCTGGTTATACCAGATAAGTAAGGAGTTTCCCATTGGCTGAGAGCGAATTTGCTCCGATTGTATCCAGGTCGCTGAAAGATGAGTTTATCAATCGCTTCGAGACTCTCATTTTGTCTGGCCGCTTTAAGCCCGGTGAGCGGGTGCCCTCCGAGCGGGATCTTGGGGCGATGTTTGGCGTTTCACGCCCGGTTGTGCATGAAGGCCTGAGGGCTTTGGAAGGGCGTGGGCTGGTAACTATTGAAAGCCGCAAGGGTGTCCGGATTAATGATTATCGGCGTGAGGGCTCTATTGAGATGCTGCTGTCGATACTCAATTACACGGGTGGCAAGTTGTCGCCGGCCTTGTTTAACGGTGTTCTGGAAATGCGACAGTTGTTTGAAGTGGAGACTGCTGGGTTGGCCGCACTGCGCCGGACTGACGATCAGTGTGCGGAATTGCAGCGGCTTATTGCCGAGGAGGCTGTGCTGACTGCCTATTCTGCAGCGCTGGTAGGGCGTCTGGACTATGATTTTCATCTGATGGTGGCAATTGCCAGCGGTAATGAAATTTATCCTCTGCTGATGAACAGTTTCAGGCGCATATACCAAAATATCTTGCATGAGTTTTATAGTGACCATACGGTCATCGGCGAAGTTTTCCGTTTTCACCGTTTATTGGTGGAAGCCATAACTGCCGCCGACGAACAGGCTGCCCGGCAGCTCATGCGTGATCTGCTGGCTTTCGGTGAAAAGAACCTGCGCCGCATCATGCTGTCGGAGTAAAACAGCCGACAGCTTGGTTCTACCAATGCGGAAGTACCAGCGCTGTGAAATCTGATACCGATATTTGGTGAAGGTACGCAGGCAGGCCTATCGTTGGCTGCATATAAAAAAGCCGGGCCTGGCGGCCCGGCTTGGTCACTTTAAATTATCCAGACTTATTTAATCTGCTCGCGGATGTCGCCCATGATGGCACGCGGTACCGGCAGGTCGATCATGGTGTGCAGGCCGGGGACGGCATTGATCACCTGGGGAATCATGTTGATACACATGGCGATGGTGCCGATGCCGCCGGGTACTTCCGGCTTGTTGGCCAGGTTGATGTTGGGCACGCCTTTGATTACTACATAGTCGCCGGTGTTGGTGCCTTCCAGTTCCGGCTCGATCTGCTGGGGATGTACCATTTCGACTGCCAGTTTGCCGCCGACCTGTCCGAAGGCTTTCATGGTACAGCCGGCTACGTTTCCGGGCAGTACGTGGGCGTATTTGGTCTTGCGTTCCACCTTGGATACGATGGGATCCATGGTCTGCTCGATTTTTTTGTCCAGTTTCCAGCCGATGGCGTCGCAGATCATGTTAACCGATTCATTGAAGCCGACGTGGCCAGCCAGATGTCCGGCAGCGGACTGCTTCTTGAACTCGTCGAGGGTAACGCCGACGCCCTGTTCCTCCATAACTGCCGGTCCAAAGGGCGAGAGGCTGTTTACGCGCTCGGCCTTGATGTATTCGACATCGGTACAAGCGCCGGTCATCAGTACAACCAGCAGGTCCATGATCAGGCCGGGATTAATGCCGGTCCCCAAAATGCTGACGCCGTACTGTTTTGCCAGCTTGTCCATCTCGGCGGCCAGTTCCGGTTCGCCAGCCTTGGGGTAGGCCATTTCTTCGGCGGTGGAGATGACGTTGATCTCGTTTTCGACGATGAGCTTGATCTTGTCGAAGGCTTTTTTGGTAAAGCTATCGGTGGCCAGCAGGGCGATGTCGGCACATTTTTTGGAAATGACCTTGGTGATATCGCCCTGGATGATCACGTCCTTGTGGTCGCCGCGGGCAACGCCAAGCACGTCGAAAATGCTTTTACCCATGCGCTCGGGGTGCATGTCGCAGACGCCGACGATTTCTACGCCTTTCTTGCGCAGCAGCACTTCGGCCATGCCGCTGCCCATGGCACCGAAACCCCAGATTACCACCTTTACTTTT
>JAHIWF010000261.1 GCA_018815555.1 Spirochaetota bacterium | reverse complement strand
GGCGGAAACCCGAATGAGTTCGTCGATACCGCCGGTGGCCTTGGCAAGTATATTGCTTTGGGCTCCAGGGACCTCAATACCGGTACACATTGGGGGCATCTGCGAATTTATGATGTCTCCGATCTGTCCTCATTGAAACTTGTTGACCACTTGTCGACCGGCAGCTATGAAACTGAAAGCACGGAAGCCAATCATTTCATTGCTTTTGCCGGCCCGGTAATCTATGTAGGCGGAGTGGATGGTAGGCTGCGGGTATTCAATATGCGGCCGAATTAATACGTGCACCTTGGGCTCCAGCTCCACTGGGACCTAAGGGTTGATCCGGGTGTCGGAGAAGGTACAAAAAGGTGTTCCCGGGAAAAAACCCACTGTCTTGGAAAAGCATATCGGCATTTATCTACCGGCTTGGTATTCAGTCCACCCGGCCTTACTCGAAGCTGCAGTCGGTATGTGCATGAAACCCCTACAGGTGTTTTTTCGTGTTCATCTGCCGCTGGCTTTCCCGCCCTGCGTTTCCGCCTTAGCGAATTTGTGTCTGCTTCCTGATTTTCCTGTATTGCGGTTTCATTCTCCGGCAATCAGCCCGGATCCTTCCAGGTCTTTACGGCTTAATCCGGTAAATTGCAGTACCTGAGCAATACTCATGCCGCCATTCAGCATAGCCTGGGCAACTTCAAGTTTACCCTTTTTCAGGCCTTTCTGCTCACCTTTGATTTCACCTTTCTCCATGCCTTCCTCATACCCGGTGCGGATATAAGCTTTTACGATACGCTCATAATTCTCGCGCATATCGTAGGCATGCCGGCGCTTCTCTTCTTTGGTAAATCCGCTCATCAGCTCCACCGCCTCTGCAAACACCGGCTCGGCCAAAGTTCCAAGCAGCCGCTCTGCCTCGGATCCCTTGGCCCTGGTTAAAAAGTACAACCATTTGCCAAGTAAATCAAGGTGACCAAGCTGGCTCTCGGCCTGCTGTTTCTGCCACACCGGCAGCTCTATGGTAACAATGCACAAGTCTTCATGTAGCACCTGTACGCTTTCACGGTCGCCGCAGCGGAATACATGCAGCCAGCGCTGGTCGTGAAACAGATTGTCGTCAAGTATCCAGAACGAGATAACCGGAATGTGTTCGTTGTACTCCTGCCCCTTGCTTAGTTGCCGCTGGTAGATTTGCGTCCAGTTATGCAGCATGCGCTGGGCCAGACCGGAGTGCCCGGCAATCTGCATTTCTAGCTGGATCTGGCGCTGGCTGGCATCGCGGTAGAGTATATCGAGCTCGCTCTCTTTCTGCCTGATAAATCGGGCCAGTTGAAAGGGGTTGGACAGCTCCAGCTCGACTGCCTTGGGCAGGCCGATATGTTCCAGCAGCGCGTTTACAAAACTCATGGTAAGGCCCGGGTGGTCGGAGCTGCCAAACAGGTTATGAAATACCACATCAACACGGGGATCGATTTCAATGATCATCAGGGCCTCCTATGCGTTACTACGCACAGGAAGGGTGAAATATCGGCAGCTTACAGGCAGGAGAATAGGGAAGGCTGGAGTGGTGGCGGCTGAGCAAGCTCAAATAACTCCAGGGGTGGAGGGCTGTCCCCGAATAGAATTGTTGTGGGGATGCATATTGACTTTATACATACGTTCATGTATGTTTATATAAGTGCTAAGTATACACAAATATATACATGCGAGAACTATGAAGAAATTCGACATGTAGGTGCACTTGAGTACAACTTTGTGACGAATTGCTAGAATACATGGATTTGATATTGAAAAGCTGAGTACCTAAAGAATTAATTCTGGATTTTTAGCCAGTTGCTAGGTGCGGAGGATTAATAGCATGAAAAAAACAGCAGTAGAGGCGGCAAAAACACGTGCGAGCATTCTGTCCGCAGCCAGGGATCTGTTCTGCAAAAAGGGAATTGGACAAACAACCCTGATCGATATAGCACAGGCTGCCGGGCTGAGTCGTGGTGCAGTTTACCATAACTTTAGGGATAAAAAAGCCTTGGTGAGCGAGATCTATAAATCACTGGCTTCTTCAATCTACAGCGAGTATGAGCAGCAGTATAGGCAGAAAAGAACTTCAGACCAGCGCATTGCAGGGTTTTTTGAAGCCTGGTTTTTCAGCCTGGCGGAGGATGAAGCCTACCGTGCGGCAATGCAGCTATTCTGGTTTTCCGGCTTTGAGGCTGGTGATTCAAGTAGTGAAGAGATTTCAGGAAGGATTTATACTCTGGAGTCCTGGTTACAGTCGGAGTGCAGAATATTGGAACAGGAGAAAAGACTTAAGCCGGATACCGATATTCGACAGGCAGCATTTCAAATAACTGTTACCTTTAATGGCGCAGCCTATCGCTGGTTCTTAGAAGCAGATAAAAGTCAGGCAACAGCATATTGCCTGACTGCACTGAGAAACAGCCTCAATTATAATCTAAATAAACCAATTACTGATTATCCTGTACTTAGGCTTAAATATGAGGGAAAGCATGAAAATTCTTGATAAGTTGCCACATTGGCTTCGGCTTTTTGTTAGTCAAGCCTTCTCACTGAATTTTATCTTTGGCGTGTTTATATCTTTTGTAATTTTTTATGGCACTCGTTTATTGTCTTCTACACTGATTGCCTGTTATGCGGGTATGCTCTATTCAATATCATATGTACTGATTCAATTTTACAGAAAACGGAAGCTGGATTTTTATGGTTCAATTTCTGTTATTTTCATGCTGATAACATTTGTGACCGTTATTCTTGCCAATAATACCATAATGTATCTGTATAAGAACCTCGTCGATGATTTTATTTTATTCAGTGTATTTGCCTTAAGTTTGCTCCGGAAAAAACCGCTTATGCAAATTATTGTGGAAAAGGCGAATACATTTGACCCGGCAATTATACAGCATAAATTGTACAATAAAATCTGGCGCATAGAGACAATGCTGTGGATGATATACTATTTTCTCTGGTTTTTGGTTCAGTTGTTAATGATTCAAATATTGGGTGTCGACGAGGTAATTTTCTACCAGAAGGTTATAGGAAAAATTACATTTTACGCACTATTGATTTTTTCTTACTATTATCCCACTCCTGTAATTAACAAAATATACGCTGAGCTGGCTTCCACTTCCACTCGTCAGGTTGGTAAGTTTCCGATACAGCCAAATGCCTCTGAATTTGCTGATGACCTTTAGGTTGGCAGTCCATAGCACAGATTTTAGCCAGTCATTACTCTTGAAACAGCCTTTTTATAGTAGCTCTTCGGGGGAGGCGGCTGACCCCGCAGCCGGCGCATGCTTTTTTAGTCTCTGGATTTGCCGGTAGCCTCCATTGCAGCCTGGTACAACTGCCGGCCGAGGAGGCAGCCGCCAGGGGGCGTGTCTGACTGCCCCAAACTGATTTTCACAGCCCTGACGCCCCCTGAAATTTTCTAAAAACCTCGAATAACTCCATAGCTGGGGACTGTCCCTCTATTCGGTCTCTCAATTCGGTTCCTGTTCTCCTGAGTTTTCCACCCTTCCGATAAAAAAAGATTTGGTTGCTATTTCTGACAAAAGCCTGTACTATGTCATGCGCAGGGCCTGCCGGCGGCGGGTTTTGTGCTTAATCAATCTTGCTGAAAGTTTTCAAGGAGGAAGCGATGGGCCTCAATATTGTGGTGCTCGTCAAGCAGGTCCCCGACACGAAGAATGTGACGGGCAAGGCCATGAAGGACGATGGAACGGTAAACCGGGCGGCTCTGCCGGCGATTTTTAATCCGGAAGATCTGCACGCGCTGGAAGCTGCGCTGACGGTTAAGGACCAGGTGCCGGGCAGCCGGGTTAATGTGATTACTATGGGGCCGCCGAGTGCCGCCCAGGTGCTTAAGGATTCGTTGTACCGCGGGGCCGATTTTGTGGCCCTGATTTCCGACCGCAAGTTCGCCGGGGCCGATACGCTGGCCACTTCGTACGCGCTCAAGTGCGCTATAGAGAAAATCGGCGGGGTGGATCTGGTGTTCTGCGGCCGTCAGGCCATCGACGGCGACACGGCGCAGGTTGGCCCGCAGACGGCCGAGAAGCTGGGCATGAACCAGCTTACCTGTGTGTCCGAGTTTAGCGGCATCGACGCCAAGAAGAAAGAGATTTCGGCCAAGCGCTCGCTGGACTCCGGTTATGAAATTGTCCGGGCAAAAATGCCGGTGCTGCTTACCTTTACCGACGAGGGCTTTGCCCCGCGGCCGCCGTCTGCCCGCCGTGTGATGATGTACAAGAACGCTTCGGCCGCGCCGACCGCCGAGGCCAGTTACGACGACTGCTACATGAACGCTTCGGCCTGCAAGGATGATGAAATTATCGCCTTGTGGGATATCGCCTCGATCAGTGCCGATCCGGAAGCCTGTGGTCTGGCCGGTTCGCCTACCAAGGTAAAGAAGATTGACTCGGTGGTGCTCACGGCCCAGGATATCCGCATGATCGACAATTCGGAATCAGCCATCAGCGCGCTGGTTCACGAACTGATCGCCGACCATACCATCGGCTGAGCCTGAATCCGTAAGCAAGGAGAAAACATGAAAACCAAGAACAATGTCATGGTGTTCATCCAGCAGGATGACGGCGTGATTGCCGATGTGAGTATAGAGCTCTTGTGCAAGGCCCGCGAGCTGGCCGATCGGCTGGGCGTTGGGGTGGAAGCCGCACTGCCGGGCAAGGGCATGGCCGCTGCTGCCCAAAAACTTATCCCCTACGGTGTGGATCTGGTCAGCTGTCTGGAACATGAAGCTTTGGCTCACTACACGCCGCTGCCCTACACTCAGGTAATGGTAGACCTGATAAAAGACCGTGAGCCGCAGATTGTGCTGTACGGCGCTACGGTTACCGGCCGCGACCTGGGGCCGCGCATTGCCAGCAACCTTAAGGTGGGGCTTACCGCCGACTGTACCGACCTGCAAATCGGCGATCATGAGCTGCAGGGCAAACTGTTCAAGGATATCCTGTACCAGATCCGTCCGGCTTTTGGCGGTAATATTATTGCCACCATTGTGTCGCCAGAGAAAAAGCCGCAG
>JAHIWF010000029.1 GCA_018815555.1 Spirochaetota bacterium | reverse complement strand
TGCCGACGCCCGCGCCATGCTCGACAACGGCTGTGCGGTAGCCCTTGCCAGTGACTTTAATCCAGGCTCCTGCTACAGCCAGTCCATTCCGCTGGCTATTGCCCTGGCAGTTCTGTATATGAAAATGAGCACCGAAGAAGTACTTACAGCGCTAACCCTAAACGGTGCAGCCGCTCTAAAACTGGCCCACGACCGCGGCAGCCTGGAAGCCGGCAAGCTGGCGGACATCCTTATTCTGGATGCTCCCAGCTACAAACATCTGGCCTACCACAGCGGCATGAACCTGGTCGATACGGTTATAAAAAGGGGTAAGGTGGTCAGTGTCGCCCACTAAACGGCCTGGCCGCGGTAGTTTTCGCGTGACGCGTTCCCTCATGGCGGAGCGGTCCCGCTTGGCGCTGCGTTCTTGCACGCTTGCGCGTACCCGCATAGTGGCGCATTTTCGCACAGCGGCAAAATGCAGCGCGCGGCTGCTCATGCCGCTTGCGCTGGTATTTCTGCTCACATCCTGCTGGTACACCAAACAGGCCGGCTATTTCCTCGGAGAACGTTTTTCCGCCCGTAATCTGGCAAAACTGGCGGAAGCCGACGATGCAGCACCGGAACTCGGCCGCTTCTACCGGCTGGTTTCCGATCTCCGGCGCTATGCAGTAGAACAAGGTGGCCTAAGCCCCACCAAAAACTACACCAGATATGTTCTGCTGGATCGCGACTACGTGGCCAGTGTGGTTTCAGCCTGCGCGGCCGACAGCTTCGAACGCTACTACTGGAAATACCCCTTTCTGGGTTCCATGCCCTACAAAGGCTTTTATGTAGAAGCTGATGCCAGAAAAGAAGTAGCCCGTCTGAAAGAGGCCGGTCTTGATGTTGTCATGCGTCGGGTGGATGCCTTCAGTTCTTTGGGCTTTTTTCGTGATCCACTCTATTCTTTTATGCTGGATTATGACGAAGCCGAGCTTGCCGAACTGATTTTTCATGAATCTGCCCATGCCACACTCTTTATAAAAAATGCCGACCAGTTCAATGAAGAATTCGCCACTTTTACCGGCCGCCTGCTCACCGAGGCTTACCTGACAGAAACATATGGTCCTGCCAACTATATTCAAAACAGCCGGCAAGCCCGCCAGCAGGACAGACAGGCCTTTACCGATTTCCTGAAAGAAAGCGCTCGCCAGCTGGAACTTGTGTATACCAACCCGCAGCTAAACACGGAACAGCGACTGGTCGCAAAAGTCGGTATTCTACAAGCCCGGGCCGACGAATACCAGCTCTAAAGCCAGAATTGGAATGAGCCGGATTATTGGGCTAATTTCGACATGGCGTCTATCAATAACGCATATCTGGACCTTTACCGTTTATACGAAGAAGACCTCAGCCTGTATGAGCGCTGGTTTGCCGAGCGAGCACAAGGCGATATACAACGCTTCATCAGTACACTTATTCAACTGGCCGACAGTACTGGTACAGCTATAAAGGAAGAGAGGGCAAGACTACTCTCCCAAGCTGCCAATCCGGCCCAATAAGAAAAACCGCAGTCCGATTCTCATCGACTGCGGTTTCTAACAAGCCGCGACCCAAAAGCCGCCGCCCGATAATTATTTCTTGTTCTTCAGGGTAGCCTTGCAGATTTTGCAAATCTTGGTCTTGGCGCCGTCAATTTCCTGCTCGTAGAGCAGTTTTACGCCGGTTTTCTTGCAGACGGGGCATTGTCCGCGTCCGCCATTGGCCAGTTCCTGTATACCCTTACCACGGTGTGCTTTAGACATTCTGTACCTCCGCCTTATTCTTCACTGACAGCTTCGACAGCCTTGGCGGCCTTCGGAGCTTTTTCGGCTGCCGGCTTTTTAGCGGCAGGCTTCTTGGCCGGGGCTTTTGCAGCGGCCTTGTCAGCTTTGGGCTTGGCTTTGGCTTTTTCTTTAGCCTTGTCCTTGGCGTCAGCCTTTTTGCCCTTACCATCGTCGAGTTTATAATCTACCAGTTCGATAATGACCATGCTGGCGGCATCCTGCTTGCGCAGACCCATTTTCAGAATACGGGTATAGCCACCGTTTCGTTCCTTCATGCGCGGACCGATATCGGTAAACAGCTTGGCCAGTACGGCTTCGTCTTTAATCTTGGCACCGATTAGGCGGCGGTTATGCACCGAATCCTCTTTGGCGCGGGTAATCATTTTTTCGGCGGTACGGCGTAATTCCAGGGCTTTAGACTTGGTAGTTACGATGCGCTCGTGCCGAAAAAGTACCGTCGCCATATTCCGGAGCATGGCCTTGCGGTGATCGGTCATCCGGTTCAGCTTATTAAAGCCTTTCTTATGATTCATGAGTATCTTCCTTCTGCTTTTCCACTTTCAGGTGGTTTCTGAGCTGTGTATAGTCTGTCATCCCCAGGCTCAGATTCCATTCAACAAGGCGATCCTTGATTTCCTGCAGGGATTTTTTACCGAAATTCCGGGTTTTGGCGATATCATCTTCAGTTTTGCGGGTCAGATCGCCAATAGTTTTGATATTGGCATTCTTAAGGCAATTGGATGAGCGTACCGACAACTCCAGTTCCTCAACCGGGGTGGCCAGAATCTGTTTGATCCTGTCGTCCAGTTCATCAGCTTCCTCGTCGCCGCCTGTTTCGGACTCGTCAAAATTGACAAAGATCGAAAAATGATCCTTGGCGATTTTGGCGGCCTCAGCCAGGGCATCTTCGGGTTTGATAGTCCCGTCAGTCCAGATTTCCAGTATAAGCTTGTCGTAATCGGAACGTTGACCGACCCGGGTAGGCTCTACCGAGAACCGTGACTTGATAACCGGCGAGAAAACTGCGTCCATCGGGATAGTCCCGACAACCTCGATATATTTTTCATTTACTTCGCTTGCTACATAGCCCCGGCCAAGGTCAATCTGAACTTCTACGTCCAGCTTGGTACCTTCCATCAAGGTCATGATGTGGGTGGCAGGGTTAAGTATCTTAAGCGAACCCTGCTGCAGCAGGTCATTGCCGCTGATTGTAGCAGGGCCGGTAAACTCGAAACCGAAGGTAGCCTGGTCCTCTTCCAGAGGCAGCTGCACGCGCAGCTGCTTCAGGCTGTTAAGCACCTCGATGGTATCTTCGGTAACGCCCGGGATTGTCTCGAACTCGGATGCAACCACATGCTGGGCACCGTCCGGGTCATGCCGGGTGATGCGCACAGCCGTGATGGCATAGCCCTGAATGGAGGAAAGGAGTATGCGGCGCAAGGTATTGCCGATAGTTGTACCGTAACCGGGCTCAAAAGGATACGCCAGGAATTTTCCATAATCAGAGGTACTTTCACTCTGTTCGTACGTAATACCCTTGGGCCGTTTGAATCCCTTAAGCAAATTTTTCCGCGCCATTGCCCCTCCTTATTTCGAGTAGAGCTCAACCACGAGCTGTTCGCGGATGTCAGCCATATCGGTGATATCCTGGCGCTGCGGAATGACATTGAACTTGCCTTCGCACTTTTCAACATCAAGCGACAGCCACGGAACCACACCACTCTTCTCATACTCACCAAGAGCGCCCAGGAGGACTTTATTGGTCCGGTAGGCCTGATGCACGCTGATGATATCACCGGGCTTTACGATGTAGGAAGGAATATTGACGCGTTTGCCGTTTACATGGATATGGCCATGCAGTACAACCTGGCGGGCCTGAGCACGACTGGTTCCGAAATGCAGGCGGTAAGCCACGTTATCCAGCCGGCGTTCGAGCAGGGTCAGCAGGGTTTCACCGGTCTTACCGGCCATACGCGCAGCCTTGTCGAAGGTAAGGCGGAACTGCTTCTCCATAACACCATAGGATTTCTTCAGCTTCTGCTTCTCGCGCAGCTGAACGGCATAATCAGACTGCTTTTTAGCGCGGGCCTTGGGGTCCTTGCCGGGAGCAGGTCGTTTGCGATTGATAGGGCATTTATCGCTTTTACACTTGTCGCCCTTCAGAAAAAGTCTTTTATTCTCGGTGCGGCAAAGGCGGCACCGAGGACCAGTATATCGTCCCATCTATTTTCTCCCCTACCTTACATTCTTCGAGCTTTTCTGGGTCGACAGCCGTTGTGAGGAATGGGTGTAACATCACTGATACTCTTGATCTTGAGACCAAGCGCACCGATCTGACGGATAGCCGATTCACGGCCGATTCCGGGACCCTTGACATACACGTGCACTTCGCGGAGGCCTACATTGAGAGCCTTCGATACTGCCTGTTCGGTGACGGACTGGGCGGCAAAGGGGGTGGATTTCTTTGCGCCACGGAAGCCCAGGCCACCGGATGAACCCCAGGAAATAGCGTTACCATTGAGGTCGGTAACGGTGATGATGGTGTTGTTGAAGGTAGCCTGGATAAAGACTTTTCCTTCATAGACACTCTTTTTCTCTTTACGCTTCTTGGTCTTAGTTTTTGCTGCTTGTGCCATGACTCAACCTCCCTTACGCCTTTTTCTTGTTGGCCACGGTCTTCTTCTTACCCTTGCGGGTGCGTGCGTTGGTGCGAGTGCGCTGTCCGCGAACGGGCAGACCACGGCGGTGACGCAGGCCACGATAACAACCGATGTCCATAAGACGTTTGATGTTGAGCGCGACTTCAGAGCGAAGGCGACCTTCAACCTTGTAATCATTTTCGATGAGCTTGCGCAGCTCATTAATTTCTTCATTGGAAAGATCGTTGATGTTCCTGGCCGGATCAATCTTTACGCTGTCGCAAATTTTGCGTGCGCTGGTGCGGCCGATACCATAGATATAGGTAAGGGCGATCTCTACGTGCTTGTTGGGCAAATCAATACCCGCTATACGAGCCATGTACTACTCCCCCTCAACCTTGTTTCTGTTTATGCTTGGGATTCTCGCAAATAATACGAATAATGCCGTTGCGTTTGATAACTTTGCATTTATCGCAGATGCGCTTAACGCTTGTTCTGACTTTCATGTCAATTCCTCCATGCCATACGAGTAGATTTTGTACCATGTTTGAGCACATCTCGTCTACCGGTCAGGATCAAGGATTTCGTGAGTTAAATCCTTGTCTGACCGCCAAAAGGACCGTTTCCGGTATAGACGGATCATGCCGCCGCCCCGGTTTCCCGGACTGGCGGCACAATCGATCACAGATTACGTGACTTGATGTGACCCTTCTTGGTCAGTCCATCGTGATGATGCATTTTGAGCTGAGCCTCAATCTGGGACATTGTATCGAGATCAACACCGACCAGAATCAGGAGGGAAGTACCTCCGAGCAGGTAGGACAATTCCGCAGGGAAATTGAACCACTGCTGAATCAGGGTCGGAATAAGCGCGATAAAGGCCAGATAGAGGGCGCCCGGTAATACTATTCTATTCAATATCCTGGTAAGGTACTCTTCCATGCGCTCGGAGCGGATACCGGGTATTGAACCACCATTTTCCCGAATGTTCTTGCTGATTTCCTGGGGGTTAAGCGAAACCTGGGTGTAGAAATAGGCAAAGAACACGATTAACAATACATATAGAGTCAGATGCAGCCAGCCGTCGGGCCGCAGGATGAACGAAAGATCGCGCACCCATTTGGCACCGGAGCCGAAACCCTGGGCCAGCTGCAGCGGGAAGGTAAGCAGCGAAGAAGCAAAGATAACCGGAATAACGCCGGAC
>JAHIWF010000260.1 GCA_018815555.1 Spirochaetota bacterium | reverse complement strand
GGCCGGGCGCAGGGCAGACGAGCCAGAGCCAGCGCAGTGCCGGCCGGAACCGCCAAAAACGGCCGCAGCAGGGGGATCATTGTGGCCCCCGCTGTTTTGCCCGCAAGTTGCCGGAGCGCCGCCATGATAGCCCTGTCCTCATTATAAAAAAATCGCACAGCTTTGAATTGCGGCCAGGCCGCCAATACGGCTTTGCGCAGGCGCTGTTCGTACAATCCCGGATAGGCGCGGGTAAGGCCCTTCTCGGCGGCGTTGCGCGCGTAAGTGCGGCTGTGTTTCTCGGCGTCGCCCAGAATCAGGTGCCCGTCATCCAGGTACAGGTCCAGCAGGCGGCGTCCGTCGGCCAGGTACAGGCGGTTGCCGCGGATACGGCGAACCGGCGGCAGCAGTTTCAACAATGCGTCCATATATAATCTCCGTCAGAAATCGTTGTTTTTTAGTACTTCCAGCTTACTGGTGTATTTCGGAAAAAACTGCAGCTGGCGGCCGGTTTCGAAGCGCACCACCAGGCATACTCCGGCCTCGCCGGCGTCTTTAACCGCCAGTATCTGGCCGCTGCCGTGGTCGTCGTGATACACGTTCATGCCGCGCTTCCAGGTTGCCATGGCTGCGCTTACAGCAAGGTTAAGTTTTCCTCCGGTGGTTTCGTAGGAGCCGGCCGGCAGTTCGGCCAGGAAGCGCGAGGGCGGATAGTCCATGATGCGGCCGCGGAACAGGCGGTTACGGCAGTAGGTAAGGTACAGTTCGTTTTTGGCCCGGGTCATGGCTACGTATAAAAGGCGACGCTGTTCTTCCAGTTCCTCGCCTTCTTCGTTGTCGCGCGGAAACAGGCCCTGTTCCATGCCGGTTATGATCACTACCGGAAATTCCAGACCTTTGGTGTTGTGCATGGTAATCAGCGTTACTGCGTCCTGCAATACCTCGCCGGAAGCCATGGCGCGGTCCAGTTCCACCGCTTCCAAAAAGGCCGACAGTCCGTCGCGGGTGGCCGGATAGTCGCTGGCGGCGTTTATCAGCTCGTCGATGTTGGAAACTTTCTGGCTGCCGGCAATCTCGTCCTGGCCTCGGTGATATTCCAATAACCCGGATTCTTTCGCGCAATGCTCTACCAGCCGTGCCAGACTCTCCAGGTTCTGTTCGAAGCGTGCGCTCAGGTCGTCGATAAAGGCCGTAAAGGCGGCGGCTCCGGCCCGGCCTTTGGCTGTCTTCATTTTGACTACCGCTGCCGCGCTTACGAAATCCTGGTTCTGCGCGAAGGCTTCCTCGATGATTAGCTCCACGCTGCTGTCGCCGATGCCGCGCACCGGTTTGTTGATAATCCGTCGGAAGGCAATCTCGTCGCGGCGGTTGGACACCAGGGCCAGAAAGGCCAGGATATCCTTTACTTCTTCGCGTTCGTAAAAGCGCAGCGCTCCCACCAGACGGTAGGGCAGACCGGCCGGCGGGAAAGCCCGCTCAAAGGCCAGCGACTGGGCGTTGGTGCGGTATAAAATAGCCACATCGGAGAAACTGCCGCCGTTGCGCAGGTGCTTGTCGATGATGCGGATGCAGTAGGCGGCTTCTTCGTTCTGGTTGGCCAGCACGGCCAGCTGTGGTTTGCCACCGCCTGTTCGCTCGGCACGCAGCACCTTGCCCAGCCGGCCTTCGTTTTTTTCCACCACACTGGTGGCAATGGACAAGATGCTCTGGTAGGAACGATAGTTGCGTTCAAGGCGGATGGTGGCGGTATTCGGAAAGATGTCCGGAAAGCTCAAGATATTCTGTACCTCGGCGCCGCGGAAACGGTAAATGCTCTGGTCATCGTCGCCGACCACGCAGACGTAGGCTTCCGGTCCGGCCAGCGCTTTAAGCAGGCGGAACTGGGCCACGTTACTGTCCTGGTATTCATCCACTAGGATAACCCGGAAACGGTCGTGCAGGCGGCGGCGTACCGCTTCGTTCTCCTCCAGCAGGCGGGTAGGCAGGTTTATCAGGTCGCCGAAATCGACATTGCCGGTGGCGCGCAGCCGCTGCTGATATTCGGCATAACAGCGCCGGAAATCGGAAAAGCCTTTAAAGGCCCCCAGGTCCGGCGAATCCGGATCCAGGCTGTAGTCTTTGGCCCTGGCTATGGCATGAGCCAGCCGGGTGGCTTCCGGCCGGGCCAGGGACGGCAGGGCGGCGCGTACCAGGGCGGCCGAGTCGTCGTCGTCATAGATGGTAAAGTTTTTATCAATGCCGGCAAGATCGGCGTTGCGGCGCAGCAGCCAGGCACCGAAGGAGTGAAAGGTGCGCAGGTTGGCCCGTTCGCAGGCCGGCTCGATGCGGCAGGCCCGTTCTTTCATTTCGGCAGCAGCCTTGTTGGTAAAGGTAACGGCCAGTATCGATTCCGGCGCAAAGCCGCGCTCGCGTATCAGCCAGGCTATTTTGGTGGTAATAACCCGGGTTTTTCCGGAGCCGGCGCCGGCCAGTATCAGCAGATTTCCGCCTTCGTGCAGCACCGCGGACAGTTGTTCGGGATTCAGTCCCTGCAGATAGTCGGGCTGCTCAGGATTCACAGGGCACGGCCTCCAGGTCTACGCCGCGTACTGCGCTGATGCGTACTGTTCTGGTCTGTCCCGCTTGGCAGTCACCGCCGACCACTACGATCAGGCCATCCACTTCCGGTGCGTTCATGCTGCCGCGGCCGATGGCCAGGTCTTCGCCTTCGATGCGTTCTTCTATAAGGATGCGCTGCACCGTACCCACATGACGCTGCAGCGCATTGGCGGTCAGGGCTATTTGGGTTTCTTCCACCAACTGCTTGCGTTGGGTGGCTGTTTTTTGCGGCACCCGCTGCTTGTAGTTGTAAGCCGGGGTGTCTTCTTCGCGACTGTAGGCAAAACAGCCCAGCCAGTCGGGACGGGCCGCCTGCTGAAAGCGCAGCAGTTCGGCAAAATCCTCTTCGCTCTCGCCGGGAAAGCCCACCAGAAAGGTGGTGCGGATAACAGCGTCCGGCAGGGTTTCGCGTATAGTAGCCAGCAGTTCCAGATACTTTTCGGCTGTGCCCTGGCGGTTCATGGCCCGCAGGATGCCGGTGGAGGCGTGCTGGAAGGGTATGTCAAAATAGGGCAGGATGCGTGGGTCACGTTTGCAGGCATCCAGAATTTCCAGCGGAAAGCGGTCGGGATGGATGTATAATAAACGTACCCGGAAATCGCCTTGGAGAGCCGAAATGGCGGCCAGTAGTTCCGGCAGCTGTGCTCTGCCCGAGCTTTCCAGGCCGAAAGAGCCCAGGTCCTGGCCAATCAGGCAGATTTCGAAGCTGTCCTGAGCCAGCAGCTGACGGAATTCTGCAATAACCGAGTCTATACTGCGTGACGAAATATCGCCGCGGATCAGCGGAATGGCGCAGAAGCTGCAGCGGTTGGAGCAGCCTTCGGATATTTTCAGGTAGGCAAAGCGCGGATAACCGGTCAGTCGGCCGCGCGGGGCCGGATCGTACGCCTGCCGGGGCGGCACCAGGGTGCTGCGCTGGGCTTGCATAACCTTGTCAGCTACTTCGGTAATTTGTGACAGGCGGCTGTTGCCGAACACGCCGTCCAGTTCGGGCATGTCGTTGTACAGTTCGTCGGCGTAGCGCTGCGACAGACAGCCGGCCAGGATCAGCTTCTTGTCCGGCCAGGCCGAGCGGATAGCCAGTGCCGCCTCGATAGATTCTTTTTTGGCCGATTCTATAAAGCCGCAGCTGTTGACAATAATCAGGTCGGCTGTTTCGCCTTGTGCCAACTGGGTATAGCCATGCCTGCGCAGATGTTCGGCCATTTCCTCGGCGTCAACCTGATTCTTGGCACAGCCGTGATTATCAATAAAAAAAGTTTTCATGCAGGCTAGTTTACGTCATACAGGCCCAGACTCCAGCTGCCGTCTTCAGCTTTGGTCCAGCGCAGCTGCTTTACCGTTACTTGTCCGGGCGAACCCAGTTCCACCTCGACGCTTTGGCTGCCGGAGGCCTGAATAATCAGGCGGGTAGCGGCCGCGTTGCTGGTCCACAGTTTGGCGGTATTAATGGCGGTGGCAGTAATTTCGTCACCGCGGAAGTAAAAGCGTTCTTCGCGGGCCTGGCGGTCGATTTCGTGGCGGAACATGGCCTGATTGCGGAAGGTAACATTAAGCACAAAGGGGTGGGGGCTGCGCTTGCCGGAAAATACGATTTTCTGGGCAGCAGTGGCGGCGGCGGTGTCCACGAAGGCTTCCGGATCGAGAATTACGCTCTCGCTCAGCTCCTCTGTGTTCCCCAGTTCCAGGCTGCCTTCGGCGATCAGGCTGTCGGTGGCCGTAAGCCTGATCAAGGCTCCTGCAGTAGGATTTTGCCGCTCATAGTCACGGATGAAAACTCTAAGCTCCGGCAGATTGTCATTGTCCAGATCTATGGTACTTTCTTCCGCCAGCATGTATTGCATGTTTCCGGCAGGGGTCTTCAGGGTAACCCGCTCGTCGATTCCCTCCAGGCTGAGGATGTATTCACGCTGATGGAACTGCAGTTTCAGACTGTCGCCGGTGTACAGGCGGGCTTCGAAACTGGTTGAGTCCATCGAATATTCAACCGGGATACGGCTTTCGGTGGCGACTGGCTCCTTGTTTGACGAGAAAAGACCGCTGTTCCAGAGCAGAATGGCTGTTACGCTTACTATGGCAACTGCTCCGATGGCGATCAGCAGCGGGATATTCACCTTGCGTTTGTCATGCAGCAGGGCCTCGAAGGGAACCGGCTGTTCCTGAATGCGGATGCCACGGAAGGAATTGATCAGGGCCTGGGGCTCCAGCCCTAGAAAATCGGCATAATTGCGCAGGAAGCCGAGGATATAGGGTTCTCCCGGAAACACCGAGAAGTTTTCTGCTTCGAGAGCTTCCAGATAGCGTTTGGCTATATTGGTTTCGTCCGCGATCTGATCCAGACTCAAGCCGCGCTCCTGGCGCGCTGCTTTCAGTTGTTCTCCAATGGACATCATGTAAGCATCCTCAATTGCCTGCGTTCAACAGGAAGTTATTGTATGAATTGGCCGAGGAGGGAGTATCATAGATAAAACGCGAATCGGGAATATTGGCATTGGTAACTATGGAAATAAAATCCAGCGTTATGGTTTCTCCGCTTGTGCTTTCTCCGCGCATGCGGCGGATCAGCAGGGTTTCCGGATTGATGGACAGGGTAATCTGCCGGAAACCCTCGGCCACTGTGCGGCGGGCCAGCAACATGGTTACCACCATTTCTTCCGAGTTCTCATCAAGGGGTTCGGGTGCGGGGCTTTTGGCCCAGGTCTGGGTGTAGCTGTTGCCCAGTATGCGCAAACCGTTACCTGTGGCTATGGCGGCGGCTCCGGCATTGCTGCCGGAAGTCTGCTGGCGCATGATGGCGTTGAAGGCCGGAACAAATACCACCAGTTCCTCGCCGTTGTAGATGATTATCTGTTCGGCCGGTTCGGCAAAATCCATGCGCATAAGCGATGGTGACTTATAAATAACAGTACCGCTCATTGCCGCCTTGGAGGTGCTTACCATTACCTGTGCTTCGTAGTCGGTCAGCTGGGCATATCTGGCGGATACAGTCTGAAAAAACTGTGCGGCGGTTTGCATCGGCTGGCTGGTGTCGGACTGTCCGGACAAGGGCAGCAGCAGTCCAAACGTGCATAAAAGTATGGCAATACTATATTTTTTTTGCTTCATGGCAATAGGACTCCTGATTGATTTGGTTCGCAGTCTACAATATACCCATATGCGAAAAATGGCAAGGCATTGCGCGACTGCAGGCGCTGTGCGCCTGCAGTCGCGGCACGCTTACAGGTGCTGTGCGCCTGCAATCGCGGCACGCTTCCGTCGCCGCTGCTGTAAGGTTTCAGGCTTTGGCCGGAGCCTCGCGGATCATCTCCAGCACCAGCCAGCGGATGCGGTCGTCATGAAGTTTTAGATTTGCGCCGCACTTGCCGCAGCTAAAACGGCCGTCCTTTAGCGCCGTTTTCCGGCAGGCAACACAGTAGATGGCACCGCAGTCCGGGCAAGATCCGGCTGGCGCATCATCCGGCGGTTCGGCACGTAAGCGGAGCCGCGCTACCGGCGGTACCTTGCGGGGTACCGACCATTGGCGGCCGCAGCCCGAGCAGGACAGGATTTCCGAATTGGCTAAAAGTATGCGCTGGTGCAGCCGTTCGCCGCGTTCTGGTTGCACCAGATGCAGGCGGTCGGCGAGTTCGGCCGCGGCGTCATGACGGCCACGGCTGCAGTAACTGGAGCCCAGTCGTTCCAGCAGCTCGACCGAATCCGGTTCCAGTTCCAGTGCCGCCTGCCAGGCTGTTTCGGCCCGGGTATAATCACCGGTCTGCTGCCAGACATCGCCCATCAGCATCAGACTGCGCAGATCGCTGCGTATTTCCAGGGCATGCCGCAGGGCTTCGCCGGCATCGGCCCAGCGATCCAGCTCGATGCAGCAGGCTCCGAGGTTGGTATGATATTCTGCTGCCAGCAAACCCGCTGACGGGGAAAATCCGGCCAGTTTACAGGCTGTCTGATACTGTAGCAAGGCTTCTTCCAGCCGGCCAGCCGAAGACAGCAGATTGCCGGCGGCATTGGCTGTCGCGGCGCTCTGCCCGAAGCGTTCCAGCTGCCGCAGTGCTTCGGGCAGAGCGCCGTTTCTGGCCAGGGCACTGGCAAGATTTATACATGGATCAGTTTCTTGCGGGAGCGCTATGCAGGCACTGCGGAAATGCTCCACTGCTGCTTCCGTACGCCCCTGCTCGAATGCCAGCGTTCCGGCCAGATTATGAATCCAGCCGTCTTTTGGGCATTCCTGCAGGGCGCTTTGCAGAGCCTGGCTGCAGTCCGCTCCGGAAAGATACAGGCTCTCGGCAAGTTTGAAGTTGGCTCCCGGATGACCCGGTTCGGTTTCCAGGGCTTTAGCAAAGGCTTTAAGCGCGTCATTGCGTTTACCCCTTGCCAGCATCAGTAAGCCATACAGATAGTAACTGCCGGCATCAGCCTTGTGTTTTTTTACCAGGGAGCTAAGCAGGTTTTCTGCCAGCGCATGATCACCGCGCTGCCAGGCGCTCCTGGCTTCCATTGCGGCCAGGGTGTGTTTGTCATAGCCAAGCGCGGCCAGCTGATCCAGACATTCACGTGCGTCATCATCCGCGTATTGGTCCAGAAAACCACGGCCAGCCTTCAGCCAGTAGGCCGCGGCTTCACCGACTTTGCCGGCAGCGCTGAACATGCGGGCGGCATTAAGGCTGTAGATCGGCATAGCCGGATCAAGATCTGCCGCTTTGGCATAGGCCTCGGCCGCAGCTTCGCGCTGCCCAAGGTTGTGCAGGGCATGTCCGAGCAGATTCTGCTGCAGCGGATTGTCCGGCAGCTCCGGGCTGTTCAGCAAATTCTCGCGCAGTTCAGGGTATTTATTCTGTAAATAGAGCACATTATACAGTTCTTGCCGGGCCGCGCCGTGAGCCGGATCCAATTTCAGGCATAGGCGCAGCCGTTCTTCGGCGTCGGCGTACAGCGTTTCCTGCAGATAACATTCGCCGAGCATAAAATGGTCGTCGGCTATGAGTTCGGCTTGCTCCTGTATTTTGACCACTTGCTGCCAGGCTGCCGACCATTTCTGCATGTGCATATAGGTTCTGGCCAGTCGGCGGCGCTGTTCGGGATCTACGGTCTGCCGGCGCACCAGCTTCAGGTACAGCTGTTCGATCTGCAGCGGGTTGTGTTCCAGTTGAAAATGTTCCAGTCGGGCCTGTACTGTGTTAAGGTGATGGAAATTCTGGGCAGCAAAGGCCCAACTTCCAGCGGGGATGCTGTCATCATTGGCGTCCAGGGCCAGACGGCCGTTCAGAAATACCGCATAATGATTGCCGCGGGCCAGCAGCTGCACTTGAATCGGCAGCTTCGGATTAATCCAGGGACAGTCCGTCCAGTCAGTGATGGCGGCCGGTTCGCCGTTGAATACCATGTCCAGGCGAATTGCTCCGGTATCCCCGATCATCAGGTACATAAATGAGTCCTCGGCGGACAGATGGAACAAAAAACCGGCCGCATAGCGATTATCCGGACTTTCTCTCTGGCTTTCCACCAGGGAGCCGTTTTGCTCACTGGTCTCTGCCTGTGCGGCAGCAAGCACCAGCCGGGCTTCCATGAAAAAATCGGCAGATTGCAGCGAAGGAGCCTCGGTCCAGGCAAAGAGATTAGGCCGCAGCAGGCATAAAACCAGGCCGTCAGACCTTATCCCGGCACTGTAACGAGGCTCGTCAACACATATAAAACTGTTAATGCCGGCAGTCAGGCTGGAACTGCCTCCGGATGGAGAAGCATCGCGGTCTGCGCCGGCAGACGGCTTCTGGTGAGAAAAACGCTCGAACCAGCGGCGTAGCAGGGAAAACATGGCCACATAGTAGCGTCTAGCGGAGGCTTGAGCAAGTCCTTGTGCCGATTTGGAGATTTTGTCAGCTCCTTTGCTACTTGATGTTTTTGATATTTAAATTGAAGAAAAAGATGGGTCGGTATATACTGTATATCAGGATATGGAGGACAAGATGCGTTTCTTATTAAAATACCCGGTGTTGCTGATTTTGCTGGCTTTTAGTTTGGCTGCCTGCCAGAAAGCTGCACCCGGAGTTTCAGCCCCCGCTGCCAGCCAGGCGGAGCCTGAACCGGCGGTCAGTCCTGCTCCCTCCCGGGCGCTTACTGCGTCCTGCATTTACTCGGAAGGCCTGGTAGAACTCGGCCGTTCAGACAAGTGGGTGATCCTCGATATCGGCGACGCTGTTCTGGCCGGGGATACCTTGCGTACCGGTGCCGACGGCAACTGCGAAATCCGCTTTGGCGCGACGGCCGTTTTACGGCTGCAGGCCGGTACAACGCTTACCATAAATGAAATATTCCTGTCCGAAGCCGCCTCCCGGGTCGATACCTCCCTCGATCTCGGATCGTTGCTGACTAAGGTGCAGAAGCTTTCCGGCAATGATTCGTATACAGTACGGACCGACACCATCGTGTGTGGTGTGCGCGGTACTGATTTTGCCGTAAAATCTGATCCGGTTGCCGGCAGCCAGGTGGCAGTCAGCAAGGGTCGAGTGGCCGTTCTTCCCAGCAGCAAGGTAATCGATGATCTACTGGCCAGTTCGGCAACCAATGCTGTGGCTGCGGCGGCTGTACAGGCCATCGTTGCCACCGCGGCCATAGTCGAAGCCAATCAGGAGCTTACTGTTACCGAAGCACAAGTGCAGAAAGCTGAAGAGATCTATAATACTATTGCCACCGTGGTGGCAGAAACCCCGCCCGAGCCGGTCGAAGTGGTGTTAAATGAAGACGGAACCACGGCTGAAGCGCTGCCGCTGATTACCTTCGCGCCACCGCCTGATACTATCAGCCAGCCGGCTGCGACTGCCGCCGCTTCGGAAACCGGCGCAGCCTCGGCCGCTTCGCAAACCAGAACGGTGCCGGCTCTGTCCGAAGCCTCCCGGGTTGCCCTGCAGCGCGTGATGCAGAAAGCCAGTGTCGACCTGAGACAGGCCACGCCAGCACCGGTAGCGGCCAGGGCGGCTACTCAGGAAACTTTCCGGGATATCGAAAAAGTTACCGAGGTACCGGACCGGCAGACCCTGGAAGCCGAACAGACTCCGGTCATCATGCAGACTAGCCCCGGCGCCGCCAGTAGTTCTGGCACCGAGACCGATAAAGCTGCGGATACTGCGACGGCCTCCGCCGCAGCTAATACCGCCAGTAGTTCTGGCGCCGCCAGTAGTTCTGGCGCCGCCAGTAGCTCTGGCGCCGCCAGCCAGCCGGCTGCCGCCACCGCCACTGCCGGCCAGGCCAGCAGCAGTGCCGGCAAAGCCGAAAGCACAGCGCCGGCCGCAGCTACTCCCGCTGCCGGCAGTACCACGTCCGGCGGCCGCACGGCCAGCCAGGGAACCGCCGCCGCTGCCGCTCCGGCCAGCTCCGCTCCGCCGGCTAAAATCGATCCAATACAGCGTGCCTGGGTGCAGCTGGCCAATCCGGTCAGCGGCAACATCACCAGGGTAAGCTCTAAAAATGTTCTGGTGGTTTCCGATGCTGCCGGTACCGTTACCGGAATCGGCCCGGACGGTAAAGTTCTGTGGACAGTGGAAACACGCAACCGTGCTGCCGACCGGTCGTATCCTGTGCCCTTCAAGGATCAGGTCTACTATTCCGGCAATGCCGAATTCCTGATTATCGAAGCGGCAAACGGCCGGGTTATCAGCCGGACTGCCTTGGACAGTGTGCGTTCACATATGTTCGGTAATCGGGTGGTGCCGTTTGCCAACTCGGTCGCCTTCCCCACCACCGAAGGGCTTGATATCCTCTCGGAGACCAGTGGCGAGCTGCTGCGGTCCATCCCGATACCCGGCGGCACCAACATGACGCCGGCCAACTACGAAGGCTTGGCCGCCATAGTCAACCAGCGTGGCGTATTCCTGCTGATCAATATAGATACCGGCGAGACGGTGGCTTCCATCAGCACCAATGCCATCCAGCCGCTGGCCCAGGCTCCGCGCATAAACGGCAGCAAGGCTGTATTCGCCGACCGCAAGGGCCTGCTGGTAATGGTCGACCTGGCTACAAAAACCGTGGCCTGGGAGAAACTGCTTACTGAAGCCGGAGCTATTCATGCCGATCTGGAGTTTACTCGCACCGGCATCTTTGCCTTTGGCAAGAATATTTTGTTCAGTTATACCCAGAGTGGCAGCGAACTGCTGCCGCCTATCCGCAATGTTAGCGCACCGCCGCTGTTGGCCGGGAACATCCTGTATTACAGCACGCAGCGTGCCGAGCTGGTAGCCCTGGATATATCCACGCGGCAGGAACTGGCCAGACAGCCCATCCCGGCGCCGTTGGCCGGCCGGCCGCTGCTCGTCGATGGCATACTGTATGGCAGCCTGACCGACAAATCGATGATACGGGTGGATATTGCCGCCTTGCATCCCTAGGTTTTTTTACAAGCTGCCTGTAAGGGCCTGAAAAAGCCGACCATGTTCACGATGTTTCGTGCGCACGGTCGGCTTTTATTGTATACGTTCTTTGAGTGCGGCAGCCGGGCCGGGTTCGACCTGCTTACAGCAGCCGGGTCGGGTTCCCCGCCGCGGCTGCAGACGGTTCCCGCCCTCCCGCCTAGCTTGGTTTTCGCTTGTCCCGGAAACCGGCCAGCTCCATCGCCGGCCCGGCTGCCTCTCAGCTTACTTTCCGGCTTTTTCCAGCTTTAGCGTCTCGGTGGGCTGGTCGCAGATTTCGGCCGGGCCGTAGTACTGGATGGCGCCGGGGAAGCGATAGGAGGTTTCCACCGCCCACTGGGCGCGTTTGGCGGCAAAGGCCTGGAACGGAGCGCCGTCCAGTTCCACCAGAGCCTTCTTGATTACCGGTTTGTCGCTGCCGTGGCGGCGTTCGATGTTCATCATCATGGTAAGCGGAATCCCGCCGGCCTGCCATTGACTGGCCGGTTTTTCCAGGTTGCGCACGCTGGATAGATAACCGGAATAACCGCCGGCAATCAGCGCCCAGGCGTTCATGCCCAGTGAGTAGCAATAGTCGGCATCGAAATTGGAGGGGAAGGCGCAGCGGCCTTCGTAGCCGAAGAAGTGGGTCTGGCTGCTGAACTTGCCGGAATATTTGCCGTTTTTTTTCAGCTCGGACAGGCGGCTTTCTACAATAGATACAATCAGCTTCTCGGTTTCGATGCGCGATACCTGCACGTTGCCGTGGGGGTCGCGGTCCATAATCAGCTGCAGCTGAATGTCCTGGGGCAGGCTGCCGTACAGTTTGGACAGCTCGGCATCCAGCAGCTGGCTGACGAAGGCGATGCGTGCACTGTTGTCGTTAAGGGCGGCATAGGCTTCGGCTTTGGCGGCCAGTAGGTCGTTCAGGCTGCTGATGAGGGTTTTAAACTCCGGAATAAATTCGATCAGGCCTTCGGGCACCAACACTACCCCGAAGTTCATGCCTTTGGCGGCGCGGGCCACGATGGAATCGCAGATCTCGTTACAGACCGCTGCCAGGGTCAATTTTTTCTCTTCCACTTCTTCGGAAATAAGGCAGACATTCGGCTGGCACTGCAGAGCGCATTCCAAGGCGATGTGGCTGGCCGAGCGGCCCATCAGTTTGATGAAATGCCAGTACTTGCGGGCGCTGGCGGCATCGCGTTCGATGTTGCCGATCAGCTCGCTGTAGGTCTTGGTGGCGGTGTCGAAACCGAAGGAGGCTTCGATGTATTCGTTCTTAAGGTCGCCGTCGATGGTTTTAGGAACACCGATTACCGCACAGGGTACAGTGTTGGCCGCAAAATATTCGGCCAGCAGGGCGGCGTTGGTGTTGGAATCGTCTCCGCCGATGACCACTACCGCATCCAATTTGCGGGCTTTGGCTACTGCGGCGCTTTTGGCGAACTGTTCGGGGGTTTCTATCTTGGTGCGGCCGGAGCCGATGATGTCAAAACCGCCGGTGTTGCGGTACTCGTCAATGATGGCGGCAGTAAGTTCCACCGAGTTGTCGTCGGTCAGGCCGCCCGGGCCGCCGCGGAAACCGATCAGCACAGAATCTTTGTTGCCTTTTTTGAGGCCGTCGAAGAGGCCGGCGATAACATTATGGCCCCCAGGGGCCTGGCCGCCGGAGAGGATAACGCCAACGGTCAGGGCTCTGGTCATGGCCGGGTTGCTGCCCTGGCTAAAGCTGATAAGCGGTTTACCGTACTGGTGGACAAAAATTGCCTGTACCGAATCCTGGTCAGCCACCGCTGCGGTGGGTTGATTGCCGGAGCCGGCGATGGATGCGGCATTAAGCTGCAATACTGCCGGCAGCTTTGGCTGATAGCCATAACGTACTTTTTGCAAGGGAGAAAGGCTCATTATATACTCCTTCTGACTCGATTTCTGGTGGTTTCCGCCTGGTCGGCGCTGCCCCCCGGCTGTTCCGGGTTCTGCCTATGCTAGCATTTTTTTGCCCTTTGTTTCCAGTATTGAAATGCTCCCGGCGGCAACTGGTCATTTTGTGCATGTATGCACAGTCAGGGACCGCTGTTATTTGGTTGAAAACCGTCCGGATATCGGCTACTATTGGACTGATCATGGTCAAAAACAACATCAAGGCCGGCGAACGGCGCAGTGCTACCATACTTTTCGCGGACATGAAAGGGTTTACCAGCCTTTCCGAGCGCATGGATCCGGAAGAAATGGACGCACTGATGAACCGGGTTTTTGGCACCTTCGAAACGATCATTAAAAACAACGGCGGTTTTGTCGAAAAATACATCGGTGATGCCCTGGTGGCAGTATTCGGCGTACCGGAGATACACGAGGATGACCCGGTGCGGGCCCTGGACTCCGCCCTGGAATTTCTTAAATTGAACAGCTCGATGGGGCGCGATGGCAGCGGCAATGGGCCGGAACTGCAATTCCGGGTAGGCATTCACAGCGGCCTGATTACCACTGGTGTCCGGGGCGACTATGACGTAGTAACCGGCCATGCCATGGCCATTGCCCAGCGCCTGCAGGATCTGGCACCGGCGGGCGGCATTCTGGTCTCCGATCCGGTTAAAGAACATTGCGACAGCGAGTACCTGTTTGCCGGCCCCCAGTCCTTAAGCTTAAAAGGCAAGCGCGACACCCTGCAGGCCTGGCTGCTCAAGGGCGCTGTTTCCGGCGAGGCCGGCGATTCCGGTGTGTACATCGGCCGGGCGGAAATTCTCGACGAAATCCTGCGTTTGTACATCAAGGACGACAACAAGGTGCTGACCGGCCGCTATATTACCAGCGAGCCGGGCATGGGCAAAACCCGCTTTGTTAACGCCCTGCTGGAGCGCATTAAACGTTTCCCGGATTTCAGCGCGCCGGTACTTAAAGCCAAGGCCCAGAAATACCGCAGCGCCCGATACTCGCTGGCCTGCGACCTGATAGTCGAGTACTTCGGCCTAAGCGTCTACGATCCGCCGCAGCTTCTGCGCAAAGCGCTGACTGCGGTGCGTGGCATAGAAAGCAGCCATATCGACCGCTTTATGCGCCTGCTGGCCAGCAGTGAAGGTTCGCCGGTCGACCCCGATATAATTTTATCACTTTTTTCTATTTTCCAGGCCATCATGGAACAGTATTCCGATGCTCTGTATTCCTGCCTGGTATATATTGATAATGCCCAGGATCTGGACCGGCTGAGCCGCGAGTTCTTCCAGTACTATTTTAAGCACGGCCGCATAAAACCGTTCCTGCTGATGGCCGGGCGCGACTATCCCCGTGTGTTGCGTGACGCCTTTCCCGATCTGAAGCCGGTAAAACTGCGCCCGCTGGACAATGAGGAATCGCGCGAGCTGGCGCGCACACTTTGCCCGGACTGCCCGCCCCAGCTGCTGGACATGATAGTCGCACAGAGCATGGGTAATCCTTTGTTTATCAGGGAATATTCGCAGTATGCCCGTAAAAACAAGGACCTGAACGTTCTGCCGGATACCATTCAGAATATCTTCCTGACCAGTCTGGACCGCTACGATCCGGCCAGCCGCGACTTGCTGAAAAAACTTTCGGCCTATGTGCATCATTTTACGCTGGAGGATGCCCAGAAAATTCAGACTGCCACCAACGCCAGTCCGGCTTTGGTGGACAAGGCCTTGCGGCGTTTTTTACAGGACGGCATCCTGAGCTGTACCGGTACCAACTATTCGTTTGTGCTGGATGTGTTCCGTAAGGCGCTCTATGCCAGCCTGCTCAACCACAACAAGCGCATTATTCATGGTGTCATTGCCGACATCATATTGCAAAGGCCGAATCCGCACCGGGTTAGGCTGATTATCCACCTGATGCGCTCCGAACGCTGGGCCGAGGCGGCCGACCAAATGCTGAACGATTCCGCCCGTAACTATACCTACGATTATCTGCCTCATATCGATGCGCTTTACCGCAACCTGGCCAAGGCGGCTCCGGATGTGGCTATCCAGCTGCTGCTGCTTAAAGGCGCTTTATTGTTCAATTCCGGCCGCACCGACGAAGCCGAGCAGGAACTTAAGCGCATCATGCAGATTGCTGTCAGCGAGCGCAATGATGTAAGCCTCGGGTTTGCCTATTACATGATCTGTGCCTTTAACAATATGTCCTACTCGTTTCAGAAAACCAGTTTTACCGGGCAGAAGGCCCTGTTTTACAGTCGCCGCTCCAAGCGCTCCGCCCGCACTATCCAGGGCATTGTCCATTACCTGTCCATTGCCGAGATGCACCGCGCTAATTTTGACGAGGCCCGTTCCCTGATCGAAGAAACCCGGGAGCTGGAGGATTTTGATCCCTTTCAGTATGGCCGGTCTCTGGGCGAATACTACCTGCTGGCCGGAGAGTACCATAAAGCGCTTGATACCATCGAAACCTACAGTGATTCCAGCGACCGCAATTACTCCCAGGTTGCCCGTTTTTACGGCCTGGACTTGCGCCTGAAAATACTCTGGCAGCTTTGTGATTATGAAGCACTGGGCGTGGCTGCCCGCCGTCTGCTGGACGCCGGTGAACTCAGCCGTGCCAGTATTTGCCAGGCGCATGCCCTGCTTGCCCTCAGTCAAACCCTGGTATCCGACTATAAAAGTGCGGCCGAAAGCTTTTCGCAGGCCGAATTTTATGTAGAACAGATTTACAATGAGTTTGACCGGATGGATGCGCTGCGCAATCTGTCGCAGTGCCATATGCTGGCCGGCAATGAAGCCGCCGCCGAGCAGCGGGCTATGGAAGCGCTGGCTTTGGGGCTGCGCCACTCCTGTACTTTCCCTGCCTTTACTGCCTGCCTGACCTTGGTGCAGGTTAATTACCGCAAGGGGCAGCTGGATGTAGCCCGGTTCTATCTTGGCGAGGCCGCCTGGTTTTTTACCACCGGGCTGCTCTTGCCTTACAAGGATGTGATACTCTATTATTTTTACGTAGGAATATTGGGCGAGGATGATGAAAACTCGGTGCGCAACCTGTCCTTGGCTTCTACTCTGATACGCGATGAACTTTCACGTATACAGACAGCCGCCCTTAAAAACAATTTCCTGGCCATCCGCGGATTCGGAGAAATTCAGGATCGCTTAAGCCAGGTACAAAAGTCTGAAGGAACAAATCATGCATGACCAGGAAAGCAGCTCAATACTTGCCCAGATACCGGATTTGGCCGGCTTGCCGCCCGGTCAAATGAACGCTCTTGCCGCTGTATGCCGCCTGCAGACTCTTGACGAGAACAGCATTCTCTATCAGGAAAACGAAAAATCCGCCGATGTTTTTTATCTGGTTTCCGGCCTTGTCGAAGCTCGGGTGCGCATACCGACACGCGAAGCCGATGAGTGCCTGCGTACTCACAAGCCCGGCCGGGTTTTTGGCGAAACCGCCTTTCTGGACGGCGGACGGCGCGGTACAACCAGCCTGGTACGGGAGCGTTCCATTGTGCTGCGTTTTGACGGCGGGGCTTTGCATGCAGTATGCGACCAGGATGCGGCCATCGGCATATGTATATACCGCTGGCTGGCGCATTATGCGGCTGAACACAGCCGGGATGCCTCGATAGAACTGCGCAACGCTCTGGGGAATTTTTAAAGCCAATGATAGTAAGTTCGAACTCTACTGATAAAACCGATGGTCGTCCCGGCCTCTATTCCGCGCTGTCGCTGCTGCATAACTGGCTGCAGGACGGACATTATCAGCCGGAGGCCGCCCCGGATTTTGAGCCGCTGCCGGCGACTGAGCCGGCCGGACCGGAGACGGATCGAAGTGCCGCTGCCCTAGCCGGAGGCAGCTCCGGACTTAGATCTGCCGCGCAACGTCTGCCCGGCAACGACAGCCTCGAGCAGGTACATCAGGAAATCCAGCGCTGTCTGAAGTGCCGGCTGGCCGGTAGCCGTAACCGCACTGTTCCCGGCCAGGGAGCGGCCAGACCGCTGGTGCTGGTTATCGGCGAGGCTCCTGATGCCGAGGACAATAACAGTGGTCAGGCCTTCAGCGGTGCTGCCGGCGTCCTTCTGGACCGCATGCTGGCCGCGATCCAGCTGTCGCGCAGCAGTAACTGTTATTTGCTGCATGTGGTAAAATGCTACCCGCCGGCCGGCCGTGACCCGGCTCCGGACGAGCAGACCTGCTGTGCCGAGTATCTTAAACG
>JAHIWF010000259.1 GCA_018815555.1 Spirochaetota bacterium | reverse complement strand
GAAAGCAGCGAAAAAAGAGCACACGCTTAACTGGTTCGGCTATATGAGTGCGTCTAAGCAATTGTTCCTTGCAGCAGCGCCGAAAGACCCTCAATGCCTTGATGGTGTTCTCGGTGAAGCCCTGGCAGGACTACTGGATCGGCAGGAACAGTTTATTATCAATCATATGCACTGCACTGTAATCGCAAAGCAAAAAATCGACAGCGCAGCAGAGTTATTGCTTGCAGAGTCCGAAAGAAGACATACAGAATGGCTAGCGCTCATAGTGCTGCAGCCAAAACCACTGGCTAAATATCTACTGGACAAATATGGCGATCATGCCGCCGATGGCTTGGCCATGGCTATTCAGCGCCTTGCTGCCAGCCTTATACAACCAGTCGGCCTAGCTATTATGCTCAGCGGTGGTCGCCTTTTATTATGTGCATTTGCACACAGCAAAAGTGATCCACAATTAATCGCCAGTCAGTTGATAAAAAATTTCCGGAAATTGTATGCCTGTGATCCAAACGGCAGCCAAGCCGCCCTGGAGACCAACCTGGCCAGTAAAATTCAAACCTGGCGTTCCGAGCTACCGCTTCCGGAGCTCAGCGCTTATTGTGTTGCCGAAAACAAGGCCGGGGCCTTGGCGGACTGCCTTGCGGAATTATATTGATTTGACTGAAGTTTGCCAAACAGCGGGGAACCAAAGCGAGTCATGACTGTACAGCGCTCCTACCATTCACGCTACGCACCACAGCGGGAAGCTGAACGCTTTATTGAAGCCAGCCTGAACAAAAAAATGCCGGGGACCATACTGCTGCTCGGTCCCGGGGAGAACTATATCGGCAGAGTTCTGGCAGAGCGCTACCCCTGGGCGCTGGTCTATTCCATGCATCCCGAAGCCGGTTTTATCGAAAATACAGTAGATACAGAGTATCAGTGGTGGCCTGAAAGTCCGGTTCAGTTAGCGGTATTCCTGCGCAAAGCCTTGTTCAACGAGCAGACCACAGCTGGAGTCGCCGTTCTGGAATGGGAACCAGTAATGTCTTATTTCCCCGAAGCAGGCATACAGATACGAAATTCTCTCACCAGAGCCCTGGCCAGCGCTGCGGCCGACCGGGCTACCGTCAGCTATTGGTCGGCAAACTGGCTTAAAAACTGCCTGAAATTTGCCGCCCGGATAAAAAACCCGGCACTGCCCTCCTCCCTTGCCGCTCCTATCATCGTATGTGCGGCCGGACCAGGCCTAAGCGCATGTTATGATTTTATCCGCAGCAGGCAAAAAAACAGCAGTGTCTGGGCTTTGGCTTCGGCAGTTCCGGCCTTATTGCATGCCGGTATCCAAGCGGATGTTTCCATAGCAACGGATCCGGGATACTGGAGCGGAGTTCATTTGCGACATAGCCTGCAGGCCGGTATACCGGTAGCCCTGCCACCCAGTGCCTATGCCGGAACCGGCTTACTTGAGTCCGGCCTGCCAATTATACCACTGAATACCGGATTGATATTTGAACGTCTTATCCTGCAACTGCTTGGGCTTCGTTCGACAGAGGCCACAGCCTTCGGCACCTCAGCCGGGACAGCGCTATCGCTGGCTCTAAAGCTGACAGCCCAGCCCGTGTATGTATGCGGACTGGATCTGGCTGCAGCTGGTGTAAAAATACATGCCGAACCATATGCTTTCGACATTCTGCACGAGCTAAAAGTAAACAGGACCCAGCCGATCCACAGTCAGCGATACAACGAAAGCATCAATGTATATCCTGAAAAATCAGGAATTTGGCGTTTTTCGAGAGCATTTTCGGCCTATGCCAACGAACTGTACATCGATGAATCAGAACTCGGCAGGATTAAGCGGTTTACTCAGTCGCCTGTGCAGACAGGCGGGTTGGAAAACTGCTGGCCGCCGAGTTTGAGTGAAGTTGACTCGAAGCCGACTCTAAAGCCCCTTTTATTACAACAACAGCAGCTTCATGCGCCCGACGCCAGAGCTTGCTCCCGATTGCTGGACCAGTTTTTTACTATCGGAGAGCTTGCCCTACGGCGCGCTGGTAAAAATAAAAAGCCACTCAGCTTTGACGAGTCCTTGACACTGAAGGCACTGTGCGGTGCGGCTACAGCGCCGGCGCTGGCGTTGGCAGCGCGCGGCCAACTGGAACAAGCAGACCTCGATCAGGGGCTTGTCGCGCTGGAAGCAGCCAGACCTTATTGGGAGGACCGGTGCCGGTAACAGATTACACCATCTTCGAACGCAACATGCTGGCGCTCTGCACCGGCCGCAATCTGCCTACCGCAGCCAGAATCCGCAACGCTCAGCCAAGCCGGACAATCAGCTTTGAACCGGCCAGATCGGGTATGCTGGTTCCGCAGCTGCAGCGCAATGGCCGCAGATACTCCATACATTCCCGCTTCGACCCTGAAGCAGAAGGCGAAAAAGCCGCAGAAGGCTATCCACAACGCGGTTTTTTTATATTTCTTGGCCTTGGAGCCGGTTATAGCATTACGCCCTTTCTGAATAATAACAAATTATCGAGAGGAATTATCATTGATTTTGACGCCGGGATGATACGCAGCTTGCTGGAAACACTTGATCTGACATCCATCCTTGCCGACCGAAGACTGGACTTTATCGTAGATCCGGAGCCAGAAGAACTGCAGGAACTTTTTATATCAGCCTACATCCCTTCATTATACGGCAACCTCTCGGTAGTACCGCTGCGCGGCCGGGTCGATGAAAATAGCGTTATTTTCCAGCAGGCCAGTGACCATATCCGCGCACTGATGGAAGGTGTGTCCGACGATTACTCGGTACAGGCGTTTTTCGGCAAACGCTGGTTTGCCAACATCATTCGCAACCTGCAGCAGGCGGCCGGCAGCACTCCACCGATCGGCCCTATCCAGAAAGCGGTAGTTACAGCTGCCGGACCTTCCTTAGAACTGGCTATTAATGATCTGCGCAATTTGCCCAAAGACGTATTTCTGATTGCAACCGATACCAGCCTGAGTGTACTGCTAGGCTTCGGCATACAGCCTTCAGCCGTTATTTCCATAGATTGCCAGCACATCAGCTACTATCACTTTATGCGCGGGATTCCGGCCGGAATACCGGTATTTCTGGATCTGGCATCGCCACCCACGGTTGCCCGCCTGGCTGGAGGCAGCTACTTCTTCTCCTCAGGGCATCCGCTGGCGCGCTATGTAACCGCACGGTTAAGGGCCTACCCGATTCTGGATACCTCTGGCGGTAATGTGACCCATGCAGCAGTATCGCTGGCTGATTTTCTGGGAGCGCAAAGAATAGACCTGTATGGTGCCGACTTCAGCTACCCTGCAGGCAAGGCCTATGCCAGAGGTTCATATATCTATCCGTATTTTGATATCCGGCAGAGTCGTCTGGCACCTTCAGAAGCGCTGTTCAGTCATTTTCTTTTCCGAAACAAGAGCATGGATCATGAAATGGATTGCGAAGGCCATGTACGTTTTATCACCAAGCCGCTGGTAGCCTACCGTGAGAGACTTGAACGGCTTGGCCAGAGCTGCGCCAGCCGGCTAGTACCGCATATCGGCAACGGCATGCCCATACAAGGCAGTCCGCCCAACCAGATACGTCAGGATTTCGGCAAAGTTTTCGCCGCCGGCCGGCTGTTCCGCAGCACCCAGGAATTCCTGGAAGAATACCGGGACGACATTGCCGGCCTGGAACTGCCCGGATCATCCGCCGGCCTGTATCTGGCCGGTCTTAAACATAAGGAACGTGATATCTGGATGACCCTGCTGCCGGCAGCAGCAGCAATCCGCCGCGAATCCGGTGATCCAAACCCGGAACCGGAAGCAATTCTGGAGACTACCCGCCGCTGGTGCCTGAGCAAGGTACAAGAGGCGCTTGATTCGCTGTAAAAGCCGCTATTACAGATTAAAAAGGCTGCGCGCCACCAGCTGGGCCAGCTGAAAAATGCGCTCGGGCACAATTCGGGCGTCGGTACGGGTAAGACCTTCCCAGCGGCCGCTGAAATCTTCGGGCAATAACGGCAGAGACAAGAGAGCCTCTGTCAGATGGCGGTTTGATGGCTGCCAGGTACGGTTAAGCGCAAAAATCGAGGCAGCGCAGGCTTTCAGGAAACCGGATAGCGATACAAAGAAAAAGTAACGGTCGGCCTTGAAAGCAGCCCCGCCAAGATCGCTCAGGCAGTGCTCCATCTTGAACTGGCAGGTTTCGCGCAGAGCCTGCCAAAAGCTGTCCGGCAGACTGAGCAAAGTTTTCCGCATGGTTTCCAGCCAGGGACCGCGACTGTACAGAACAGTGCCTTCGACTATGCGGTACAGGTAGTAGGTACCGGAACTAGGTACAAAGTCCTGATAATCGCAGCCAGGGTCCAAAAGAGGCGTAAGATCGGTGGTTTGCTTATATTCGAGATGAATCGGCAACCCGTCCAGAAAAAAGCGGTCCTTCTGACCACTGCGTGAAGACTCAAAGGCTCCGGGATTTTCGAAGGCCAGCATACGCGTTTCTATTGGCGGGATCGGTCCATCGCAGTACACATCGAGCACTAGGGCGAAATACGGATCAATTACATCGGTTTCCGATGCATCACAGGACAATAGACAGTTAACACCATCCCAGGCCGATAGAATACGGGTAAGCCGTTCAGCCAGTAGCTCCACTTTATGTTTCATAGCTGATCCTCCAGAGTACGCAAAGAAGCTGCGGCAATGCCAATCCCAAAATTGACCAGTGCCGACTGAGGTTAACAGGGGCTGCAACCCTTTAAGCTTGTCGTGGATTCAGTATACAATGGAAACATGGATTTGCAAACAGGCGAAATACGGCAATTCAGAGCATTGATGCTGCTGCCTCCCGGAAATGTCCAAGCCGAAGTGGAGGCCTGGCGCAGCCAGCTGCGGCAGAGTGGAGTATTACAGATGGAAGCTACTCCTCCGGCCTGGCTGTATCTGTACACCCTTTCCGGCCCGGAAGCGGCTCTGTCCATCGATACAGTGTCCGCACGACCATTGCCGCCCTTAGTGCTGGATAAAATAACTGCCCAGAATGGCTGCCTGTACCTGGAAAGCACAAGCGATGACTACAGTTTGACCAAAGTGGAGGCCAGTATGGTCAATATACATCCTTCGGAAGCAATACTGCCGACCAATAAGCCTTTTCTGGCCTACCCCGGCAGCATAATGCTTGGACGGCTGGCGCAGGATCGGCTCAACAGCCAGGTTGAAAAACTGCCTTTTCCGGTACTGCGCACAAGCAGTGTCCAGGTAGCCGTCGTCGAATTCCAGACCAGTTCTATCCCTGGAAAGACGCTGAGCTGGCGAATCTGTCAGGCAAAATATCTGAAACTACGGGCCAAATAACGACGCAGACAACAAGACAGGTACTTCTTGCCGCTTTTCTGTAACGAATGGCCGGCTTCGTGCCTTTTCAGACAAAGTTGCGGTATGGTATACTGCCGCAGATCATACACAAACCTAAGTGGGGGAATAATGCGTCTCCGATGTATAGCACTGTTAATTACCGGCATGTTGACCATGCTGGCTTTTGCCCAAACCAGTCCTGCAGAACCGGTTCTGCAAAGTACGGGCAACTACAATATGTTTTCCGCAGGCGACAGCATGTTATCTTTGTCAGCCGGTCTGGGACTGGGCGTCGGTTTTTTCGATGCAGAAGGCAGCTATCTGGAACCCAATCTAAAGCCGGCGGTAAATATCGGCCTTTCATACATGATGTATGCCTCCCCCAACCTGTCCTTCGGCGGCGAGTTTGACGGCTGTTTTTATGAAACGGCAAGGGATCGGCAGTTCTTTTTTGCGCCGCTGATGGCCAAGGCAGCCTGGACCTTCGACCTGTCTCCTTTCATGATTATTCCGCATTTTGGCCTGGGAATGGGAATCAGCGTTCTGGGTGATAATCTGCGGCATGTGGATGCACTAGCCAGTATCGGCAGCAGCTTTGCCTGGCGCTACAACGCCGATGTAAGTTACGAGCTGAAGCTGCGCTTCGATATCGTACCGCAATTCTACATCGATACACCACAGAGCAACGCTACCATGATTCTATTCGGAATTATGGTTGGCGCTAACTACCATCTATAAGAATGGGGCAGAACATGAAAGCATTTAGCAGAATTTTTATCATAAGCATTGTTGCTTTAGCAATATTGACCAGCTTCTCATGCAAGAATGGCGCTACTGGTCTCTTTGAGAGCATTGCCGGTGAAACCTCGGATGGCTCCAACCCGACAGATGGCTTTAAATATGCAAATGCTACCAATGTAGTGTTGATCAACGGTACATATTATGCGGCTATAGGACGGCTATGGGAAAGGGCCAAAGCTGGCGGCCTATGGGAAATAAATGAGGCAAAGGCTGATAAGTACATTGACTCATTGGTAGCCGACAGCACAAAGCTGTATGCCATAGTCAAAAATACAAATGGTTCGCTCGTAGGCATCCAGAACTTTGATGGCACCACTTGGTCCGACCTGAGTCTGGACCTTACGACACAGCCTGGCCATGTTTTACGCGGGCTGTTGGCTGCCAATGGCAACATTCTGGCCTGGACTGAAAAATATAATACAGAAACTACGCCCAGTGTTTATTCGTTTTACAGCCTGAATGTGACGTCCTTCGAGCTAATTCCCGGTCTCAGCGAAGTGGATAGCGGGGTACCGGTCAATCTGCTGTACGATGGAACAAACTACCGGCTTTGCACTGTAACCAAACTATATGCAGGTGCAACTGTCAGCGCTTTGGCCGCAGTCAGCCCTACCCTTGGCAGCACTGCTCTCAACTCCGGACTCGCTGGAATTGCCTTTGCCAATGGCCGCTATTTCCTGACCACAAGCACCGGCTGGATCTACACTTCTGCCGATGGCATCAGCTGGGTAAACTGGACAAGTGGCGCTACAGCATTTGTTAATACAGATGGTAAAACCTTCAGCTTTAAAACACCTGCAACCTTCAGTGCCGGCGGTTTTAGCTACCTTATAGCTCCTTCTGTCGATGCGGGAACCAGTTCGGCCACCACCACGGCTAAAGGCTACCGGATGTTTACAATAAGCGATGCCGGTACACTTGCGCTTGTTAGTGATTTTTCACCGGTATCCAACCTGATCAACTATAACACAACCTTGGAGCTGGCTTCAGTTTCCCGCGTCATTCCAATTACTGACGGCAGCACACTTACCCTGTTTGCCACCACACTTGGTTACGGCCTGTGGCGCAATGTCTGGAACGGCTCAAACTCGACCTGGAGCGGTTGGCTGCGCGAAAGCGACCGCTAATCCCTGCCTGGCATGTCTGACAGTCTGTTCGAAAAGGCCAGCCGGGGCGAATCCGCTCCGCTGGCCGACCGCATGCGCCCGCGCACCCTGGAAGAATATATCGGCCAGGAGCATATTGTCGGCGAAGGCCGACTGCTGCGCCGGGCCATCCTGCGCGACCGGCTGTCCAGCATCATTCTGTCCGGCCCGCCGGGAACCGGCAAGACAACACTGGCCCGGGTAATCGCCAACGCCACTGCCGCCCGCTTTATTGCCATAAATGCCGTGCTGGCCGGGGTTCAGGCCATCCGCGATACTATAGAAGCCGCCCAGAAAGAGCGCAACCTGTACAGCCGCCGCACCATTCTGTTTGTGGACGAGGTGCACCGCTGGAACAAATCCCAGCAGGATGCCCTGCTGCCCTCAGTAGAAAACGGCACGGTAATCCTCATCGGCGCGACCACTGAAAATCCCTACTTTGAGGTTAACAAGGCCCTGGTATCGCGTTCGCGCATCTTCATGCTGCACAGCCTGTCTGAAACCGAACTGAAAGCCACCGCCCTGCAAGCCCTACGCGACCGGGAACGCGGTTACGGCCACTGGCAGGTACATTTCGAAGATGGCGCGCTGGAACACCTGGTACGCACCGCCAACGGTGATGCCCGAACCCTGCTGAATGCCCTGGAGCTGGCCGTAGAGACCAGTACTGAGCACTGGCCGGCCGCCGAAGGCAGCAGCCTGCACATTTCCATGGATACAGCCGAGCAGAGCATCCAGCGCCGGGCTGTGCTCTACGACAAAGACGGTGACTCGCACTACGATACTATCAGCGCTTTTATTAAGAGCATTCGCGGATCGGATGCGGACGCCAGCCTGTACTGGCTGGCCAGGATGGTGCATGCCGGCGAGGATCCG
>JAHIWF010000258.1 GCA_018815555.1 Spirochaetota bacterium | reverse complement strand
GAAGTTTCTATACGCCGGGTAAGCTGGTCGAAAAGGCTTACACAGGTATTCAGCAGTTTGTCCACGCCTTCGCCTTCTTTGGCAGCCAAGGGCAGAACCGGAGCATAGGCCATCTGGCCGAAAAAATAGCGCAACTTGTCTTTTGAGGCCTCGAAAGTATTTTTAACCGTAGGCATTTTATCCCATTTATTAAGGGTAAACAGCACGGCGCGGCCTTTATCGGTAGCCAGCTTTACTATTTTTTTATCCTGCTCGGACAAGCCTTCAACCGCATCTATCATAAGAATGACGATATCGGCGCGGTCGAGAGTTTTTATGGCGCGGTTTACCGAATAATACTCGACGTTTTCGGTAACTTTTCCTTTACGCCTGATGCCGGCGGTATCCAGGATGGTAAATTGCCGCCCCTTGCGTTCGAAATGGCCTTCGACAACGTCGCGGGTTGTTCCCGGCATATCGCAGACAATAGAACGCTCCTCGCCCAGCAGATGGTTGAGCAGGGTAGACTTGCCGACATTGGGCTTGCCCATGATGGCGATGCGGATATCGGTATGCTCGTCCGAAGTGCACTCGGCTTTTGACCAGTCCAGGTTTTCTACAATCAGGTCTTCCAGTTCGCCGATATTGCGGCCATGTTCGGCCGAAACAAATATCATTTTTTTATACCCCCAACCGGCATGGTTCCAGGCAGCGGCATCGCGCTCCGGTCCGTCGGCCTTGTTTACCACCAGTATGGTTTTTTCGGTATACTTGCGCAGCTGCACCGCGAATTCTTCATCCTCGGGGGTAATGTTCATGCAATCGACCAGGAACAGCACCAGATCGGCCTCGGCGATGCGCTGCCAGCTTTTCTCGGCTACCAGACTGTCCATACTGTCGCGTTCCAGCTTAAGGCCGCCGGTATCCACCAGCAGCACCGGCATGTCGCTACTGTCCGGCTGCCACTGTGCCTCGATGGGGTCTCGGGTAACACCGGGCGTCGGATCCACTATGGAACGCCGTGAATGCAGCATGCGGTTAAATAAGGTAGACTTGCCGACATTCGGCCGGCCGGCTACAGCTATTACCGGCAGCCCGGACCAGGTCTTCTTGATCTGGTCGTTCTGCAGTTCTTCTTCGGTATCTTCCTGAAGATCCCGAGCTTCCCGGCGCTTTACAGCCGGGGCTTTTCTGGCTGCCCGAGCGGGAGCCTTTTTGTCTTTCATCCGTAATTTCCTGGTTCTGGTAAAGATCCGGCTCATTGAGCCGTTCGTGATGGTTATTCCTGAATTTCGAGCGAATCCAGCCGCCCGCGCAGATACGTATCGATATGGCTGTGCGACGGCATTTTCATGACGGCTTCGGCTATGCTGCGGGCTTCTGCTAGACTTACTGCCCCCAGCACCCGCTTGATGAGCGGAACCGATGCTGCGGACATCGAGTATTCGTCCAGGCCCAGACCAAGCAGTACGACGGCCGCCGCCGGATCACTGGCCATTTCACCACACATCGACACACTTATGCCGGCGGCATGACCATCGGCAATAACCTTCTGGATCAGACGCAGCACCGCCGGATGGAAGGGTTCATGCAGATAGGCTACCCGCTCGTTGCCGCGGTCCACCGCGATTGTATATTGAATCAGATCGTTGGTACCGATCGAGAAAAAGTCGACTTTAGGAGCCAGAAGGTCGGCTATCAGGGCGGCACTGGGAATTTCGATCATGATACCGACCGGAATATCCTCGCGGAAAGACTGGCCCAGCTTGCGGCAGTCCGATTTTGCCTTGGCCAATGCATGCAAAGCGGCATCAAGTTCGTCCGGACCGGAGATCATGGGAAACATGATGCGCGCATCGCCATACACCGACGCCCGCAGGATGGCCCGCAGCTGATTCTGGAACATCTCGGTATCGGACAAGCAATATCGTATAGCCCGCCATCCCAGCAAGGGGTTTTTCTCCGCCGCCATGGCCATATCCGGAACAACCTTGTCGCCGCCGACATCCAGGGTGCGGATGGTAACCGGCTTGCCTTCCATCGCGGTCAGAACGCGCTGATAGGCGCTAAACTGGTCCTCTTCGGAAGGAGCCCTCCCCGGTTGCAGAAACAGAAACTCGGAGCGGAACAGTCCGATCCCATGGGCACCATGACGCAGAACCGATTCGGTCTCCTCGGGCACCTCTATATTGGCCTTCAGGATTACTGCCTGACCGTCTTTGGTTAAGGCCGGCATTTTGGCAAAAGCCGCCAGATCGCTATTACGGGCAAGCAGACTGGCACGCACGTTCTCGTAGCGGACCAGGGTGTCAGTATCAGGTTCGATGATAACCTGGCCGGACTGGCCATTAACCACAACCATCTCGCCATTTCGAATGCTGCGGACACTGCCGGCCAGGCCCAGTACCGCCGGAATCTCGAATGCGCGGGCCAGAATTGCCGTGTGGCTGGTCTTGCCGCCGGCATCCATTACAATACCCTTTACCCGCTGCCGGTTCATGGAAATCATGTCCGAGGGCAGTAAATTATAGGCTACCAGCACAACATCATCCGGCAGATCAGCCAGCGAGAAGCGTTCGCGGAACATCAGATGGTTCAGAATACGATGGGTAATATCGTGCACATCGGCCGACCGCTCCTGAAAATGCGGGTCACTCAGGCTTTCCAGCTGTTTTACCACCGACATGGAATACTGGTGCAGCACCCATTCGATATTGAGCAGACTGTCATTCAGGCTGGCTTCGATATTCTCCATCAGGTCGATATCTTCGAGCATCATCAGGTGGGCATCAAAAATGGCACTATGTTCCTCGCCCATCTCGCGCAAGGCCCGATCACGCAAGGCGACAATGTCTTCGCGGGCCCGTTCCAGGGCGACCATAAACCTCTCCCACTCCGCTGCCAGCTCCGTGGCGCCGATCGAATAGCGGGGGATTATTGGCTCGTCATCGTCGAGGAAAACGAAAGCCTTGGCTATCGCTATGCCGGACGATGCTGGAATACCCGAGAGGCTTTTCATGCTGACTGTATGGTAACTGAAAAAAGGTCAACTGTCAAATAGGCTGACCGGCACCAGAGTGGCGCATTTAGCGCAATAAGGTCATTGGATTCAGGGTATAGCCGTTCTTGCGCACCGTAAAATGCAGATGTGGACCGGTACTGTAGCCAGTATTGCCTACCCGGCCGATTATCGTTCCGGTGCCCACCCAGGCATTGCGCTTTACCGCGATACTGGACAAATGTGCATAGAGGGTAGAATAACCGGAATGATGACTGATGATTATGTAATTACCCATAACAGTAGAAGTACCGGTGGAACTTACCCGTCCCTCCATGGCCGCACGTACCGCGGTTCCGGTGGGAGCGCCAATGTCGATACCGGTGTGGAAGGCCCGTCTGCCGGTAAAGGGATCATTGCGCCAGCCATACCAGCTGGTTATGTAGTTACGCAGCGGCCAGGCGAAGAGGTCGCCGTTTATCTCGCGTAGAGTAAAGCTGGACAAGCGGGCATCAGGCAGGAAGATCCGGGTGCCGGCGATTAGCTGGTCACCTTCCAGACCATTCAGCTCCACCGTGCGGTCCAGTGAAATCTTATAACTGTTGGCAAGTGAAGAAAGTGTATCGCCGCTTTTAACTTTATACAGGATGCCGTTCATGTTGGGTATCTTGAGCAGGGTACCGATCTGCAGGCCACGCGCATTGGTTACGTCGTTAAAGGTAATTATACTGTCGGTGGTAACGCCGTAGCTTTCGGCAATATCCGAGATGGTATCGCCGGCCACCACCTTGTAGGCACGGTAAAACAAGCCTTCGTCCGGTGGTGCTTCTTCGGCCGGCAGTTCAAGTCCGGACAGAGAATCAATTTCGGCCATTTCGCTGAAATCCACACTGCCGGTCTGGGCGGCCTCATCGCTGCTGTCCGCAGCTCCGCCGGCAGCCCCGTCAGCGGCATCTATTGCTGCAGCCGGTACTGCAAGCAGCCCGGATACATCCAGCCCACCGCCGGGTGCACAGCCTGCCAGCCCGCAAAGCAGCAGGACAGCAAGGACAGGCAAAATGCGGCAGTGTACACTGTTCAAATTATGCAATTTCGGTGCACACTTCACCTGGCCGGCTCCTTGTTCTGTATTTGCAGCATAACGAGTGTAACCGGTATACAGCCGGCTTGTAAACAGTTTTTTATGAACTGCATTTTAGTGGGGCAAGATGATAACATCTATCTGTACCTTCAGCGCTTTGGAAAGTGTGTCGATGGTGGATTTGCTGATTCGCCCGCGCGGAATCGGGTGCGGCGGCGCATCGCCGATCAGAACCATCATGCGCTCAGGCGCCAGCCAGTCAAAGCCGGTCAAACCTTCGTACAGGGCCTCATAGACCGCCTCGGGAATATCGCCCCCGCCACGCACCCGAATGCGGTTCAGCGAATTTACAAACGTGGCCAAGGCAGAAGTAAACGGATGCTTCTGCACCACATATTCCTCGAAATAATCTTTGTACGTAACCAGGCCCAGGCGGAAATTACGGAAGCGCGCGGTTTTTTCCCGGATCATGTCGGGCAGCAGTGCCCGCAGGGCGTCGATATCATCCTCCATTGATGCGGTCGTGTCGATGCAGATAACCAGATCCAGACTGTCTCCGGGTACGGTATCGATCAGCCGAGCCAGGCGCGGCACGATGTCTTCGGTGCCCCAGGAATACTGGATACTGCCGTCGTTACTCTCGGCAATATCGGTAAAGGCGTCCAGGGTGGACTGCATAAAAATTGACGCATCGGCTTGCGGCGGCTCTGGCGCTTCCGGTTCAGGCACCACCACTGCTTCCGGTTCAGCTGCTGGTTCGGCCACCGGCGTTTGCGGCGGCGGAATTGGCGCAATCAGGGCTTGTGGCGCAACTGGCGCGGGCGGACGCTCGAAGGGCCGCTGGGTTACCGAAATCTGATACGGATTGTCCAGGAACTCGCCGCTGTAATCGGCATAGGGCTGAGTAAAACTGCGGATATTGATAAAGGTGCCGTCGGCCAGAAAAGTACGTCCATTTCGCGTCCAGCTATAACCCCATTCAACCACCCAGGGAATAAAAATATGAAAGGCCGACCCGAACTGGCTGTCCGGCTCCGGAGTGGAATCGATAAGGAAAAACAGTCCGCTGTCCGCCGGAATAAACTCACCGTCCAGAATGCGCTGCTCACTACCGTTATACTGGTTCCAGCTTTCGGCACGATAGGCGTAGTTGTCGGCCTGCCCCTGTGGATCCTTGGTGGTCTCGGTAAGCAATACACTGCCCACGCCGGGTTTGGCGCGAATATACAGGTGATAACCGCCGTCTGCGCGCTGTTCGATGCGCAGATCCACCGGGCTGATGCCCAGATCCTGGGAGGCTAGCGGCAGCAGGCTTAACAAGGCCAGGCAGGCGGCAAAAAGGCCGGCACAGGCTTTATAACTAACAATCACCCGGTTCATGTAAAGATCATCGGCATAGTTTGTGCCTTTTTATACGTTTTTAGGTTTGACAAAGCATACATAGTGACCACAGGCTGCCGGCCGGTATGGATTTGATCAGGGCGCGGCCAGAGCAGCGCTTAAGCCGGCCCTGTTTTCAGCGACCAAGGATCGAACTACTTCCGCTGAGGGCAATTCTGCCAGCCGGGAGCTGCCGTCGGCCTGCAGCAGACCGAAACGCAGCTTCTGCGCCAGCACCCGGGCGGCGGCGTCCTGCAGACGGGCCAGCGGCAGCCGGCCGCTTTCCGCCGCGGCACTGATCTGGTCGCGGACCAGCAGTGCATCGGCCAGGCTGCTGATCATGATCATGTCCACACCGGCTTCCAGGGCCAGCAAGGCCCGGTCGGCCAGGCTGCCGCTGCCGGCCAGAGCCTTCATGACGATGTCGTCGGAGAGTACGATTCCGCGATAACCCAGCCGCTGCTTAAGTAGATCCTGGACCACAGCAGGCGAAAACAGCACCGGCCGTTCTGCATCCAGGGCCGGCACCACCACCAGGGACAGGACAACGGCAGCCGGTTCGGCAGCCAAGGCCAGGCTGAACGGCTGCAGGAAATTCGTATCGATATGGGCCAGATCACCACCGAGGCTGGCTAGTGCCTGATGGGGATCGGCTTCGGCAGTACCAGGGAAATGCTTTACCGCGCAGGCCAGACTAGCGTCAGCTGAGCTCCTCCCGCCATCCTGAGCAGCCTGCACATAAACAGAGGCCAGGCGAGCTGCAGTATAGGCTTGATCGGACCAGGCCCGGCTGCCCAGAAAGCCCGCGGCCGGGCCGGCCGCGGCTTCGGTAACCGGAGCCAGATTAAGGGTAAAGCCCAGGGCGCTCAGCTCGCTGGCGGCTATGCCGGCACTTAAGGCAGCCAGCTCAGCGGCATTGCTGCGCTTGCCCAGGGTTTGTGCGGCCGGCAGCCTGGTCACTTCGTCGGCAAAGCGGAAAACCAGGCCGCCTTCATGGTCTATACTTATGAATGGCGGCAGGCCTTGAGCCGTGCTGATGCTTTGGATAAAACTCTGAATAGCCTCCACCCCGCGCGGCAGATTGTAACGGAAGAGCAGCACTGCCCCGGGCTGTAAATCCTGCAGGTGCTTTGTGCTGGCGGCGGAAAGCTGACCGGTGTCGGGCAGACCGACCATTAGCAGCTGGCCGGCCAGCTGGCGCACTGTAAGGGTGGCGGTACGTTCAGCAGCCGCATTGTAGAGACGGTCGGCGGCGGATAATTCAGGCAACACAGCAGTCGAAGCCGGTTCGGCGCCAGACTGGTCCGGCAGGGAAGCGGAAGGCGAAGCGCCCTGTCTGGCCGACGGACTGCAGGAAAATGGCAATGCAAGCAATCCCAGCAATGCTGGCAGCGTCAGCAATACCAGCAGGCGGCCGGCCAACCGGATTTTCTTGTGGGCTGAAAAATTCATAGCTACTTGTAGCACAGCTGGCGCTGACGGGCAATATACAACAGATATTTTTTGCGTTATACTTGGTCTCTATGCAAATGCAAAAAAACGCCACCGTACATACTGCAAACCTTTCTGCGAGCGTGCGTATTGCCAACGGCAGCCTTAACGGGCTGGCTTCGCTGCTTACCATCGGTGGCCTGGTTCCGCTTATTGTGATGGCCGGTTCGGCAGCCGCGGCCGGAACAGCACCGGCTGCTTATGTAGTCGGTATTTCGCTGTTTGGCGGGGTCACTATTTATCGTTTTGTAATTTCTACCCTGCATTCCTTTTTAAGCCTGCGCAAACCGCGGCCAACCCTGCGGGCACTGGAAGAAGCCGGAACTTTTTTTCTGCCAGCCGGCATTTACATGCCCTTTATGCTATCCAGTTTAAGCGGATTTTGGGGCTGGTTATTGCTGGGCATGACGCTGTTTTATGCAGTAAGCGGTTTTTTACTGTACCTGACCATCATCGGGGTGTTCCGGCGCTATGCGGTAAGCTTTGGCTATCTGCTGTTTTTTGTATTAATGCCGTTTTTTGAGCCGATCAGGCAGCGCTTGGGCGAGATCAGCTTCCTCTGGCTGGTTCCGGCAGCGGCCATGTACCTTTTGGCTTTAGTGTTCAAAAACCGGCCGAACTCGCCCTTTGCCGATTCTTTGTGGCAGGCCTTTGTAATTGCCGGCGTTATTTTGCAATATTTCGCCATTCTGGTAATACCGGCCGGACTGTAGGGAAGCGGACAGCCGGTTTTCACAATTTGAATGACAAAATAATTCTTGACCCACCATTGCACTCAATACGGATAGTTGCATTCAATTGCTCTGCAAGTACATTAACCATAGTCAGCCCGAAGTTTGACGAATTGTCCGAAAAAACGGGGAGAGGTATGCCGACACCATTATCCTGAACATTAACAGTAACTTGTTCCTCGCAAAGCTTCACAGAAACGGTGATAACCCCCTTTGTTACATCCCTAAATGCATACTTCATGATATTCGTCAACAACTCGTTGACAATGATACCCAGTAACTGTAAACGTTTCGCGTCAAGGGTAAAATCGTCAATACTTTTTTCGACTATTACTGAATCGCCATAAGGATAGTTGCTGATTATAGCATCTACCAATGAGGGCAGGTAGGCGTTAATCGACAATTCTGAAAAGTTTGCTGACTGATATAGCTTGTCATAGAGAATCTCCATACTTTGCATCCGCTTCCCTGCATCTTCAAGCACTGATACGACGGAAGAATCTGTTATTTTCGCGGCCTGCAGCATTAGCATGCTTTTCATGCTATGCATGTTATTTTTAATACGATGATTAACCTCCTTGAGGATTAATTCCTTTTCGGCAAGAACCGCCTTTATTCTTTCTTCCGACTGCTTGCGTTCGGTAATATCCACAAAAGTAATTACTGCGCCTTCAATTACATTGTTTATGGTTCGGTAAGGTAAAATCCTCAAGGTAAACCATTTCCCGGCTGCAGTCTGAACATCAATTTCCTTTGAAACCAAGGTATTGAATACCGACTGAATATCCTCAATCAAGCTTGCATAGCCTACAAGGTTGATTACAAAATGATTGATGGGCCGACCTACATCGCCCTTTTCCAGATTTATAATCTCCTTGACCGCAGGAGTATAACGAAGAATTTTTAATTGAAAATCAACGAACACAGTAGCTATGCCAGTTCCCGACAACAAATTATTCATATCATTATTGACCATCGACAGATCTAGAACTTTGGCCTGTAGTTCAGCGTTGACGGTAGCCAATTCTTCATTTACCGACTGTAGCTCTTCTTTCGAGGTTTCAAGTTCCTCATTGGTTGATTGTAATTCCTCATTGATGGACTGCATTTCTTCATTTGAAGTCTTTAGCTCCTCATTTGAGGTTTCCAGCTCTTCGTTTGCACTCTGGAGATATTCTTCCTTGGCCACGAGCTCTCTCTTTAGTGCGGCGACAACATCTTCACTGCTACCTTCTAAATAATCAGCTCCAGAACCTTTTAAATCCCTTTCACAAAGTTTACCTTCTTGCAGAATAACCAGATACAGTTCTGGTAGATTTGATCCCCCAATAACTGTTTCCGCAGGACAAATACTCAGATCTACTGGAGTAAAGTGGCCGTTTGTTTTGACCAAGAGCCCAGGACAATAAATACTGCTTTTGTTCTGAACCGCTTTGAATAAAGCTGTGGTCAGATCCAACTTTAGTCCTTCACGAGCCATCTTAAGAATGTTATAAGCACCTACCACCCCAGTAGCCGGCTCAAGATACATCCCCGTGCGGCCTTGCAGATAAAAAATGTCGCCCTGACTATTAACAAGAGCTCCGGAAGGCGCCAGCTTCTTTAAAAAGGTTTGTTCGACGATTTCGCGTAACGGTTCTTTATGCTCTGGCCGTTTATGCTCCAACTTTTTTGAAGATGCCATGGCTGTCTCTCCTCTCAACGCAGGCATCGGGAAGGCTCGCTGACGTAAGCCCTGGCCATGCGCCACACTATGTTTGTTTTGATAAATTTTTGCCTTCCGGTCCAACACGACAAAAAGTTCAACGTGCTCGCCGATAGATTCTGAAGCCCCCAGGAATAGCAGGCCATGGGGATTCAAAGCATAGCTGAACAGGGGAATCAAACGCTTTTGTAATTTGCTGCCCAGATAGATCATTAGATTACGGCAACTAATAAGATCCAGGCTGGAGAAAGGCGGGTCCTTTATCACATCCTGTTCGGAAAATATCAGGATATCACGGATACTCTTGCTGATACGGTAGGCCTGAGGCGAACCATCCGCAGATTCCGTCTCGATAGTAAAAAACCGGGCCAAGCGGTCCGGGGATATATCTGCAGCAATACTCGCTGGATAGACAGCTGCCCTTGCTGTAGTTATAGCGGTAAACTCGATATCAGTAGCAAAAACCTGCAGCAAAAAGCGCTGATTCAGTTTTTCCATATATTCCACAAGCAAAATAGCCAGTGAATAGGCTTCTTCGCCGGTAGAACACCCGGGGCACCAGACCCGAATTGCTGCCCCACTCTTCTTGTTCTCGAATAATTTAGGGATAAACTGGTTTTCCAGTACGGCAAAAGCATCAGGATCACGAAAAAAATTGGTTACACCAATCAAAAGATCATGAAACAACAGGTCAGCCTCTGAATTTTCCTGTTGCATATAACTTAGATAGGTTTCCAGCGAAGCAATTTGATGAAATGCCATTCGGCGTTCAATGCGCCGCATGATTGTGCTTGCTTTATATTGCGAAAAATCATGTCCAGACTGATTCTTAAGCAGAATGAAAACCTCTTTTAACAAAGCGGCAGTCCGATTTGGATTACGGGAATCAATATCGCCATTGCCGAAGGTACTGATATTATATGAAATCAGTGAGGTAGCCATCTCCACTGGTGTCAGCTGAAAATCAACGAGCTCAGGGCCAATAGCACTTATGGACATTCTGTCATGCTGAAAACTTCGCGGGCTTTGCACCATTACCATGCCGCCTGCAGCTTTTATTTCACGTACGCCAAGACTACCATCACAACCGAGACCTGAAAGTATGATGGCTATGGCTTGTTCTTTGAGCTCTCGGGCGAGTGAACAAAAAAAAGTATTGATTGGCAGCCTGTGGCTAGGGGACACCATAGGAGCTAAGAGATGAAAGCATCGGTCTAGAATTTCCATGGCACAACCCGGCGGACACAGGTAGACACAATTTACCTCAATATTCATTCCTTCTATGGCTTCAAAAACCTGCATGCGGGTATACCCGCGAATTACATCAGCCACAATGCTCATATTGTCGAGAGCTGAATGCTGTACTAAAACGAAAGCCATGCCAGGATTGCTATCAGATGGCATCCCACCAAAAAAGTTCTCCAATGCCGAAAGTTCTCTGGCTGAGGCGCTGATGCCTACTACCGGGTAGCAAAATCTATCCTGAGCCACATTTTCAGCATTAGAAATGTCATTGAAAGCCAGATTGTATTCTCCTACATCTCTCTTGTTCATATTGCTTTTTTTCAGAGAGAACCGTCCTTGCATATCTCTGACTTAATTATGCTGTTAAGCTCTACGACAACCATACGGCAGATTAAAAGTCCGGTACTGTCATACACCATCCCGGCTTTTAAAAAAGCCGAAAAAACAGTTCCATCCTGCCGACACATCTGCAACTCACAGGTTTGTAAGGTGCCTGTCTCTATTAATTTTTTACGATGCAGATAATAAAGATCCTGATATTCAGGCACAATATAGGTAGTGAAGGATTGCTTGATCAGTACTGCTTGTGCTTCCCTTAAAAGGTCGGCTGACCTGATATTCGCATCAAGAATTGCGCCGTTTTCAGCGATGGTAAAATAGGCTACTGGAGCCATATCATACAATTCGAGATACCACAGGTGCAAAGCTTCCAGTTCGGATTGCTTGGTTCGTAACTCTTGATTTTGCATTTGCAGCTCGATCTGGTGTATATGAAGCTCCTGAGCGATCTTTTCCGCATGCTTTTTCGATTCAAAGAGTTTAAAGGCCATCTTCAAGGATGCGTCAAGAACGGTTATAGACGAATTTTTTACCACATAACCATAAGAAGTTATTTTCTCGCTTTTCTCGACAACATCGCTTTCGGTATGGCTGGACAGGAAAACAATCGGAAGGTCATGCGTTTTAAGGATGAGAGCAGCAGCCTCTGTACCATCAATACCGCGTCCCAAATCGATATCCATCAGTATGAGCTGAATACCTGTCATATTGTTAATTATTTCTACCGCTTCTTCCCCAGAATTGGCAATAACTACTTCATAGCCATATTTACCAAGACTGATTTTCTCACTATGTGCAATGATTGCATCATCTTCGACCAGAAGAATTTTTTTCATTGGCTT
>JAHIWF010000028.1 GCA_018815555.1 Spirochaetota bacterium | reverse complement strand
TTGGCAATAATGATCGCCAATCTTCACGCGCCTGCCTGCGCCTCCCTCATGGCCTTTCGCCTTGTCTCTCCCGTGTTATTTTTTAGCGTCCTGAAACTGGTTTCGCGCGCTTATAGCGCGGCGCGGGATGGGATAAAGGCGGCTGGGTGGATCTGGTATCAGGCGCAGTTTCGCGGGGTTAAGGCGCAGTTTTGCGCCAGCGAGACTGCATAAGCAAGTCCGCTACTGCGGAATTGCGACAACTGCATAAGCAAGGCCGCTTGCGGAATTGCGACATCTCCTACGTTATTTTTTAGCGTCCTGTAACTGGTGTCGCGCGCTTATGGCGCGGCGCGGGATGGGATAAAGGCGGCTGGATTGAATGCATTAAGGTGCAGTTTCGCGCGCCTGTGGCGCGGCGCGGGGTAAGGTGACTGGATAGAATGGTATCTGGCGCAGTAGCGGGCTTGCGACAGCTTGCGGACTTGCGACAGCTTGTTTATACTCCTTAGCCTTAGCGAGAGTTCGGGAGTATTGTTTTGCGTTTATTGTATAAAAAAAACCAAGCTGGAACCAAGTATGCGCGTGCTGTTACTGCATCGGCCTGGCCTACGCTCATGTTTTTGGTACTTGGCATCAGTGTTTTTATATTTGCTGCGATATCCATAGACCTCGATGTAATGATCACGTTTCCGGCGGAGGTGGATGTAGACAACCGGATTGTCGTTAGTACTTCTGTCGAAGATTTTTCGGCCGGTACAGTGTATGCCTACGTAAACCGTAATGACTATGTGGCTGCTGTGGAAATAGCTAGGGTAGAAGAAGCAGCGGGTCGTGTACTGCTGCATCCAGAAGCTGCTTCGTTGGCCGCTTTAGCGCGCATTAAAAGCGCCAAAGCATGGTCCGGCCGCATCTATATCGACATACCGCGGGGTACTGAGACCCTGTTGCGACGCATTATTGTTCGTGCAGGTAAGAGTTATGAGTAAGCGTTTGGGGTATTTCGAAGGACTGCGCTTCCTGTCGAAATATTTAAAAAAGCACCGGCGCAATTTCCTGCTATTCTTCCTGGATGGTACGGTAGAAGCGGTCTTTTTTGTTATTTCACCGATTATTCTTTCCATTATGGTTGACCAGATTGTTTACTTCCGTAACCTGACGGTATTTTTACGCATCGGCTTTGTGTTCATGGGTATGACGCTGTTTACCAGTCTCTTGGTATTCCTGCGCTATACGGTGCATGGCTACTTGATGAGTATGTTCACCTTCGATATCAAGATGGATGTTTTTAAAAAAATACTAAATTCCAAGGCCAGACATCTGGCGCATTTCAAATCAGGTGAGTTGATACATTTATTATTTTATGACGTGCAGGAATGCATGCTCTTCATGATCCGCAATGTCATACACTTTACCAATTACATCTTGCGGGGTGCTTTATATCTTTTATGCATCTATCGCATTGATTACCGTGTTGGGCTGGCGGCCTCGCTTTTCCTGCCGCTATCAGTTTGGGTTACCCTGCGCCGTCAGGAGGCCGTGCGGCATATGCATGAGCAGGAGCGCCACAATAATGGTACCTATGTTTCTTGGCTGTTTGAAGTGATTAAAGGACTTGTGGATATTAAGCTTTTGCGCTCGCAAAGCAAGGTGCGCAAGGACTTTGCTAGCCATCAGCGTGGCTTGTTCGATATCCGTTTCAGCGTACGTAAGGCTTCCTGGTTGTCCGATGCAATCATTAGCATGACGAATCTTGGGCTATTGTTGTCAGTTTTTGCTCTGTGCGCCTATTTATCCTATCTTGGTGTAATCAGTATCGGGAACGTTATCGTACTTGTGACCTTTGTGACAATTTTGAATGAAGACACTATATTGAGTTGTGTGCGCAACAGACTCGATGCGCAGATGCGCTTAACCAAGATGGGCAGGTTGAGGGATTTTTTATTAACCGAAGATGAATCGGACTGGAAGGGCACAGCTGAACTGTCCATTACGCAAGGTAGGGTGGAATTTCAGGATGTTGATTTCGCCTATGAGAAAAAATCTCCCGTACTGGCAGGTTTGAGTTTCACCATTGAACCGGGAACACATTTTGCCCTGGTAGGTAAAAGCGGTTGTGGCAAGACTACAATCGCCAATCTGCTTATAGGGCTGTATGAAATTCAGCGAGGCAGGATTTTAATTGACGGGAAAAACATACATGACCATAGTCTGTGGTCGGTTCGCCGAAATATTGGGATTGTCCAGCAGGATATTTTATTGTTTGACGGCACGATTCGGGAAAATATTCTATTAGGAGATCCTCATGCCTGCGAAGAAGAAGTCTGGCAGGCTTGCTTAAGGGCTGGTATCGGTGATTTTATTTCCGGCCTCGTAGCCCGGCTTGATACTGTTTTGGGAAAGAATGGTTTGCTATTGTCCGGAGGTCAGAAGCAACGTCTGGAGATTGCCCGCATTTATTTGAAAAATCCGGCTATAATTATTTTCGATGAAGCAACCAGTGCGCTTGATTTCGAAACGGAGCGAGCCGTTCATGACGCCTGGAAAGAGGTATTGTCCGGTAGAACAGCAATTGTAATATCGCACCGCGAAAGCTCGGTTTTACTGTGTGATAAAGTCTTGATGATCGAGAACGGACAGGCGCATATTGCCGGTTCACCTGAAGTCTTATTGCGCGACAGCGAAGCCTTTCGCTCCTTGTTCGCGAAAGAAGAGGTGGATGTATGAACTTGTTCCGGTATCGACTCGCTCTGCTCAAACTGCTCTATGCGCATGCTTATGGTGTGCGCCGCTTTTTTGGGGCCCTGGTTGTTGTAAGTGGTCTGGCGCTGTCTTTGGCGTTTATCCAGCCGCTGTTTTATCGGATTTTTGTTGACGATGTAATTATCGGCAGGGATTTACCTAAGTTATCATTGGTCCTTATTGGGTATTTATGCTGTACTTTGACCGGTATACTTCTTGATTATCTGAAAATCAGCTGCGAAAATTCAGTGGTTCGCCTAACCATGTATCGCCTAAAGCGACATTTGCTCGAAATCTATATGGAGCTGCCGTTTGTCAGGATTGGGCAGAGAAGTCCTGGAGATATGAAACTGCGCATTGATGACGATATGGAGCTGTTCTCCGGTTTCGGGAATGTTCAGGTGATAGATTATGTCCGGTCCTATATTACAGCGCTCGTTGCGGGGATCATGCTGTTTCGCATTCATTGGGCGCTTGCGCTATTTGCTTGCTGTGCAATTCCGTTAACGTTTTTTATCGATTATAGAATCAGTCTGAAGGAAAAGCTGCTGATAGAAACCAATCGGATTAACGCGGATGCTTGGCAATCCTGGTTGCTGACGAGCCTGCAGGGCTGGAAAACGGTTAAGTCACTTAATTTGCAAAGGCATGAGGCTGCTGGCTTTGTACGATTCGCTCATAACTATGCTCTTTTTTTCGGCCGCTGGATAAATTACTGGTCGGCCCGTACCCTGGTTATCCCTCGGCTTAAAGACGAGTTCTTCATGAAATTTGCGGTATTTTTTCTGGGTGGACTGTTGATCGCTCGAGGGAACTTGAGTATTGGCAGCTTGCTGGTTTTTTCCATCTATTTTGACCTTTTGGCAAAAAGTATCAAGACAGTATCCACCTGTAATGCCGAACTGCGCAGTAATTCTCCGGTCTATGACCGGGTGCTCAGTGAATTTACTTCGGCTCCGGAGCGGACAAGCGCTACAAAGCGACCGTTGCATGAGCATGGCAGTTTCAGCATCCGCAATCTTAGTTTTGCCTATCCGGGAGGAGAGCCGCTCTTCCAGAATTTTAGTGCCGAGATTCGGCAGGGCGAGCAGGTTGCCATAGTCGGAAAAAGTGGGGTTGGAAAGACGACACTTATTAAGTTGATGGTCGGTATGCTGGAACCGCAGAGTGGTGAAGTATTATTCAATGATATAGATGTGCGATCGCTGGATCCCATGTATCTTTTTGATAAAATTGGGGTCGTCATGCAGGAGAACTTATTGTTTAACTGTTCGATTCGCGAAAACCTGCTGCTGGCCGACGAGCATGCGAAGCCGGAAATGCTGGAAAAAGTTTGCGCGCTGGCCTGCATTGATGATTTTATCCGACAACTACCCCTGGGCTTTGATACTATAATCGGCGAGAAAGGTGTCCGGCTGTCTGGAGGACAGAAACAGCGACTTGTTCTGGCGCGTCTTTTATTGCGCAAGGTTGAGGTGATTCTGTTCGACGAGGCGACAAGCGCGCTAGATCAAGGTTCTGAGCGCTCAATCTTTGCGGCCATTAGCCGGCAGGAACTTGGAAAAACCTGCATCGTGGTTGCCCATCGCGAATCTTCGCTGGAGTACTGCACGCGTCGGATAGCGTTGGGCTAGCTCCCCTGCCCGGGTATGTTATATCCATCAACCTAAGCTGTTTTGCATTTATACTCTACTGAATGGGTAATCCTGCCTGGGAAAGAATACTTATCGTCTTTTTGGTTGTCGCGTAATGTGCAAGCGTATTGCCCTGTTTGTCTTTAACTAAACCATCAGCTCCATTTTTTATTAATAATTTTGCAATTTTTGAGTATTTACGATCCACAGCCCAGGTTAATGCGGACATGCCTTTATTATCCTGAATATTCAGTTCAGCGCCTTTATTAATAAGAAGCTCTGTTATAGCAAATCTTTCATGCCAAATGGTATAAATCAGAGAAGTCCGGCCTTTTTTATCTTGTGCATTAAGATCCGCTCCTTGAGCAATGAGGATTTTTGCCTTTAAATCTTCATATTCATGGATAGCTATCATCAAAGCTGTCCTGCCCTGGTTATCTATTTTATTTATTTCTTCAGCGGCTTTACCATCTTTCAAGGCTTCAATCACATATTCATCATCCAGGCTCGCTTCGTGTAATTCAGCTCCATTATCGACCAGCAGTTTAATCAATTGCGCGTTCCGATTAATTATTGCGTAATCCAGTGCCGTCTTTCCGTCATTGTCTTTTGAATCAATATATTTTCCATGAGCGAGTAATAATTTGCCTATGTTTCCATGATTGTTATGACGTGAGGCTAAAATTAAAGTATCAATAACATTAGGATTGCTTGGATTTATATGCAAACTTTTATTACTGCAGAGCAGCCTGATAATCTTTTCATTATTATTGATAACAGCATGCCCTAGTATGCTAATACCTTCTGTATCGACAGCATTTACATCAGAACCTCTTTCGATCAAATTTCTTGCTGATTTTTCATTATTATTAATAATTTCCATCATTAAAGGCGTGCGCCCGAAGTCATCGCATGAAAAATAACTAACATTGGAATATGCTTCTTCTTCTTCTTCTTCTTTCGTGGGTGTCATCTCGTTTAATAAGTTAGAAACATCATTAATGCTCTGCAGCCGCTTCCTGCTATCTGGTTCGATCATTTTATCAATCAAAGAGCTGAAGTAGGCGGGGATAGAGCTGTATTTGCCATAGTCAATTTTACCTTCGATCCTTTCAAATTCATCAGGATTCCTGCCGGTCAATAAAAAAAGCACAGTTGCACCAAGTGAATAAACATCCTCACTTAAGGATATCGCATTTGTATATTGCTCGATTATCGTATATCCAGGAGTACCGACAAATATTGCAGAAGATACAGCTTGATCAGTCCATGGATTGCTCGCAAAATAAAAGTCAATAAGATATACATTTCCGTTTTTATCAAGTAGAAGGTTTTTAGGGTTAATATCTCTATGAATAACGGGAGGATGCAGACTATGAAGGTAGGCCAGAATTTTAATTACGTTTGTAAAAATCTGTAATATATCAGGCAGCAAAAATTTATGGCCTCTATGTATGATTTCATGAAGATTCTCACTAGCAATATAGGCAGAAACCAGTGCATGTATTTTCTCAGCATTAACTTCGCATTGAAAATCATCTATATATTTGGGTATATAGGCATAATTCAGATTTTTTAAGATCTTGATTTCTTTTTCGAAACAATCCAGGGTACTCCATTCTTTAATGAAACTAAAAAAAAATATTTTTAAAATAACCTCTCTGTTTCCCTTTTCATCATAGGCACAATACGTTTTTGTATGCTCACCTTCAGCGATTGATTTAGTAACTGTATATCGATCAATCAGTATTGTGCCGTTTGGGATTATATCTATACTCATAGTTTCCATTTGTGCTTGATTTTTGGATTCGGGTATTAGGCCGGACTGCCACTAGTCCCTTGTCCCCTGCAAGTACTACTATCTGATTTTCGGCCCTTAAGGCTTTATTCTGAGCCTAGCAGCGCCTTGATAAGTGTAAATCTGGTCTACTTCTGCTGTCAAGCCTTGATTCTTGGACTATCTTGCAAGTGGTTTTATAAACTACGCATAAGCTTTTCTCGGGACCAACGGCAATGATAATGGATTCGATGTCTCATACACCTTCTTGAACCTCGTTATTTCGGTGATCACTATTAAATTGGTAGAATTTTTGCTTGACAATTTAATATTGTTGTATTTAAATATAGCGATTCGTATATAGATAAAAATTACATTGTTAGCTTTTTAGGTATGCAGGTCTGCTTTATTTGCTATCTGAAAATACTTCCACTACACTAGTGAAAAGGTTTCTTTATTAATTTGGGGGGAGAGTTCCATGAAAACACTGAAGGCCAGGGTTCTGGTTTTTCTCGGGTTGTGGGGAGCATGGCTGCTTCTGACTGCGCCTTGGAAAACCCAGGAGGCGCTTGCGGGGGCGGTGGTGGCGTTTTTGATCGCGGTGCTGCCTTTTTTCCCTTCGTCACCTTTGGGCGATCTGAAGCTGAATCCGAAGGCCTTGGCCTACTTGTTTGCATATGTTTTTGTTTTCCTGAAGGCACTGGTGCTATCCAATCTGGATGTAGCGTTCAGGGTGCTGCATCCCCGGTTGCCTATCGCGCCGGGTATTGTGAAGGTAAAAACCCGCCTGAAAACCCCATTGGGGCGCTTGCTGCTGGCTAATTCCATTACGCTTACGCCCGGTACCATTACGGTGGAGACCAGGGGCGAGGATGTGTATGTGCACTGGATAAAGGTGCAGGACAGTGATCCGGAGGGGGCAACCCGGGCTATTGTGGCCGACTTCGAGAAATATCTGGAGGTGATCTGTGGCTGACGCGATTTTTATGACGGCTGTGGGGATTCTGGCGCTGGCTCTGCTGCTGGCAGCACTGCGTCTGGCCAAGGGACCCTGGGCTATCGACCGTATTGTCGCCCTAGATGCGATGACCATTCTGGTGGTTTCCGGTATCGCCGCTTTTGCCCTGATCTCGGGCCGCATTATTTATATTGACGTGGCGATGGTGTACGGTCTGGTCGGTTTTGCCGGTGTGGTGGCTCTGGCCCGCTATCTGGAAGGGGGGCTGTGATGCGCGAGATCATCGGAGCAGTGCTAACGCTGCTGGGTTCGGCCTTCTTTCTGCTGTCGGCAATTGGCTTGCTGCGCATGCCGGACGCTTTTAACCGCATGCAGGCCGGTACCAAGGCCACGACGCTGGGTTCGATCCTGTTTCTGGTGGGCATCGGAGTAATGCGGCCGGAATATCTGGGCCGTACTTTGCTGCTGGCCGGATTTATCGTGTTAACCAATCCGGTAAGCTCCAACGCGCTGGCCAGGGCGGCGCATCTGTTCCGGCACAAGCTGAAGGCCTCGCTGGTTCCGGATGCGCTGGGTGACGACCTGGCGGCGGCGCAAGCTGCAGCCCGGGCGGAAGCCGCGTCCGCGTCGCTCGACGCCGCGTCTATTGATGCCGCGTCTATTGACGCGACTAGGCTCGAGGTGGGGGAGGTGCCGCATGTTCATTGATATTGCCATCCTGGTTAGCGGGCTGCTGATGATCGGTGCCGGTATCGGTGCCATCCTTACGCGCAGTCTGCTGGTTTCCATAATTCTGTCCGGCGGCGTTAGTCTCTTGGCCAGTCTGGTTTTTTTGCTGATGGGTGCGCCGGATGTGGCCATGGCCGAGGCTGCCATCGGTTCCGGGTTGACCACTGTGGTGTATCTGTATGCGCTAGCTCGTTCGAAACAGGCCGACAACGAGGAATCGGATGAACGGGTGGACAGCCCGGCGGCCGAGGCGGGGGGTGAGCGATGATGCGGAAGGTTCTGGTTCTGCTGGCGCTGGCCGGTCTCGGCTGGGCTTTGTTGCCGCTGTTATTACAGGCCGGTGTTGCCGAAAAACCTTCAGCGCTGGCGGTCTCCTATCTGAAGCAGGCTCCGGCCGAGCTGGCCATGGCCAACGTGGTTACGGCCATTGTGGTCAGTTACCGTGGTTTTGATACGCTGGGCGAGGTGGCGGTTTTGTTCGCGGCAACCGCCGGTGTCGGGGTTCTGTTGACCCGCCGAAGGCTGCACCCGTCGGCTCTGGCCGGGCGGCGAACCGAGGCTACCGAGATTCTGGGGTCGGCGGTGAATCTGCTTACCTCCCTCTTGATTCTTTTTGGTGTGTATATTTTTAC
>JAHIWF010000257.1 GCA_018815555.1 Spirochaetota bacterium | reverse complement strand
TTACGGTTCGTAGGCTCCGCGGAACCACTGGCCGTTGGCCGGACGTGGTGTCCCCGCCGCATCCATCCCCAATGCCGGCCAGTTGCTGAGGGCTGCCGCCCCGATATGGGCTGATACATCTACCCGTGTCCCCGGGTTAAAGCCCTGAGCCGGACGCAGGTTGTTGCCGGCAAACCAGTCGGCCGCTGTGTAGGCATCCGGGCGGTAGCTGCGGAAGGCGGTCGAGGGCAGGGTAGCCAGCGTTTCGTTATTGCTTTGGGCGGGGGCGGCGGTGAACGGTCCCGGATTGCCACCGCTTGATGCAATATATGGATTGCTCAAGCCCAGCGAAGTGTTACCGCTTAGCGTGCGGAAGTAGGCCATATCAAAATCTGCTTCGAAAGCTGCTTTGGTAATACCCGGTGCCGCTGTACCATCTGCCGCAAATAGCAGATTGGCCAGCGCATCACTGCTGCGGTTTTCGAAACCCGATCGTATCCCCGAAAGCACCGCTGCAGCTTCTAAATCCGCCGAACCAGCATCCACAGTGTTGCCTGCAATAAATACCTCGCCAGTATAATCCAGCACCGCAATACCCTGCAGCCGGTCGGCCAGTGTCGAGTTGTCGTAACCAGCCGAGATAGTATTGTTGGCAATGTAAACCGGCGCGGCCGGGTCGATTGGACCATAGACATAAATGCCGGTAGCCGAACTGCCATTGCTGCCGGCTTCCACCCGACCGCCCCAGATGCGGTTGCCCGCCGCTACCAGGCCGACATTGCTGACACCGTTGGCATAGATGCCCCAGGTGTTGGCACTGGAACTTCCGGTACTGGCATAGCCGCCATCGATATCGCTGGAATGTACATACACCGAGCCCATGGCTAGATTGATGCCGTAGCTGCTAACATTGATAGTACCCTGTACTGGCGATGCTCCACCTTCAATATACGATGCGGCAATTTCCAGCAGCCCGGTGCCCGAACTCATGTTCAGCCCGCTGGCAGAATAGCCCCCGCTGCTTACTGTTCCCGTACGACTGCCCAGAATCCGGCTGTTGCTGATGATAAAGCGTGTATCGGCAGTAATGCCACTAACCTGCACAGCTGTGGTAGTGGCGTTAGTGTCGGCAATCGGGTCTGCCAACAGCTGCAGCCCGTCGGCCCGGCCGGTCCCCGGGATTTCTCCGTCTCCAACATTCAACGCGCCGGCGTAACCCGCTGTAGCCTTGGTAATGATGCTGGGATAGGTTTTGCTGTCCCGAACCGCCCACGAGCCGGCTGAGAATCCGCCATACAGCTGAATATCAGCTCGCAGTACTATACCCATATCGCCCGGAATCGCGTAGCTGCCTTCCTGCAGAAATATGCTGATGCCATTCAGCTCAATGCTTGATTCCATTTCGGCAGGGTCTGAACTGGTGCCGGTTCCGGACACACTCGCTCCTGGCGTGGTAAAATACGCCTGTCTGGCCTGCAGCACATACGAAGCTGTCCCTGCCGGATAGCCGGGAGACAACACCGTGTTTGCCACCGCTATCCTGACCGTCTGGCCGCCGCCCGCCGCTGTAACCATCCAGCCCTGTGCCGGATCGGCTGCAATGGCCGGCAGCCTGCGCCAGTCAGCATCGTACACATCCATCCACAGCCAATGTGCAGTCTGGCTGTCGGCAATGAGCTGCCATTCCCGGCTATCACCGGTAAAACTTATTTCGTAGAAGCGCAGCGCTCCGCTTGCCAGTGTATGGGTCTCTAAAGCCAGCGCAGGGTTGGTATCGGCTACCGTTAGTGGAACCACCGAAGCGGCCGGAGGCGCAAGTACTACCGGCAGGCTGTTTACCCCTTCCTGTAGGGTGGTAGTGCCTTCCCAGCTGGTAACTATTGCGTTGGCCGCATCCAGGGCGGCAACTTCCACAGACAATGCGCGATTTACCGGAAGCCCGTCCACACTGGCCGTGACTGCAGCACCGTCAAGCGGAAAACTGCGTTCCACCAAGGTGCTGGTATCCGGGTCGGTAATGCGCACCCGTAGCGAGGCGCTAACTGCCGGGATAAAGGCGCGCGTTTGCTTGGCATTAGCGCTCTGGCTGCCTGCCGGAGCCTGAAGCTGGGGCGGGGGCAAGGCGCCACCGATCCGGAAACTTATAGAAGCACTGCCGCTGTCTTGTGGCAGTGCGCAGGCGAAACTAAGAACAGTCAGTGTTGTTAAAAAAAGAACCGGAACCATCATATACGAGCCTCTGCCCAGTTTCATAAGCGACCTCCAGCTTTATCAAACGCTTAATCACTACTAAATTAGTAAGGATTGTGTCAAAAGGAAAGTGCTACGCTTACTTCCTGTATGTTTTCGCTTCCAGAAATCTGACTGGCGGCAATAAATAAAAATCTCAGTAAACATTCCGAAGGCTGGAAAACTCAAGAAAGCTCAATTTCAGTCGAATTATTTCTTTAGCGTCAAAAGAACCGGAGGTTTCGTAAGCAGCAGCATCCAAATTCCAGGCCGCACTATGGTAGAACCCAGCTCCAACGATTGCATCCAGCGCTGCAATATTGCCGGATCGTATCCCGCCACCCGGGATTACCTCAATCCGGCCTGCCGCCTGCCGAACCATCACCCCCAGAAACTCACTGCCCTCCATCGCGCTAGCTTTTAACCCTGAGCTCAGTATCGAGGAAAACCCCAGCTCGATCAGGATTTCCAGCCCTTCTAGTGCTGCCGACACAGAACCAAGCCGGTCAAAGGCTCGATGAAAGGTACAGGGTAGGGGTGCTGCCAACTCCAGAAGTTCTTTACAGCTCTCAATGTCAATTCTACCAGCCTGGTTAAGGATGCCAAACACAAAACCGTCCGCACCTAATGCCTTGGCCTGCAGCAGTTCCGAGCGCATGGCTAGAAATTCTACTTCGGAATAGACAAAATCATCGGCGCGTGGTCTTATCATCACCTTTACCGGTAATGCCAGATGATTTTTAAGTTGTTTCAACCATTCAGCCGGCGGAGTAAGGCCGCCAGCGGTATAATTTTGGCACAGCTCAATTCTGTCTGCTCCGGCCTGAGCTGCTAGTAGCGCAGATTGTGGATCAAAACAAGCAATCTCCAGAAATTTCGTCATGATGTTCATTACTTTAGTGTAAGCTCCAGGAAAGACACAAGTGATCGTATTGCTTTGGGCCTCTATAATATCAGAGCTCCCAAGCATAATAGACCACTTGGTTGCGAGAATCAGGGGGAGCGCCTCCGAATAGCCAATGCAGTGGTAAACTTTCACAACAATATGTATGTTATACTTGACATTATGAATTAAATTAATTACATTTAGTTTGTTCTACAATACATTTTGTAAGGAGAGTGCAGATGTCATATCAGGAAAAGAAAACCATAACCAGCTTGGTCTCGGGGCTTGTTCTCATGGTGGCCTATGCAGTTAATGCCTGGCTCAGGTACAGGGCCGGAACCGCGCCGGCCGCCGATTTGACGCTGTGGGCCGGCTTGATGCTCCGGTATATCGGTCTTGGTATCATCGTTACCATACTGGTGCAGATACTGTTTCACATTCTGCTGTCCGTGGGCGTAGCGGTGAAGGCTAAAATACGCGATGCCGACTGCGACGACAAGGGTATTGAGCGCTCCATCAAGCAGGAAATGGTGGAGGATGAGCGCGACAAGCTGATTCAACTGAAGTCCCTGCGCAGCGGCTTCATAATGGCTGGTATGGGGTTCTTCTTCGCCCTGATAAGCCTGCTGCTGGGGCATCCTCCAGTGGTTATGCTGAACATCATGTTCTTCAGTTTTTATGCCGGCAGCCTGCTGGAAGGTCTTGCACAGCTATATTATTACCGAAAGGGGCTTTAAATGCAGGGCAAACTGCGTGTTCGCAACAATATACGCAAACTGCGCTTTTTTGCCGGTGAAATGACCCAGCAGGAACTGGCCGAAAAGGCCGGAGTCTCCCGGCAGACCATAATCGCGATGGAGGCGGATAAATACTCCCCGTCGTTGGAGCTGGCCTTCCGTATAGCGTTGGCCTTCGGAGTAAGCATTACCGAGGTTTTTGAGTGCGAAACGACAGGAGCGAACACATGAAAATTTTAATTACCGGCGCTAGCAACGGCATGGGCAGGGGGGTAGCGAACGCCCTTGCGGAGTATAGGGCCGAAAACAACGAGCTGATCCTGCTGTGCCGCTCCGAAGCGCTCGGCTTGCAGACTATCGCCGAATTGCAGGCTAAAAACCGGGCTGCCGAGTTTTCGCTGGTGCTTTGCGACCTTTCGGATATGGATTCCGTACGCCGTGCTGTTTTGGAAATCAAGGACCGGCACAGCTTTTTGGATTCGATTTTTATCAATGCCGGTATCGGCTATGCCGCCCGGCAGCTAATAACGCCGGACGGCATGGATTCCCATTTTCAGGTTAATTATCTGTCGCAGTTCTATCTGGTGCTGCAGCTGCTGGATTTGCTTGAGAAATCCGACAGGGGAGGCAGGGTAATATTCAACGCCACGCCCGGCGGCAGGCTAAACTGGGATGACCTGCAGATGACCAAGCGCTGGGATTATGAAACTGCCATCCATCAAGCCATGGTTGCCAAAAGGATGTTTTTGCAAACCCTGCATGACAGCTACCGGACCAGGCCCGTTAAGGTCTCGTTTATCGGTTTCTCGATTCATAAAACCGTCTGGAGCAACCAGATTAATCTGATACCCCGGCACATGAAAGCCTTTGCCTCGGTAATGAAGGCCCTTGGACTGTTTATTTCGGTTGATGAATGCGGCAGGGTAATGGCGCCTTTGTTTTTAGAGAACTTTGCTCAGTCAATAGAAAAGTCCGGAGCCCTGCTTACCTGGAAGAAAAAGCGTTTTAGCAGTATTGCCGAAGATGCCGCTGTTAAGGACGAAGCTACCAGGAAGAAATTGTTTGAGCTTAGTCTGCAGCTGTGTAAGGCCTGTTCGGTTCAAATAACGGATTCAGCCACCAGCCGGGTTTAGGTTTCCACCCGGGTGCGCAGCAAGGTCGCTCCGGTTTTTGCACGGATGCGGTACTTTCCCAAGGCCGCCGGCAGCAGGCAGAAGCTGACTGCGGCCAGCAAAATTTCGTGTTCAGCCGGGCCGCTTTCGGTGCTTACGGCCAGGCTGCCCTCCAGCGCACCCCAAATCTCAAGGCTGCTTCCATCGCAGCAGCCTTCCCAGATCGCGCCGGCCGGCAGCCGCAGGCGCTCGGTTGTAAAGTAGCGGTTGCGGCACAATAGTTCCCCTATGATGCCCTGAGCGGCGGCCTGCTCCGGCAGCGGCAGCGCTGCGGCCGGACATACCGCCGGCTCCACGCAGCTAAAATCGATTACCGCCAGCGCTTTGTCAATATGCAGCGGCCGCTCCTTGCCGTCCGCACCTAGGCGGCCCCAGTCGTACACCCGGTAGGTGGTGTTGGAATTCTGCTGTATTTCGGCAATCAACAGCCCGCCCAGAATGGCATGCAGGGTGCCGGCCGGCACACAGACATGGTCGCCGCTTTGCACTGGCAGGTAATGCAGGCAATCCTCCAGGCGTCCCTCGGCCAGAGCCTGGCGGAAGCTGCCGGCATCGACCCCCTTGCGCACCCCCAGTACCAGACGGGCTCCCGGTTTGGCCTGCAGCACCACCCACATTTCGGTTTTGCCCAGTTCGTTGCCCTCATGGGCCAGGGCGTAGGCATCGTCCGGATGCACCTGCACCGACAGAGCCTGCGTTGCATCGAGTAATTTTATCAATAACGGGAATATACCGCGTTCCAGTGCCCAGGCATTGGCACTGCCGCAAAGATCCGCGCCTAGTTCGGCTTGCAGCCGACTGAGTGTATGTCCGGCATAATACCCGTTTCGCACGGTGCAATCGCCGTCATTATGCGCCGCTATTTCCCAGCTTTCGGCGATAACACCGTCCGGCGGCAAACTGCGGCCGAGTGCGCTCTGCAGCTTGCGGCCGCCCCAGATGTAGGATTTCAGTACCGGCTCGAACAACAGTGGATACAGGTTTTTAGACATACTGGGCTCCTTTAGGTACTTATACTATACGCTAAAATTAGTCGGTCGGGGAGCTGGAGCCGGGTAAATTTTATTTGCCTTAGTTTGGGGGCCCCGGTACCGACGTGGCGGCACCGGTCGGGCTATACGCTGCAAGGCAGCGGCGGCCGAAGACGGGTACAGTAGGACGGCTTGAGCCAAGCCGTCCCGCGCCTGCGGCGCGCCGCTCTTACGGCCGCCGCTGGCTTTCCGCTGTTATCCCTGGCCTGACGGATAGCACGCTATCCCTGGCCTGCCGGATAGCACGCTATCCCTGGCCTACCGGATAGCACGCTATCCCTGGCCTGACGGATAGCACGCTGTCCCTGGCCCTAAAGACAGCCTGACTGCATTAATAGTTATTCAAAACTCTGTAAAATCATCATCAGTAACATCAGTATCTTCTAGCTTGTTTTTTAAAACTATAGCTGTCGAGGAATTTGTTTTTTTCGGCAGTAAGACTGAGCTTTGCTCGTTTCTCCGAATGCTTG
>JAHIWF010000256.1 GCA_018815555.1 Spirochaetota bacterium | reverse complement strand
GTTGGGTTTCGTCCCGGCGACCTTCGACGAATTCCTCCCTTTTTACTTGATTATCACGAAGTTTGCTGCGCCAACGCCGCTCGATGGCGTACAGCTTGCGGATGATATCCAAGGCTTCTGCTGCCAGCGGCGAGGCTTCGGCTGAAACAAACTGTTCGTGGAACTTGCGGCGGATATGCGCCCAACAACCGACGTGAACGATACCTGGTCGTTTGCCAATACGATTATAGCCGGCGTAGCCGTCGGTTTGCAGAAATCCGGAGAAGCCTGTGCCGATCATGGCTTCAGCCACATCGCCGGAGCGTGAGTCGTGGTAGGCAAACCAGACGAAAGGCCTGGCATCCTCATCGGCAGTGAAGCCGCGGGCTATCCACATGCGCGATGGGGCGGTAGGCGGCCGGCCATCTTCCTTGAGAACCTGCACCTCAGTCTCGTCCATACCTAAAACTGGTGATCCGCGAATATCACGCCGCAAACAATCCATGAGCGGTTGCAGCGCTTTTGCCACCCGAATAACGTGACGTGCCATGGTGCCGCGCGACAAGTTCAGGCTCATGCGCGCGAAAAGAGCTTCCTGGCGGTACAAAGGCAGGCCATCACAGAACTTGTTGACGATGATGAAGGCCGCTGCGCTGTTGGACAGCATACTGCCTGGCGCAATCTTGACCGGCCCGGGAGCTGTAACGATAGGCTTCTCGTCATTACCGACGAAGTCATCGCACTGGCATGGGCCATATTTAAAGCGGACATGAACCTTGACGAGCAGCTGGGCCGGGATGATCTCGTACTCTTCGCTGCGCTCTTCACCGATCTTGGGACGCTGACAGTTGCACCACGGACAGGCACTGTCTTCCTCGCTCAGTTCATGTATGACTTCAATGTGTTTCAGTTCACCAGAAGGCCGACGCCGGCCGGAGTTCACGGGTTTGATGCGCTTGACCTTCTCGGATGCTACCGTATCTGCTGTTGCTCCCGTGCCATCCTGATCGCAATCAGTCTCAGCCTCGTTGAAAAGCAGCCCTTGCCCGACAGCCGGTTCGGCAACCCGTTCACTCTTGGGGCCGAACAGCATTCGTTTCAGTGTTTCCAGGTAATGCTTGGCGGCCTGCAGCTCCTGGTCTTTTTCGGCGATAGTTGTTGTTTGTTCTGCAATGATTGCATCACGCTCGGCTATGGAGCTGCGCAGCTCGTCTACCTTGCGTTCGAGATCAGCTGTGGATGCTTTGTTTTTATAACTAACGCCTGCCATACCAGAATTCTATCATGATTCCGGCAGGCAGGCTACAAAAATATCAGGCGATTCTTGAATACTCAATCGATTTAAAACGCTTGCGGAAATCAATCCCGTCCAGAATCATGGCAAGTTCCGACTGGGAAAGAACGACAGCCTGGTCGCTGCCTTCGCTCTGACGCGGCCAGGGAAAGCTGCCGCGCTCAATGCGCTTGGTCCACAGACAGAAACCATGGCGGTCCCAATACAAACCCTTGATCATCGTCATGTCCCGGCCACAAAACAGAAATATATCGCCGGAGAACGGTTGCCACCCCATTTCTTGAACAACAAGCTCGGCCAGCCCATTGATTTGCTTGCGCATATCGGTCCTACCAGGTCGGATATAGATTGTCAGAGCACTTAGGTCCGGCCACATACGCGTACCGCCGCTTGCAAGGCCAGCTCCAGGACATCAGGTGCTATGGTGCTGTTGCATTCAATACTGATCAGGTTTCCAACCAAGATTCGGCAGCCAGCATGGGTTTGTTCAGGCTTTTGGACAACGACTGGCAGAAAATTACTTGGCGTACCATCGAGTTCCCGGCGGCGCTGAGATCGTTGCCACCATTTGAATCGTTCTATCGAGATGCCCTTTCGTTCACAAAATGCACGAACCGTTTCCCCGTTAGCCTGTTGCTCTTCCAAAAATGCCACTTGTTCTTCGTATTTTATTCTCATACAAAGCCTCCTCCCGGAAGCTTAATCTGAATTTCGCAAATTGCCTTATGGGGTGATGGTAGCGCTCACTGCTTATGGAGTTTCGCGATACGCGAAACTCCTAGATTTTGCCGGCTTTTTTTTATGGCGTGAGAAGATACAAGGCGAAAAGGCCTTTGAAACCGGAGGCGTGCTATCGCACGTCGAGGATTTCAAAGGCCTTTTCAACGCAGTAGATTCCGCGCCATAAAAAAAAGCCCGGCGACGACCTACTCTCCCACCGCGAAGGCAGTACCATCGGCATTAAAGAGCTTAACTTCCGTGTTCGGAATGGGAAC
>JAHIWF010000027.1 GCA_018815555.1 Spirochaetota bacterium | reverse complement strand
TGTCAGTTTGGTTATTAGAATATACCCCACCCAGTTCTTTGTGTGCCAGGAACAAGGCTTCGTCGGCCAGGGTGCCGCCGGTAAACAGGCCGCGCAGGTATTTTTGCCCGCTGCCCAACAGGGCTGCCTCGCTTGCGGCCATGCGCTTAATTTCGGCAAGCTCAGGTTGACCAGCCGAGCCGCTGCCGCCGCTTTTGGCTAAAGCAGCGCGGGCTTCGGCCACCGTGCGACCGGCCTCGGCCAGCTGGCAGGCCAGGCGGGCTGTCTCTTCCAGGTTGGCAGCGAAGGCCAGACTGGTTTCGTCGGCGGCCGGAGCCAGGCCCAGGAAATGGGCTACCGCCGGCTTGCCGCTGGCACGCAGCGCATCCACTACCTTTTGGGCCACCTCGGCGGCTGGCGGCTTGCTTACTACAACGATTACTTTGGTTTCCGGATCTCTAGCCAGGGCTTCAATGGCCAGCAGGCTGGTCATACCGCCTACTGCCGCGTTTTTAAGGTCGCGTCCGCCGGTGCCGATGGCCTGGCTGATGCCCTTGCCGTAGCGGTCTACCAGGCAGGTAACTTCCTGCAGGCCGGTGCCGGAAGCCGCTACCACGCCAATGTTGCCGCGGCGTACCACATTGGCAAAGCACAGCGGAATGCCGTTGATGATGGCAGTGCCGCAGTCCGGGCCCATCAACAGCAGGTTTTTGGATACTGCCAGCTTTTTAAGCGTAATTTCGTCTTCCAGGCTTACGTTATCGGAGAAAATCATGGTATGCAGACCGGCGTTCAGGCTTTTGCGTGCTTCGCGGGCGGCCCAGGCTCCGGGTACGGAAATGAGGGCGATATTGGCTTCCGGCAGCAGCTTGCGGCCGGCTTCCAGGGTTGGCGAATGTGGCAGGCCGCCGCCTTGCAGACTGGTATCCTTTTTTTTGTTTAAGGCGGCTTCGGCCTCAGCTGCTGCCTCTTTGGCTTTTTCTTCGCTGTCCGCATCGATGGCGATAATCAGGTCGTTGGGGCTTAGTCCCGCCAGGCTGTCGGCGGTAAAGCCCATGTCGGCCAGCAGATCCAGATTCATCGGCGTGGCCATCGCTACCACCGCGTCTTTTACGCCCGGCATTTTCTGTACACCGCGTGATGCCAGCATCAAAAAAACCGAATCATAGTAACTGTCCTTACGGACACTAACATGCTTCATTATGCCTCCCGGAGAGTCAGACCGGCCAGCAGCCCGGCCAGCGTGTCCTCTCCTGATGTCGCGCCGTGAGCCAGGGCATAGCGCACCTGTTCCGGCAGATTGTATCGACTTTCCGCGTTGTTTCCGGCTGCCTGCGCGGCCAGAGTGCTTGCCAGGCTGGTCAGCCAGGCCGGTGTTTCGCCGGCCAAGGCTCCCAAGAGCAGGGTGCGCCCGGCGGTATTGGTCCGCTTCAGTCGATCCTGTATTTCCATACGGAGCTGCGCGGCCGCTGCCGCCCAGTGTTCTCCGTTCATGTCCAAAGCCAAAAGATAGCCGCCCAGCCAGTCATCGCCAGCCGGGGTGGTGCCGGGGCCGAAGCCGACCAGATTGGCCGGCCAGTCCGGCCGATTCTGCAGCTGCCGGAAATGGCGGCTGAAAACGGTATCGTCATGCAGGCCGGAAAAAGGCCGGCCGGCTGAGTGTTCGTCTTTAATATACTGCTGCAGCTCGTTCAGTACCAAATTGCGTTGCCGGAATGCGGCTGCCTGCCAATATTGCGCGGCCAGCTTCAGTTCGCTTTTTACCGTAACAACACGCTGCTGTACAAGCCTCACGGTGGCAGTCACCGTCTGGTCAATCTGGAAGCTGAAACCGTCCTCTGTGCGGATTACCCGGCATAATCGGCCCTCATCCGGCTCCAGCGCTCTGGTCAATATGTTCCAATCAATATCCAGATGTACAGCCCGTGCCTCCATATCAGCCTGGTTGCGGACTAAGGACACAAAGGCGCCATCCGGGTGTAAAAGCGAAACCGCCCTGGAAAAGCTGCCGGCCAGGGCAGCGGTCCAGGGCGGCGATGGTACCAGCGCCCCGGAAAGGCAGCTGGCGTCTATCGTCAAACTTATTCTACCTTGTCGGCTTTAGGACGCAGAATCAGATTCAATATGATGCCGACGATGGCTGCAAGACCAAGACCGCCAAGAGAGAAAGGACCAAGCTTAATGGCCTGAGCCGTCAGCGCTGCCGATTCAGCAGGGATGAACTGTGCAAGCTGAGCCACTGAACCAGTTCCAAGACCCAGAACCAGCATTGCAGCAACGATCATCAACTTTTTCGGGTCATCCAGATTTACCCTGGCATCTACCATATTTTTGACGCCAATTGATGAGATCATTCCAAAGAGTAAGATCGAAATTCCTCCAATTACCGGAGCGGGAACCGTAAGGATAAGTGCGGAAAATTTCGGGATCATTGCGAGTAAAATGGCAAATATAGCCGCTATCCTCATCACCCAAGGATTGTATACACCGGTCAATGCAACCGCACCGGTATTTTCCGAGTAGGTCGTATTAGCTGGTCCGCCAATAAATGCGGAAAGTGAAGTTGCCAAACCGTCACCCAACAACGTGCGGTTGATTCCCGGGTCTTTAATAAAATCACGCTTTGTAACATTTCCGATTGCCAGAATATCGCCAAAGTGCTCAACCATTGTTACGATTGCAATCGGTACTGTGAAGCTGATCGCGGTAAGGGAGAATTTAGGCAACGTAAAATTGGGAAGGCCAAACCATGCAGCCTTAGCTACTCCACTGAAATCTACAACGCCCATGATTACCGCTAAAATATAGCCGGCAATAATGGCAATCAGTACCGGTAGCAATGAGAGGAAATCCCATTTAAGCTTCTTAAAACCGATTTTAACGAAAATCGCAACTGCGAATGTAAATATCGCGATAACCCAACAGCCGATGATACCGATTTTTGCGGAAACAGCACCAACATACCCATCAACACTGTTCAGGATAGCTACTGGGGCAAGAATCACGCCAATCAGTATAATAACTGGACCTGTTACGTGAGGAGGGAGTATTTTGTGCAGTACATCAGCTTTAACAAAGGTAAAAATGATGGATACCACAACATAGAGCAAGCCCGCGACAAAAATGCCACCGAGTGCATAGGGCATGCCCATTCCGGGGCCGGTACCTTGTCCTATTACGAAAAGGGCTGGCAGGAAAGCAAAGGAGCTGCCTAGGAATACCGGTACTTTGAATTTAGTCACGATGTGGAAAATCCAGGTGCCAACGCCTGCGGCGAAGAGCGTTACCCCCACATCTAGCCCTGTTAACAGCGGCACCAGAACGGTTGCACCAAACATAACGAAGGTGTGTTGTAAACCGAGTACAACGGTTTTGCCGCTAATCGGTTCGTTCAGGGAATCTGCCATGTAGTCCTCCTGTAAGAGTGATGCGGCCTAGCCTGTGGAAAGGCCGCTGTATCCAAGTGCCGGCTAATAGTCGGCCTTAAACCAATTCAGGGTGCGTTCTGTGGCCTTTCCCGGCAGCCGGGTTCTTCCCCATAGGCTACCGGACCAGGATTCCGCAGTTGTGGCCGCCGCCAGGTCAGATGCAATACTCAGCCGTTTGGCCTCGCCTCCGGTGCCGAGCGGCAGCTGCCGATCGGCGATTTGGTAATCCAGTTGTCTATCGGGTCTTTGTGCCGCAAGGCGCGCCAGACATCCTCGAAGCGCATCGGCATGTGCATGATTTCTGCGCCGGTGGCCTTCTGGATAGCGTTGCCCAAAGCCGGCGCGACGCTGATCATGGAGTGTTCGCCTACGCCGCGCGCGCCGTAGGGGCCGTCTACCTGCGGGGTTTCCACCACAAAGCATTCGATCTCCAGCGGCAGGTCTTTGGCGGTTGGTATCTTGTTGTCGGTAAACGACGGGTTTAAGAGCCGGCCCTGCTGGTCGTAGATGTAACCTTCGCAGATGGCCGTTCCCAGGCCCTGCAGCATGCCGCCGATGGCCTGCCCGCGCACGATTTCCGGGTGGATGGCCCGGCCGACGTCGTAGACGCTGGCTATTTTTAGTACGTGGAACTCGCCGGTTTCTTCGCACACTTCAACGATGATGCCATGCGCGCCGTAGGTCCAGTCGATGGCCGGGTTGCCCTGGCCGTCTTCCTTGTTCAGGTTGGACAGACCCTGGGCGATGTAGCGGCCGACACCGATCAGCGGTCCGCCTACGCCGTTGCCATTGGGCAGGGCATGTCCAACCGCCATGCTGGCGAAGCTGACCGATTTTTTTGGGTGATGTTTGATGAATATCTTGTCGCCATCGTGGCCCAGGTCGCAGACATTGCAATGCAGGATTTCGCCGGCCACCGCATAGGCGTTTTTGATCAGGTCCTCGGCGGCCAGGATGGCGGCGTTACCGGACAGCAAGAGGCCTTTTGATGCCACGGTCTGCCAGTCGTAGGGATCGCGGTCGGTGTCGCTCTCGAAGGCTACCTTTATCTTCTCCAGCGGAAAGCCCAGCCGCTCGGCCACGATCTGCCTTACCGAGGTGTAGGTGCCCTGGCCATAGTCGGTAAGCGCCAGGTTAACCAGCACCGAGCCGTCTTCGTTCATTTTCAGCACTACGCTGGTGGCGGTAAAGGGCGGCATGGCCGGGGCCTTCTGCAGGGCGGCTACGCCTTTGCCGATTTTCCAGCCAGTTTTTTTCTGACGGGCTTTTTCTTCGTCGGTAAGGTTGCCGTAGCAGATGGCCTTGGCAGCTTCTTCCAGGCACTTGATTACATTGCCGGTATGCTCGGTAATTTCCTCGCCGGTCATGGTAAGGCTGCCGGGACGCAGGGCGTTTTTAAGACGGAACACGAAGGGGTCCATGCCGATGGCCTGGGCCACCAGTTCCATGTGCCGCTCCACCGCCCAGTGGAATTCCACGTGGCCGAAACCGCGGTAGGCGGTGCCGTAGGGCTTGTTGGTATAAATGGTGTAGGCGTCCAGCCAGGCGTTGGGTATCTCGTAGGGGCCGGAGGCCGAGAAGCCGGAGGCCCGGGTTACGTTTACCGCGTAGTCGGCATAGGCGCCGGAATCCCAGTACATGGTCATGTGCTGCGCCACGATTTTGCCGGTGGCCGACACGCCGGTTTTGATGCGGTAGGTGAGGGCCGAGCGGCAGGGAAGCAGGCTGAATTCCTCTTCGCGGCTGGCCTGGAACTTAACCGGCCGGCCGCCGGCCTTGCGCGACAGAACGGCGCACAGCGGCTCGATACCGATACCGGCTTTGCCGCCGAAACCGCCGCCCACATACGGAACCTGTACCCGCACCTGGCTGTGCGACAGCCCGAAGGCGTGGCAGAACAGGTTGCGCACGGTAAACGGCGACTGGGCACTGCTCCAGATGTTCACCTTGTCGCCCTTGCCCCACTGCACAATGGCCACATGGGTCTCCATCGGTACGTGCTGCACCGAAGGGCAGGAATATTCGCGCTCGATTATCCACTCGGACTCGGCAAAGGCCTTGTCCACGTCGCCCTTGCGCAGTTTGGTATGGTTGGCGATATTGGTACCCGGTTTGGGTGTAAAGGCCGCGGCCATGTAATCGTAGCTGCCCAGCTCGGGATGCACCAGCGGCGCGTCGTCTTTAAGGGCGTCCATGTGGTGAAGCACCGGCGGCAGCACTTCGTATTCCACCTCGATGGCGTCTACGGCAGCACGCGCCTGCTCGGCAGTATCGGCTGCCACGGCAACTACGGCCTCGCCGAAATGTCGCACCTCGCCGCGGGCCAGAATGCGCTTGTCCACCACATACAGGCCAAGCCGGTAATCCAGCTCGTCACCGGTAACGATGGCGCGCACACCGGGCAGGGCGGCCGCTTTGCTGTAGTCAATCTTTACGATTTTAGCCCGGGCATGCGGGCTTTTTTTAAGCTGGGCGTGCAGCATGCCCGGCAGCAGCATGTCGCTGACATACATGGCCTCGCCGGTCAGCTTTTCGATGGTGTCTTCGCGGTGGCCATTCTTGCCCACATGCGAAAGGTCGCTGGTTTTTACCGTGTCAAACATGCTTCAGCTCTCCCTTCTCTTTGGAGCGGCCGGTAACATCCAGAACGGCTTCGATAATCTGCACATAGCCGGTGCAGCGGCAGAAATTACCCTCGATGGCTTCCTTAATTTCCGGAATGCTGGGCTTGGCTTTGTTTTGCAACAGTTCCTTGATGGACATGACCATGCCCGGCGTGCAGAAGCCGCACTGTACCGAATTGTTTTTCTCCATGGCTTTCTGGATATCGGTAAGGCTGGGGCCTCTGGACTCGCCTTCGATGGTGTCGATAGTCGCACCGTCAGCCTCCACTGCCAGTATCATGCAGGAGTTCATTACTTTGCCGTTAAAAAATACAGTGCAAGCGCCGCATTCACCCATGCCGCAGCCTTCCTTGGTGCCGGTAAGGCCCAAGTCTTCGCGCAAAAAGCGCAGCAGGGTTTTATGCTCCAGAACATCGCGTTCGTAGAGTTGGCCGTTTACGGTAACTTTTATTTTCATCTTACTGCACCTCCTGAAGCAGGCGCTGCACGAAAACGCCGATCATGTGTTCGCGGTATTCCTTGCTGGAGCGCACGTCGCTGATAGGCGATACCGCCGCCAGTACTTTTTTGACCACTGTTGACTCGTCGTCACCGGCGGCCACGTTCTCGACCAGCACCGGAGTGGGAGCGGCCGAGCTGACGGCGAAGCGGCGTTTGCCGTCCTGCAGGGTTCCCAGTACGCCAACAATGCCCAGGTCGTGGCCGGCGATACGCTTAAGTTTAAGATAGCGCCCGGCGGCCGGACTGGCAGCTGGCGGAATAATAATGTGTTCGAGGAACTCGCCCGGCAGCATCACGGTTTTTTTTACGCCGGCAAAGAACTGGGTGAAAGGAATGGTTCGCTGGCCGGTAGCCGAGCGGATAACGGCGGTGGCTCCCAGGCAGAGCAGGGCCGGTGCCATGTCCGAGCAGGGCGAAGCGTTGGCCACGTTACCCGCTACCGTTGCCCGGTTGCGGATCTGGTGGCTGGCCAGTTCGTGCGCGCAGTCGCAGAGCACTGGATACAGGCGCCGTGCTGTACGGTTGCGCAGCACATCGTTGATGGTTACGGCCGGGCCGAGTATCAGGCCATCCTGCTGGCTGTATTTTAGGCTGGCGGCGCCGGGCAGCTGCTTCAGGTCGATTACATACTTGAGCCGGAAAACACCGTTGCGGATGTTGGGCAGGAGGTCGGTGCCGCCCGCCAAAAGTTTGCCATCCTGGGCATGTTCCAGAAGCATGGCGCATAGTTTGGCCTTGCTCTTGGGTGCCAGGTAGCGGAATTCATATACCATAAGAACCGCCTTTCATACAAAGCGGGCAGTCGGCTGTACCAAGAAGGCGCCCAGTCGGCTTCCGCGGTCTAGATCAATCCGGGAAAAGGCCGGTCTATCATTACAAACCCGTCCGGCCATTTTGTCAAGGAAAAAGCTCCAAAAAGTCACTATCAAAGCTGCCGCACAAAAATAATCGGAAGCGGATTGACCCCCGTCATAGTCACCATTATACTACATTTCAGCTGTTGTCCAGTCTGGATGCTGATTTTTTTAAGCACAGATTGACCACAAATTGACCATTTTTACCACCAAGCGAAAGGAGTACGCCGTATGCCCGATTCCGATGTTGACGCCAGTCAGCCTCCGGATCCTTTCCCACTCAGACAGAAACGCCGCCGTAAACGACGGCATGGAACCGGTCTGACCACAGCCGCGTAGCTCCCCTTGATACAACGGGTGCACCCTGCCGGTCAGTGCCGACAGGAGGTCCCGTATGCTCGATCAATTGATTGCCCCCGATATCCGCGCAGCCATCAAGAATGGTGAAATGGCAGCGGTATTGGACTATTTCCGCGAAGCCCATCCGGCCGATGCCGCCGAAGTACTTGCCGGACTGGCCGAAGAAGAAGCCGTCGCTATCCTCAAACAGCTGGAAACCGAAATTGCCGCTGATATTTTCTGCGAGCTGCCCGGCGACCTGCAGGCCGACCTGGCCGAGTTGATGCCCTCGGCCGATATTGCCGAACTGGTGTCCGAATTGTCGCCCGACGACATGGTCGACACCCTTAAAACCCTGCCCGAAGAACTCATGGCCGATGTGGTGCTAGCGTTGGAACCGGCCGAGCAGGCCGAGGTGCAACAGCTGGTGGATTATGCCGAAGGCACCGCCGGCTCCATCATGACCACCGAGTTCATCGCCCTGCCGGGTGGAATCAGCGCTGCCCAGGCTATCGAACGCCTGCGCAGCGAGGCTGCCGACAAAGAATCGGTTTATAACTCCTACGTAGTGGACAGTCACAGAAAACTGCTTGGCGTTATTACCCTGCGCGACCTGATTCTGTCCCAGCCCGAGAGCCTTCTGCGCGATTTCATGGACGACCAGGTAGCCAGCGTGCAGGCCGACAGTGATTCCGAGGAGGCCATCCATACCCTGTCGCGCTACGACCTGGTGGAACTGCCGGTGGTCACTGAAAGCGGAATGCTTATCGGCCTGATCACCCACGACGATGCCATGGACGCGATGCAGCGCGAGCACACCGAAGACATGGAACGCTTTATGGGTATCTCCGGCGTGCATGAAGATTCCAGTTATCTGCGTACCTCGGTGTGGAGTCACTTCAAGCACCGGGTAGTGTGGCTGGTTATCCTTACCGCCCTGGGGCTGGTGTCCGGTTTTGTTATCCAGGGCTTTCAGGACATGCTGTCCACGCTTATTATTTTATCATTTTACATGCCTATGTTGGTGGCCACCGGCGGCAATACCGGCAGCCAGTCGGCTACCATGGTGGTGCGCGCTCTGGCTCTTAAGGAAATAGCTACTGCCGATGTCTGGCGTGTAGTATGGAAGGAACTGCGTGTTGCCCTGATGCTCAGTGTGGTGCTCGGCGCGCTGGCTTTTGCCCGGGTATGGTTTTTTACCGGTACGGCATTTCTACCTGCCGGGATCGGCGTACTGGATGTAAGCTTTGCCATAACCCTGGCCCTGGCAGTGCAGGTTGTCAGTTCGATGGTGGTCGGTGCTCTGCTGCCCATCGGCGTGTCCCGGCTGGGGGTGGATCCGGCCCTGGTGGCCAGTCCGGCCCTGGCTACTATTGTGGATATCAGCGGGCTGCTTAGCTATTTCAGCATTGCCCGCCTGGTTCTGGGAATATAGTCCAGAGTGACCAGTTGCCGGCGGCCGCCTCATTTTTGGCTGCCGCCGGCCTCAGGCCTAAAACTGATTTCCGCCCGGTCCGCAGTGCTTGCTTTGCTCCTCCGGCCATTGCCAGCAGCGGCCGGCCTGTAGTATTCTCGAACCCAGGAGGAAACTATCATGACACGACGTGTATCACTGGTGCTGGTGCGCTTTTCGCTCGGCCTGTTTTTTATTGTGCTCGGTATCGCCGGAGTGCTGCCCAGCATCGACGAGAGTATTTTCTCGTTTCCCAACAGCTACCGCACCCTGGAGCTGGTGTTCGGTCTGGCCGAACTGCTTTGCGGTATCTTTATCCTGTCCGGTGTATTCGTGCGCATCAAGCAAAAGACCACCTTTTTTGCCACCCTGGTGGTTGTTATCATCTGGCTGGCCCGCATAGCCCTTACCAAAATCGTATGGGGCATTACCATCAACGATTCGGGAATTTTCTTCCATCCCACCTTCTTTATCTGGTTTCTCGTGTTGTCGGTCGAATTGATTATTGCCAGTGCGCTGCACCTGCTGATGCGCGCTTACGATAAATAGCATCACATAGTACTATACAGCCGGGTGTGTTTGCTGCCCGGCTGTATAGCCCCGTCTTTTATTTTGGAAACCGTAGTACAGCCCGGGTTCCTTTATCAGTGCTTATCTCGAAGCTGCCTTTTAACTGTTGGCTGAGCATGTTTACCAGCATCAGGCCGAAACCGTTCCTGCCTTTTTGATCGAAATCCTCCGGCAGTCCCTGGCCGTTGTCTTTTACCTTCAGTTCAAGGTAGCCTTCGACTCCATCCAGGCTGAGGAGCACCTCGCCGCTACTGTCGGACGGGAACGCATATTTCATTACATTTGTAAGTAATTCATTGCAGATTATACCCATCAGAAACATGATTTTTGGGGGCAGCCGCAGGTCCTGCAGCTGGGTTTTCAGCTGTATGTGTCGGCTGTCAGCAAACAGCTTAAGTACGGCTCCGGAGAGTTCTGTCAGATAATCCTGTGCGGACACTGTTTTAAAATCATCGCGCAGCAACATAGTTTCATATAAGGACTGCATGCTCTCGATACGGCTAACCGCTTCTTTGAGGGCTGTATTGGTTTCACTGGATTTTTCGTCTGCGGCCTCAGCGGCACTTCCGTCAGCCTGCATCGACAGCAGACTGGAAATGGTGGCTATGTTGTTTTTGATGCGGTGATGGGTTTCTTTTACCAGCACGGTTTTTTCGTCAATCTGTTCCTGCAGTGATCGCTCATATTGTTTGATTTCACTCAGGTTTTCGAAAATAACTACTACCAGTTCGATTTTGCCGGTTCTGTCCAGTTTGGGAATGGCATTAATGCGTATCCATGCATAGTCTGCTCTGTCCAGGTTATATACGCCCATGATGGCATCGTGTACGGCCTGGCCGGTGCGCAGGCAGACCTGGATGGGGTGGTTCTCGCCCGGGTAGTCGCTTCCGTCCTCATGGATAGCCTTCCAGCGTGGATCGAGAGAAGTTTTCCCATAAAGTTGGTCGATGGAAAGACCCAGTATATTGGCGGCTGACTGATTGGCATACAAGATACTGCCGTCAGAAGTGTGGTACACAACTCCCTGCGTCATGTTTTCGAACAGGAAGCGGTGCTTTTCTTCATTTGCCCGTAGTGCTGCTTCGGCTGCCCTGCGTTGGGTGATGTCTTCGCCGGCGCTGATGGTTCCGATTATTTTACCTGAATCGTCGCGGATGACATTATTATGCCAGGCGATGGTTCGGCTGCTGCCGTCAGCGGTTCTAATTTCATTCTCGTGGAATTCCACCTGTTCCAGTTCGCCGGCTATGATCTGCCGGAATATTTCCTGCACCTTTCCGGATTCCGCCGGATCCAGATACAGGTTAAACCAGCTGTGGCCGAGCACTTCGTGCAAAGGCCGGCCCAGAATGGCGCAGCCCCGCCGGTTAATCATGGTTATATTGCCGTCGCGGTCCAGGGCCAGGAAGAATACGCCGGCCATATCTAGATACAGCTGCGCTCTGTCGCGTTCTTCCTTTATCTGCCGCTCCATCCGCTCCCGATCCTGAATGTCGGTATGCATGCCTACTAGGGTGCGCAGCTGTCCGTACTCATCCCGGGTGGCATAGGCCCGCACATGAAAGGGACGCGCCTTGCCATCTATGTCGCGCAGCAGGGCTTTGCCATTCCAGCTCTGGCCCTGCTTGATCTTCTGGAATACTTCCCGGCCGATGGCAGTATCGACATATAGTTCTTCATCCGGATGTTCGCCGATTTTGCCGAAAATTTCCGTAAAGGTTTTGTTTTGGTAGTAATGACGGCCGTCGGCAGTGGAGAAGCCTATGGCATCGGAGGCGTTTTCCACTGCCTCGCGGAACACCGACAGTTGCTGCAGGGTGGAACGGTGTTCGGGTACCTTGCTGAATTTTGCCATGATGCATTTTTTACCGGCCAGGGTAAGCCAGGTAACCTGCACGTCGGTCATTAAGATGCTGCCGTCTCTGGTCAGTAAAGGAATATTTTGGGTAATGCCGGGATCTCCGGCCAGTTTGCCCTGGATGTCTTCCATGATGCGCGGAATAACTTCTGCCGGATGAATATCAGTAAAGCTTAGCGTCGGAAACTCTTCTTGGCTGCGATCCAGCCAGCGGCAGAGGGTGATATTGGCATACACAAAAGCAAAATCGTCAATGGCTGCTGCCAGAATGCCGTCGGCCAGACCGTCCAACATCCCGCGGACCTGTTTTTCGGAAGCTATTGCTTTCAGGGTATGCTCTTTGGCCAACTCCTGCGCCGCGAACAGTTTTTGGGCCATGTGCAGCGAGGCCAGAATAGCCGGCATGGCCGAGCCTTTTACGATATAGCCATATGAAGACACGGTTTCGGTGCGTTCGATGATTTCCGGCTCGCTGTGTGACGACATGAAAATAAGCGGCAAGTCGCGCACTTCCAGAATGCGGCGGGCGGCTTCGGTGCCGTCCATGCCGGCCCCCAGCTCGATGTCCATGAGCACCATGGATATGCAGGGGTCGATTTCGACAGCCTGAATGGCACTGGCCGCATTGTTGGCCAACCTTACCCGGTAGCTGTGCTTTTCCAGCCGTTTTTGAGTATCAAGAGCTATCAGCGCTTCGTCTTCAACCAGCAAGAGCACAGCTGACGGACATTCTTCCATCTTTTTGCTTCCTCCGCAGACCATCCCTAAGACTAACGGATGTTGTGCGGGTTTGCAAATTTGCTGTCGCTTGCCGGCTTATTTCAGCAGTTCCATGCCCTCGAACTTGCGGTACAGGGTAAACTCGTCCAAGAGGTCCTGGTGTTCTTTGCCGCTGCCGGCCAGCCGCTGGGCCAACAGTTTGCCCAGGCCCGGCCCCAGCATAAAACCCTGGCCGCACATACCCACCGTAAGCAGCAAGTTGGAAATGCCCTCGGGCTCTGCGATGATGGGCAGTCCGTCCGGCGTCATCGGGTATAGCCCCCGCCAGGTGCGGCGCACGCGCAGGTTTGCCAGGCGTGGATACAGCCGGGTCATGCGGCGCAGTACCAGGGGCAGAAAGCTGCTGGTGTTATCGCAGTCGCGTTCCCAGATTTGCGGTTTGGGCGTAATGCAGAAGACAATCTGGCCGGTTTCGGCCTGGTAAAAGTAGTAGTTGCCGGATTCCTGGTCGGGCGTAATGTCTACCAGCATGGGCTCCATAAAACGCTCGACCGGATCGGTAACGCCGGCTTCGTGGGCATCCGGATGCACCGGAATTTCCAGGTTCACCATGGACGCCAGCTCGGCCGCGGTGGCTCCGGCGGCGTTTACCACCCGGCCGGCCGCATACTCTTCCTGGTCGGTGCGCACCATACTGATGCGGTCGCCCTCCAGCGTCATGGACAGTACCCGCTCACCGAAGCGGAACTCGGCTCCGGCCTGTCTGGCCAGGCGATGCAAGGCGGTATTAGTCATCAGCGGCGAGCAGTAGCCGTCTTCCGGGCTGTAGGTGCCGCCGCGCAGGCCATTCATGCGCACACCGGGTGCCAGCTGACTGATGCGTTCCGGTTCTATCCAGTCGATGTTCAGGCCGGCCTTTTTCTGGGTCAGCAGCAGTTTGCGGAAGGCCTGCTCCCGCTCTTCATCGTAAGCGACAAAAAGATAACCACCTGAGTGCCATTCCAGGTCGATGCCCCGGCCGAACTGCAGGTCCTTGATAATGTTTATGGATTCCTGGCAGATTTTTATCTTGCCCGGATCGGAGTGGGTGGCACGCACACCGCCGATAGCCGCCCGGTTCTGGCCGCGGCCCCAGGAGGCTTCCTGCTCGATGACGATGGTTTTTAAGCCCGCCTGCGCGCAATACCAGGCCAGCGGCACGCCGACCGAGCCGGCGCCAATGATAAGAACATCACACGTGGTCATTTGGCGGCTCCTTCAGCGCTGCGCCCGCTGCCGTTTCCGGCGGACAATATTTCGGCGACGCCTACTTCCAGCATCAGCGGCCGGACAGTGCCGGCTATTAGCGTGACCGGACCGACGCCAGCCTTGCGGAATACCTGGGGCAGCAGCACCGAGCAGGTTTTGGAACCGCAGGCGCCCATGCCCACCCTGATAGTTTTTAGCTGGTTGATGTCGCGCACCTCGTTATCCTTGATGAACTGCACGATTTCGCCCACACTGATCCGTTCGCAGCGGCAGACGATGGCATCGTCCGGCAGGTAGCTGAAACTGGTTTCGGGAAGCGGCAGGGTGGCCTCAGCCGGCTGCACGCGTACACCGATTACCTTAGCCGCGTTGTCACTGCTCAAGCGGCAGGTGAGTATCCAGGTGCGGTATTTTTTGTTGTAGAATTTCTTGGCCAGCTGCCCGTCTTCCACGAACTTGCCATATTGATCCAAAAGCGGCACGCTGCAGCCGTTTTCCATAGCCTCAGCCTCGAATTCATAAGGCAGCTGCACTTCCGACCACTGCTCGTCGATGCGCCGCATCAGCGATACCGCCAGTCCGGGGCAGGCCGCCACACAGGCCGAACAGCCGCGGCAGTCGCTGCCCTCAAAATAGGGCAGATCCATGATGCTGCCTAGTTTGGGCTTCAGTTTTATGCTGTGCGTCGGGCAGACTGTAGTGCAGGGGTTGCAGGGAATCTCCTCGTCGCAGAAGAACACCGGCTGCCAGCTTTCGCCAGCCTGCACCGGTAATCGTTTAATCACAGCACCCGGCCGGGATTTGAGCACCTCGCGCTTGTCTAGCCAGCTCTGGTCGATACTGACGTTCTTGCCCATTATCTTGGCCAGCGAAAGTGCCGAAATACGGCCGCCGAAAATGGCGCTGGAAGCTTCGGCAATCTCCTCGGCGTCGCCAGCCCGCACGGCGGTAAAGCCGAACTGCTGTGCCTGTTTGTAAAATTCGTCGCAGGGGGAGAGGCCGGCGGCCACCAGCACCGTGTCCACCGCGAAGCTACGCGCCGTATCTAATAACGGCTGCCAGTTCTTGTCCACCTCGGCGATGGTAACGCGTTCCACCTTGCCGTTTCCTTCTACCGACAGTACCGTAGTGTTCAGGTACACCGGAACGCCCATGCGTACGATCTTGTCGGCGTGAACTTTGTATCCGTTTATCTTGGGCAGAATCTCGCAGATGCCGGCAACCTGAATGCCGGCCTGCAGCGCGTGGTAGGAGCCGATCAGGCCCACATTGCCGGATCCGATCACGAACACCCGCTCGGCGGCTTTTACCAGGTCGCGGTTTACCAGAGTCTGGAAGGCCCCCGCGCCGTACACGCCGGGGAGATCGTTGCCCGGAAAAAGAATCGACCGCTCGCGCGCGCCGGCTGCTATTACCAGCGCCTTGAAGTCGATAAGCGCGTAGCGCGCGTAGTCAATATAAATTCCGGCCTTGCGGTCCTTGTACAGGCCGCAGATTGGGGAGTTGGTCACTATTTTTGCGTTGGGCATTGCGCGCAGTCTGGCTTCGAGTTTTTTGGCGATATCATAGCCGCGGGTGCCTGCATAGCAGTCGGCTTCCGAACCAAAGAACTTGTGGGTCTGCAGCACCAGCTTGCCGCCCAGCTCGGCTTTATCGTCGGCCAGTAGCACTGTAAAACCCTGTTCGGCCAGCTCCACCGCCGCCGCCAGCCCGGAAGGCCCGCCGCCAATTACCAAAATGTCACAGTGCAGCAATTCCGGCGCTTTGGCCTCTAAGGTCACGTTGTCTGCCGGCAAAGCGGCCAGACCGTGTATGGTACGCACATCCATGCCGGCGCAGAGCGGGGTAACGCAGGATTTTTTTACCAGGCCGTCGATCAGCACCGAACACTGGCTGCATTGCCCGTTGGCGCAAAAAATGCCCTGCGGCGCGCCGTCCTTGCGGTGTTCGGAAAAGCGCTTGATGCCGTTGGCAAAAAGGGCGGTACTGACCGCCTCGCCGGCCAGGCCGGTACAGGCTTGACCATCGAAAGTAAATTGAACCTCAGCTGCCGCTGGCCGCTGGTCGGCCACCGGATGTTTGCGTATGCGCTGCACAGAGAGCTCCCACAGAACGGGATCGCGGCAAACGAGAGCTGCCGCCTCGGTACTATGAAAGCATGGTATTTATCTGATGTCAAGTTGAAATATCAGAACGTGCGCCGGATTTCTGCGTTACGCTGTGTTGTTCAGCCACGCTCCCGCTAAGCCGAGGATGTAAAACAGTTTTTACCGGGGACTGTCCCCATCAGGCGGTCCCCATCAGGCGGGCCTCGGCCGTGCCGATTTTCTACGACGCACCAAAGGTATTGCGCGAATATAACCCGGCGGACTGAGTTCCGGCCGATTTCCAAATAAGCTGCCGTCTGCTGCCGAGTATTCTATTACCGTGTTGTTAGTTTGACAGAATGGCAGGCAGGAACGATAGTTGCTGATGTCGGGAAAGGGCACACATGACAGCTGACGGTACCAAACAGGCGCAGGCTTTACCGGACGATATAGAGTATTGTCCGTATACTGGCTGGCCGGTTACCAGGATACCTGAATATGAATATTTTCTCATGGCACCGGACCATTACGCCTCGCTGTCCAAAATAGGCGATTCTATTGTCTGTATTAAGTGTCGGGGTTATCAAGGTAACTATGACGCGGTGGCTATGGACGGGCTCATGGAAAAAATCGACGATTTTTGTGTCAGAACCGGCATAGTCAAACCGTATGTCCAGATCTATGATAAAAGACAGGAAACTGGACAGCAATCCATCAGTATCCTGCGGCGGGAAGCCAAGTACTTTAAAAGCCAGCAATCCATAATAATCGGTCTGGTTTTTATACAAGAAGCGTCCTGGCTGGCCAAGTTTATAAGGCTGGCGGTGAGTTTGTACAAACCTTCGACCGAGGTAGCGGTAACCACTACCTACTCCGAGGCAGTGGCTGCCGCCAGGAAGATTCTTGAAGCCAAGCAAAGGACTGCAGGGCTGAAGTATGAGGATGTCCAGTTCCATCCGGAATGGTCTTACCTGAATTCCCTGGCTGGAGTCTACTATCATGCCGGAATTATTCCGGGCATCTGCCTTTTCCAATCAATATCCGGCACCATGAGTTCACCGGCCGTTATCAATAATGTATTGGCGGCGCAGGATAGGATGCTTGCCACCGTGCGCCAGGACGGCTGGCCGGATTTTGGCTGCTTCATCATCGATCTATCCGACTTTTCGGATACGATCAGTTTAATGACCAGGCAGACCTACCTGAGAGAGACGGCAAAGCAGAATGCCAAATATGGGGTCGAAACGAAGCTGCGGATTGTCGTGACCAACAAACCTTTGCTTCGCGCCGCCAGCAAGCTGTTTTTTGCTTTTTTAGGACAGAAACTGTTGCTGGCCGATTCTTTGGAATCGGCTTTTGCCTTGGTCGGGAATGAACTTCGAAAAGGCTTGGAGCATAAAGAGCAAGACAGCGACGATAATGCTGCCAGTGCCGCATTCACGATAAAACAGCAACATCTGGACGAATTGCATGTGGTTTTCAGCCGCCTCTTGTTAGCCGAGAACGACAACGATTTGCGACTGTCAAAAGATAATCCGCTGCAATCAGTAGCCGAAACACTGCAGCTAATCCGTCAGGATATTGTCGAACTGAGGCAGAAAGACAAAGAGAATGCCGAGCTTCGTCTAAAAGAGGCGCAGCATAACCAGAACAGACTCCTGGACATGATGGAAGACCTGGAGCATGCCAAACTGGCTGTTATGGCCAGCGAGCTTAGGTACCATACCTTGTTTGACCAGTCGCGCGATGCCATGGCAACCATAGCGCCGTCCTCCTGGCATTTTACCGAAGGTAATGCTGCCGCCCTGCGCTTGTACGGCTTTGATACGCTGGAGCAGTTTCAGCAGTGCGGTCCCTGGGATGTTTCTCCGGAATACCAGAACGACGGCCGCTTATCAACTGAAGCTGCCAGAGCCATGATTGAAACAGCCCTGCGGGAGGGATCCTGCTATTTTGAATGGATCCACACGAACCTGGCCGGGAAATTAATACCCTGTTCGGTGTTGCTTAACCGCATGGAAATTTCCGGACAGACTATCCTGCATTCTACAGTGCGGGACATCAGCGAACAAAAGCGTGCCCGCGAGAACCTGGAAAAAGCGGCAGAAAAGCTGGAACTTAAAAATGCTGAACTGGATGTCGCGGTTAGCAAGGCAGAATCTGCCAGTCGGGCAAAGTCTGAATTCCTTGCCAATATGAGTCACGAACTACGGACTCCTCTTAATGGCATGCTTGGGTTTATAGAGCTTCTAAAGACAACTGCCTTGTCCGAATTGCAGCAGCAGTATCTCGATCATGCCAGTCATTCTGGCCAATCGTTGTTAAATATTATTAATGATGTTCTGGATTTTTCAAAAATCGAAGCAGGTATGCTCGATCTGGAACTTATCAAGACCGATCTGCACCTGCTGCTCGATCAGAGCCTTGATCTGGTGAAATATGCCGCCGAAAAAAAGCAGCTGGAACTGATTCGTAATGTTGCCGATGCTGTTCCGCATCATATTTGGGTAGATCCAAACCGGCTTAAACAGATACTGGCAAATCTTCTGGGCAATGCCGTCAAGTTTACCCAGACTGGAGAAATAGAACTCAGGGTTGAGAATGCCAGAAACGAGGGCGGTCGCGATCGTCTTATTTTTTCGGTGCGGGATACCGGGATAGGCATCAACCCTGAGCAACAGGCCAAACTGTTTAAGGCCTTTTCTCAAGCCGATAGCTCCATAACCCGAAAATTCGGCGGAACCGGTCTGGGTTTGATAATCTCCGATCTTATAGCAAAAAAAATGGAGAGCAAGATCCAGCTCGACAGCCGCCCCGGAGAAGGAACCCGGTTCTGGTTCGATCTTGATTGCCGGACCGAGTCCGGACAAACCGAACCACTATTGGATAGCCTCCCGGCCGCTCGCTGCCTGTTAATAGAAGACAATGCTAGTGCCCGTCGGGTGCTGGAACAGCAGCTTTTTTCCTGGAATCTCAACTGTACCAGCTGTGAGAACGGCTACCGGGCTGCGGAGATTCTGGAAACTGCTGGTCCTTTTGATGTTATCGTGTGCGACCACCCCATGCCCCATATCGATGGATTCGCTACGATTAAGCTGCTCCGGGATGTACTTAAACCGGCTGAGGTTCATCCACCACTAATTCTTATGCATCCCTGTACCGGCGAAGAGGCTATCCTCGATGTCTGTCGCAGCCTGGGAGTACACTTTCATATTCAAAAACCGGTCAAGAGCCGCGAGCTGTTGGATAAGCTGCATCGTGCGCTGTGCCCTTCTCCGCAGCGTGCCTCGGAGGATGCCCAAATGGCTGCACCCTCTGTGCAAGCGAAAATCGGTTTTCCCGATGACAGCCTTAAAAAGCCCGTTGTGGTGCAGCCAGCTGCTTCAGGGAAGTCGGTAAATAAAGTATTGCCGCAGAGCGAAGCGTCTGTACTGATCGTGGAAGATGTTGCGATGAACATGACTATGTTCAAGTCCTTGCTTAAATTTTTAGCGCCCGGAGCGAAGCTGCACGAGGCTGTAAACGGCTATGAAGCACTGGAGTCATACAGGACCTTGCACCCCGATCTGATTTTTATGGATATTCAAATGCCGGAGATGGATGGCCTGGAAGCTACCCGTAAAATCAGGGCAATGGAACAAGCAGACGGTGGACATGTTTTTATAGCAGCACTTACCGCTGGAGCTTCCAGGGCGGAAGAGGAGAACTGCCGCTTGGCCGGAATGGATGCCTTTCTTACCAAGCCGGTTGAAATTGATAAAATCCGCACGGTATTGGAAGCTACGATTACTACCATGCGGCCTGATAAAGTGCCTGACAGAATACCTGACAGAGCGCCAGACCAAACACCAGACAGAACGCCAGCCGGATTCTCGGCTGACGAGCTTAGACTGCGTTGCAACAATGATGCCGCTTTGTACCGCGAGCTGCTTTCCCATGCACTTGAATCCTTTCCCCGTAATCTGGCGGAGCTGCATAGACTGCTTGATTTGGCCGATCTGGATGGCGTTGGCCGGCTTGCACATCAGATCCGGGGAGCCGCCCTTAATCTTGGCTGCAGCTCGATAGCCTCGCTGGCTGGACAGCTGGAAGCTCAGGCGTCAGATTCCACTGGCCAGCCTGGCTGGCCAGAGCTGCTGCAGGCTTTGGATCAGGAATGGGAACTGGTTAGGACTGACATGCTTGACACCGTTGGTGTCGAATAGTATTGATGCAGTTGTTGCATGAGTTAATGTTTCAGCCTGGCGACTATTTGTCTGATCGTGCCGGATGGTTGCTCGTATCAGTACGTCCAGGTCTGGCAGTATCCCCTCTGTTACCCCCGCTCCGGTAATTCCCTTCCACATAATTCCCTCCGGGCCGCGGCCAGCGCCTTGCGGATGCCCTCATAGCCGGTACAGCGGCAGAGGTTGCTCTGCATCCATTCGCGGTCAGCCTGTTCGTCGGGTTCCGGATGCCGTTCCAGTAGGGCCACCGCGTTTAAAATCATGCCCGAGGTGCAGAAACCGCACTGAAAGCCCTGTTCGGCAGCAAAGGCTTTCTGCACCGGATGGCTGCGCAGGCCTTCGATGGTGCGGATCTCATGCCCCTCGCACTCGACGGCCAGCACCATGCAGGACTTTACCGGCATTCCGTCCAGTAGCACCGTGCAGGCGCCGCAGTCGCCGTTCTCGCAGCCGCAGCGCGTGCCGGTAAGACCCAGCTGTTCGCGCAGCAGCCGCAACAGGCTCTGTGCCGGCCGCACGGTTACTGACCTTGCTTCGTTATTTATGTGTAACACGATAGTTTCCGGCTGCTCGTATATGATCATGACAATGCCTCCAGTGCCTCGGCCAGCAGCTGCTGTAGCAGCGCCTGCCGGTACTCGCCCGATGCCCGGGAATCGCTGCGCGGCGGCGGCATGGTCGCCGCTACCGTGCGGGCCACTTCCTCCGCCAGCGAGTGCAGGCGGGCCGGCGGTTTGACGTCCAGGTCGCCTGTTCCCCGGCTAGCCCCTGCCACAGAGGCAAGTGCCTCCACCGCCTGGCTGAATGCTTGGTCGCTGGCTGCCGAATGCCAGGGGTAGGGGTACAGCCCGCTGGTAGCCAGACGGCAGCCGCCGGCCTGTCGTTGCGCACAAAGGCTTATCAAAGGATAATCAACTGGCCCGGTTCTGGTGCGCCGCCCTGTGTACCAGCGGCCAGAAGCCGAAGTTACTGGAGTGTCAGCCCCGGGTTCTGCATCGGTTCCAGTCCCTACCTTGCAACCCGGCGCAGCCCGCATGGCAGCCTGTACAGCCGCCGCTGCCGGCAGAACAGCCTCCTCTGGCAGCGCAAAGCCGCATACCAGTTCCCCGGCTTCCAGCTGCAGGCGCTTGTCAAAACAGTCATCTAGTCCCCGCCGCCGCTGCCGCAATCCCGACCCGTTTTCGGATGGCAGCACGCTCAGCAGCTCCGCACCGGCCACCAGCAGGGGCAGCAGCGCTTCGCGGTAGGGCAACTGGCCGGCCACATTGCCCCCGAGGCTTAGCCGGTTGCGCACCGTGCGATCTGCTATGCCTCGTAGCACAGCAGACAATAAAGGCCAGTCAGCCTGGTCGGCCAGCACACTAAGGCTGGCAGTAGCCCCCAGTTTAAGCCAGCCGCCGTCGGCTTCCACCACTGCCAAGGAGGCTATCCGCTTGAGGTCGATCAACGCTCCCACGCGGTAGGCAGCCGAACGCCGGGCCAGAGTATGTATTTCTGTGCCCCCAGCCAGATAGCGCGCATCGGGATAGCGCTGCCAGGCCGCCAGTGCTTCCTCGAGGCTTTC
>JAHIWF010000255.1 GCA_018815555.1 Spirochaetota bacterium | reverse complement strand
TCGCGCACCGCATACACGCGGCGGATGGCTTCGATAAAACGGTCCAGACTTTCGGTGGCGTCCTCGCCCGACAGCATCAGTACGCGCTTGTGGCCTTCGCGCAGCAGGGCCCGGGTCTCGTTTTCGATTTCTTCAAAGGACAGCGAACGGCGCACCAGGTCGGTGTTGGCCGAACGGAAGGCGCAGTAGAGGCAGTTGTTGCTACATTTGTTACCAATATATAATGGAGCAAAGATTACCATGCGCCGGCCGTAAATCTGTTCCTTAACCCAGCCGGCCGCGGCAAACAGTTCCGCCTCCAGCGCCGGGTCGTCCAGTAAGGCCAGATCGGCCAGTTCCTCACGGTTCAAACCCTGTAAAAGCCGGGCTTTCTGCAGAATTTCCCGTACCCGCTTTACCCCGGCCGCACCGTGCGCCAGACGCCCGCGGATTGCCGCCGCGTCAATAAAACTCGCTTTGCCTGCTTGCTGAATCATCATCGTCCTCCCGGAAATTGGTAAGGACGGATTTGACCTTTACGCCGCTCAGTTTGCCCAGCTTGCCGCAGAGCGCTCCGATGGTGTCGGTCGACCCCTCAACTACGAGGGAAATCAGTGAAATGCCCTTGCCGCGCATGGGAAGTCCCATCCGGGCGTCGATCAGCTGTGCGTAATCAGATAATAACGCATTGACCTGTGATACGGACCGTGAATCTTCCACGACTATGGCAACAATGCCGAGTCTCTTTTCCATTAGATGCTTCCTTTGGATAAGTCTGGGGTAGATCCCGGAACCTGCCGGGCACCTCGAGCTGGATAAATCCGTCTCTCAGTGTTCCTCCCGCCATGCAGCGGAAGTTCTGCCTGCATATTAGATAAAAAAATACCTAATGTCAATACGGAAACGATAAAAAGTATATAAGGAGGGGGCGCACCCCCTGGCTGCAAAAGCCGCCCGGGGTGCGGCGTTTTTCCGCCACCCCCGGATTGTGTTCTGCCGTTTGGTGCACCAGCTCGGTAACTAAGCTGGCGGCGGAATCTATTTATAACCCGATGCTGATATATGGCCCCACATACAAGGGATATTCATACTGCAGGTGCCAGCCGGTTTCGATACCCAGCTGGACTGGCAGTGAGCTGGTAAGCCGGTCACCAGCCAGCAACTCGAAATACAGTCGTACATAGGCGGTATCCAGCCAGCGTCCTTCGATGCCGCCAACCCAGGCTCCACGGTAGCCGGCACGTACTGTAGCTTCGCTTACGTAGACAGCACCCGGCAAAATAGCATTAACACGGAAGGATGGCCCAAGCGACGCGTCAAAGCCGGCATACCAGAACGAGGCTAGATCGCTAACACCTGCATAGCCGCTGTATGGCATAAAAACTGCCGTGGCATTTCTGATGATACCGCTGGTGCTGCTGTAGCCGCTGGGGCTGATACGAACTTCCGGATGGGTGGCTATAGCACCTACCAGTTCCAACTGCGGTGCCAGCCCGGGTCCACCGGCCGCCCCCAGTCCGGGAAAGAAGATGCGCAGGCCCAGATCTGCCACAGCTTCGGGCAGTGCCGGCAGCAGCGGATCCATGACAGCCTGCCAATTGGCCTGTACGGCAAAACCGCGGCGGCTGCCGATTTGCGGAGTCGCGCTTACTTTCTGCCAGGATGCTGAAACGACTGAACCAGCCACCATTTGGCTCAGCGCTTCGTTGTAAAGACTGGGTGGGGTCATGCTATCGTCCAGCTGCCGGAAGCTGGCAGCTAAAGCGTCGATTCGTGCGGATATACCGAACAGGCTGTTTAACGGGCCTGGTGCAAACTGACTGGCTGCGGAAATGCCGCCCTGTAGAGTGCGTTGTGCCCAGGTGCCGGTCGAGTCCATAAAATACCTGATGGAATCAGAGACTAAAAAAGACAGGGTTCCCCAGCGGTTATTGGTATCCAGCTGCAGTTTTGCCGGTGCCATCCCATCCCGCCAATTCCAGCCGGCCTGCAGGTTTAGAGTAAGCCATCCGGAAGGATCAACTGAAAGCATGCCCAAGCCGGCACCACGCACCAACCCGGCAATATCCTCAGCAGCGGTGTTAATGTCCAAAAGAGGATAGCGGATGGATGGAGTAAGTGCCCACAACAGGGGATGGTACTTGCTGCGCCGGACGCTGTCTATATTTGCGGCCGTGGTGGCAAAGTAGGGTGCTGCGGTAGAGTTAGCCAGATGAGTTGCGCTGGCCGAGGTCGCTGAAAAAACTTCCGCCGACCACTTCGCCACAGTGCTGTTTTGCTGAAGACTGGTAGCGTATAACGCCGGTGTGCTAAGGCCGGCGCTGCGGGCGGCTTCGGCTCGGGCCAGCCAGGAGTCTGTTGTTTTATCGGCGACAGCGGCACTGCCTTCCGGATAAGCCATAAGCCGCTGTCCGCCGCTTAATTTGGCGATGTAGTAGATTCTAGCGCCGGCCAGCACCGGATACTGCACGCCGCCGGAGAGCGGCGTCTGCTGCAGGGTAAGCAGTAGTTCGCCATCTGTTTCGGTCAGGCGCAGGCGGCCAAGCTTGAACAGGCTCAGGTCGTTATCATAAATAAACAAGGCTTCTTTATTATTGGCCCACAGGTGGCGGATGCCTTGAACACTTGCTTCCGTTTCCAGTATTTTGGGATCGCCGGGAAGGCCGTGTGGTAGTAGAGCCAAGCGGTTCTGGCCATGAACACCCAGAATAAACAGAATATCAACGTTTTGCCATAATTGGGGCAGGGCTGGCAGAATGCCGTTATCGCCAGAAAACAGAACCTGCAACGCGCGATAGTCGTAAGGATCGTCGGTGGCAGGTTCCAGCCTGACCAGGTCGGCGGTGTAACCGCGACCCTGTATAGCGATAATTGAATCACCTGGTCCCCAGGCTGCTTCGCTGATGCGGTCCGGTGTTTTCAGTACACGCAGGCGACCGCTTGCAATATCCAGTATCCACAAGCGCAGAGCCAGGTCTCCGGCAGCATTGGCCAAAGCGGTACCGCTTAGCAGCAGCTGGTTGCCGTCGGCGGAAACCGAAATTCGGTTAAGGCCATAATCGCCGGACAGGAGGCGCTGGCTGCTGCCGTTTGCCTGGTCAATTTGCCTAATGCCTAGCGAATCGGCTACATACAAAAACTGAGCATCGGCTTCCAGTGCGTCGTAGTAGTTGTCCTGTCCGTCTATGGGATACAGGTCAGTACTTACTGGTTTGCGTATGCTCATCCAGGAGCGGAACCCCTCCCACACCTGGTCCATGGTATGTCCGGTAACCTTGTATACAGCACCCTTGCTGAACAAAAAGGGGCCCGGATGATTAAACTTGCCGATTTCATGCCAGAGCGCGGCGTAGCTTTCCAGGCCGTAGCGTTCCAGCAGATAGCGCGAAAACCAGCCGCCGTAGATGTACCATAAGCCGCCCGGCGCGCCGGATTGCATGCCCGACGATTCGTGGAAACTACGGAACCGTCCTTCGATAATGTCCTGCTGGATAACTGCTGCGTAGGGTGTGTCGTTGGCCCGGCCGGCACCGTTTATGCTCTCGAAGGAGACCGTTACGCCTTCCACCAGGTTGTTGGGGGCGGTTACGCTGACACCGAAGCCACCCTGATAGAAGATGCCGGAAAGGACGCGCCACCAGTCCGGGCTGATGTTCAGCGAAACGGCGTGTACTAGCTCGTGCAGAAACAGTGACTTTAATGGGTCGTCAAACAATGCGAAACCCTGGCCGGGGCTGATATGAGCCTGATACAGCTGTATGCGCGGCGAGGTAATAGGCGAATAAGAGCCATTAAGCACCTCGGTTTCGGCATTGAAGTACACCGGAATATGCAGCCGCGTGGGTACTTCCAGGACTTGGGCTACCTGGCGGTACAGTTCGTCGGCGAATCCGGACAGCCGCTCCGCGGATTCGCGCGCGGCCGGCGGATATATAATGGTAAAAAACTCGGTTTTTATCTGTTGCAGGCCGATGTTTTCATTGGTATCCGCCGTTAGCGGCAGCGAAGCCAG
>JAHIWF010000254.1 GCA_018815555.1 Spirochaetota bacterium | reverse complement strand
GTGGCTGCCGGTATCGACCTGTCGCTGTACCTGCTGGAAAAACTGCAGGGTCGGGACACCGCCGAAAAAACCGCCAGATATATGGAGTATCCACTGCTGTCCTGACGCGCTCAGCGACGGCCTTCGCTCTTGGATTGCCTCCTTCCCTTATGCTATGCTCTGGGGCATGCCTGCCTGAACAGCGGGCGGGAGGAAATAGCTCATGTTTAAACGTATAATTTTTGTATCAGTTTTGTTATGCCTGATGGCGGCTGCTCTGTCGGCGCAAGTTGCCGGCGTAAACCGGGCCGATCCCCGATCCATTTGGGATGGCCAGAGCAATCCGGCAGCCTGGGGCTTTAACACTGCCTGGCTGTCGAGTGGTTTCCGAGCCAGTCTGGATTTCTCCGGGCCGACAGTCGATATGCCGGCTGTCGGCACGCTTGATGCCGTATTATCCACTCCCTTTTTTACGTATCAGTATCAACTTGATGAGGCCGATTTGGTTACGCATAGCCTGATCTCGGCATTTCCCGCCGGTCGGTATTTTGCGTTCGGCTATCGCTCGACGTTCGGCGATACTGAAGAGCAGCCCGAGCAGATGGATGCAGGCTTGCTCTGGCGGCCGGATGCCCTGTGGTCCTTCGGACTGACGGCCGACAATTTCTTGTCAGCCGGGCGCTCTTTCGGTGCCGGTCTGGCAGTCCGTCCGCTGGCAGCCTTCAGCCGTCAGTGGGGGCCGAACCTGACTGTCAGTGCCGATGCCAGTTGGCGTACCCAGGCCTTTGTTTTCGAGAACGTCGCACTGCGGCTGGGCTTAGCCGACAACCTGGTTTTGCGGTTGTGGTACGATTTTGTTCCGCAAACTTTCGGACTGGGCCTGACGCTGGGTACCGGTCCGGCCAGGCATGACGCGGTTTTAGCCGATATTACCCAGCCAGGTGCCCTCAGCGTTGCTTCCAGTTTCAGTCTGGATTCAGCCAATATGGCTGGTGTTGGCCTGCTGCCCGGCAGCCGCACTATTCTGGTAGTCGACGGCAAGGAGCCAATTAGTGCAGTGCCGGGAGGCGCTTATTCTTTATTGCCCGGCCTGGACGGAGGTACTGATTTTGGCAGCCTGATCAGCACCATCGACCGGGCAGCAGCTGACCGGTCAATTAAAGCCCTCCTGCTGCTCGACCCGGTTTCTCCCGGTTCTGATGCCCGTTCACAGGAGCTGGCGGCCGCCCTGCAGCGCTTCCGCTCCGGCGGCAAGGCTTTATATGTGTATGCTTCTACCCTGTCATCCTCGGCCTATATCCATTTGGCTGCCCAGGCTGATTTTCTGGCCATGGATCCAAACAGCCTGCTGCCTCTGGTAGAGTTAAGTTATGTTAATATTTATTTCCGCGGACTGCTTGAATCCCTGGGGCTGCGTTTTGTGTCGCTGCGTTCGCACGATACCAAGACTGCCGGCAACCCGTACACAGAATACGGCATGACCGACGCCGAGCGCGCGATGTTCCTGCGCCTTACCGAAGCCCGGGCAGCTCAGCAGCATGCCGCTTTGGCTGAAGGCCGTTCCGGCCGGCTTGCCAAGCCGGCGGCCGACTTGATTGCCGCCGGCCCGTACCTTAATCCGGAAACTGCTGTTGCCGCCGGTCTGGTCGATGCCCTGATGTACCGCGAGCAGTTCGACGAACATCTGGAAACCCTGCAGCCGAAGGCCCGCTTCGTAACCCTCTCTGACTATAGCCAGAAGCGTGATCTGGCCTGGGGTGACCTGCCTTTCAGCCGCAAGGTGGCAGTGGTGCATCTGTACGGCAATATTCTGGATGACGAAGGTGTAGCCGGCGTGTCTATCGGCCAGTCGGCGGTTGAAAGCCTGCAGGCCCTGCGCGATGATGCGTTGGTAAAAGGCGTTATCCTGCGGGTGGATTCCGGTGGCGGCGCGGTGCTTACCAGCGACCGCATCGCCCGCGAGGTGGAGCTTCTGGTGCAGTCCGGCCGACCGGTGTACGTGTCGATGGGCGATTACGCCGCTTCCGGTGGCTACTATGTTTCGGCCATGGCCGACCGGATCTATGCCGATCCGGGTACCCTTACCGGTTCTATTGGTGTCGTCAGTATGGCTCTCGATGCCAGCGGACTACTTGAGAAACTTAAACTTGGGGTTGATACGGTGGAGCTTAGCCAGAGCAGCGGCTTTGGCAATCCTCTGCGTGCGCCGCGCCAGGCGGATCTGGATTTGCAGACTGAATGGATCAAACATGTGTATCAGCGCTTTGTGGCCGTGGTGGCCAAGGGCCGTTCTATGGATCCGGCACGGGTTGACGAACTTGGCCGCGGTCAGGTGTGGCTGGGCAGTGAAGCCCTCGAGCATGGTCTGATTGACGAGCTTGGCGGCTTAGGCGAGGTAAAGGCCGCTATGGCTGAGACCCTGGGCGGACGGGTGGTTTTTGTTGACGAAATACCCGGCGGCAACCCGATGGCCAATTGGCTGCCGCTGCTGCTGTCGGTTCGGACGCCGGCTGCCGCTGGGCAGGCCGGGCAGGCACTGCAGCAGGGCCTGCTGCTGGCCGAAACCTTGCAGGCGTTGGGCAGCGGACCCTTGTACCTGCTGCCGGAAAGTTTGTGGCGGCAGCTGCAGCCATAATCCCGACGCTTTAACAAGGCCTGGTGCTGTTGTCGCGGATGCCGTAGCCGGCATGCGCGACAGCAAGCGGTCTGCGCTTATTGCTGGAGCCTATGCTGTCTGTCAGTTTTCCAGCTTGGACATGAAATCGCAGACTGCTGCGCGTACTGCTTCAGCCTGTTCGATCCAGGAATAATGGCCGGCTTTTTCGATGAATACCAGCTTCGAGTCCGGGTAGTAGGCGGCCAGCCCCAGCGGGATGCTGTCGCCCAGCGGATCCTGACGGCCCTGCAT
>JAHIWF010000253.1 GCA_018815555.1 Spirochaetota bacterium | reverse complement strand
GCTCTCCTTGAAAGTACCCGGCCGGGTAAGCACCACATCCTTAATTTCCGGCCCAAACTGTTTGGCTAATTCCTGGACCTTTTTGTCTTTTGCACAGCCGAACAGCAGTACCCCGCCTTCCGGAAACAGCTCCACAAAATCACGCCGGCAGGCTGCAACTGAGTCCACCGTATGTGCCCCATCCAGAATAATAATAGGATTGCCCGGGATTATCTCGAAACGGGCGCGCAGGCGGCTGGCCGCCAGTCCGGCAAGGATTTCCGTCCGGCTGTAGCCGGCATGAGCCGCGGCCAAGGCTGCCAGCGCCGCGTTGCGCAGCTGCACCTGGCCGATTACCGGCAGCTGCAGGCGCAACGGGTCACCCAGTAGTGAACGATCTTTACATTCCAGGGTGGCAGTACTGCCGGTACGGCTCATGCTTATATCCGACAGCTTCATTTCCTCGTCCAGAATATAGAGTGCAGACTGCTCTGCGTCGGCTTTCCGGCGCATCACTTCAAGAGCCTCGGGACGCTGGGCGCTGGTAAAGGCCGGAACACCGGCTTTTATGATGCCGGCTTTTTCGGCTGCGATGAGCGGAATTGTAGCCCCCAGAATTTCGGTGTGCTCCAGTTCTATGGGAGTAATCAGGCTGGCTATCGGCTTTATTATGTTGGTGGAGTCCAGCCGTCCGCCCAGTCCCACCTCGATAACCGCTTTCTTGCAGCCGGCCAGACGGAAGCATAAAAAGCCGAGGATAGTCAGCAGCTCAAAATAGGTAGGGGCTTCACCACCCGGAAAACTTTCCGGGCTCATGCCCTGCAGTCCATCGGCCAGAATTCTTGCCGCCGGCAGCAAAACGTCGTCCTGCACCGGCCGGCCGCCAATAGCAATGCGCTCGGTAAAGTGCAGCAGGTGCGGCGAGGTAAACAGGCCGGCCGGAGCGTCGCGCTGCTGGATAATGGAAGCCAGCATGGTGGCCGTAGAACCTTTTCCCTTGCTGCCGGCAACATGAAAGAGCGGACAGCATTCATCCGGCTTGCCAAAGTCGGCTTTAAGTTTGTGCATGCGGTCCAGGCGATATTCGATGGGGTCAAGCTTGCGTTCAAAGTTAAGAAAGCGGTTCAGAAAGGCATATACATCATCGGCGCAATCGAAGTTCATCGGGCTACCATCCTGTTCAAGTGTCCAGCCCGGCCATCAAGTATCGATGCCGAGCGCGCTGCGCAGTATAGCCTGGGCAGCATCTACCCGGCAAGCGCATTCCAGTTCTTCAAAGCCGGGGCAGCTGTTCAGTTCGCATACTGTAAATTGCCGGCCCTGGGCGTCGGCAAACAGAAAATCTACGGTGCCGTAAATCAGGCCGGAAGCCAGAAAAATACGGTCGGCCTCTGCCTGCAGCTCCGGGCCTGGCTGATAAGTTGTCATGTGTCCACCCTGCGCTGCATTGGAAAGAAAACCCTCAGCCGAGCGCAAGACACAGATTGACCCGGGACTGGCCGCAGCCGGATTGTGCCCGGCATCTGAAAAAGCGGCGTAAAAGAAACGGAGGTCGCTTCCCGGCCGGCCGCCGACAAAATCCTGAATCAGGGTATCGGCGTCGGCTGGGTAGGCGGCCAGTTCCTGTGCGTTGTTAATCAAGCTGACCTGCCAGCCCTTTTTACCGTAGCGCGGTTTCAAGACAAAAGGGTAAGTAAACTGCCGGTCTGCGCGTAGCTCTGTGTTGCTGTCGCCGCTAATTTCTGTGGTGGCAGCGCTTTCAGTCAGTAAGCTGGTGTGCGGATGCACTGTGCCCAGCCTGCCGAAAAAAGCGGCCGCGGCCAGCTTGTCTCCGGACAGCGCAACACTTTCCCAGGGGTTAACAATGCGCGCTGCGCTGGCAGCGACAATCCGGTAAACCGCCTGTGGCAGATCACCGCGCAACAGGACTACTTGACCAGCGGCCCAGTCCTGCAGCTCGCTCACCGCTACCTGATCGTGCAGCCACTTGTCTGCTGAAAAGTCTGGCTCCAGCGGAAAAAGCCGCTGCGCATAGGTCAGGCCTAAAGTCTGCGCTGCTTCCTTGAGTCGTCGTGAAGGATAGAAAATGTTCAGATAAGCGGCATCGCGGGTTTTTAGGCCGTACAACAGACGCAATCCCATGCTGCTATTCCGCTTTGCTGATAGCCGGAGCAGCTACAAGCAGCAGCCAGCTGCGCGGCCACTGCAGCTCGCCGGCCTTACAAGCCGAAAGCAGTGCCTCACTGATTTTGGCCAAGTCACTGCCGTCGAAGGAGCTGCGCAGAGTTTCCGACCAGCTGGAATCCGCTTCCAGCCAGCTACGCAGCTCTGCTTCCTGTATCCGGCGTGTGATCGTACAATTGATAACAGTATGCTGCACCCGCAGCTTGGCTGGTTCATCCGGCAGCCGGGTAAAGTTTTGTATGGTTTTAAGTTGTTCCCTTTGGTAGTATTCCGCATCGAAGTGGCGGAAACGTTCCTGCAGCTCTGCCGGTAAAAGTCCGCTGCTGAAACTGCTCAGTATGCCTTCGGCCGGAATAATGCGTTCCAGGCAAACCAGACGGGCCTTGGGAAAGCTGCCCAGCCAGGCAGCCAGAATGGGAGCCATTCCGTCCGGGCCGCTTTGCTTATTCAATGCTTGCAGAAAGTCGATACCTAAGAGACAGTCCAGATTATGGTGACCAAGGCTCGAAGCTGCCAGAGCCGCCTGGCTGGCCAGTTCTGTTGCGCTGGCATCGATAGCCAGTGGCCGCAGTATTTCCTCGGTATCGGAAAACTGCCAGACAAAGCGCTCCAGGGCAGCGCTGCTGGAGCACAAGACGCCCAGACTGCCGTCCGGGCAGCTTTCGTGCACGGTTCTGGCCAAGCGGCCGGCACTTTCATTTACTATCAGTACATTATCGTGTCTCTGCAGGGCGGCAACCTGTAAAATCGCCTCATTAAGCTGCCTGGTTTCATCGGCCAGGCTGTTGCGCTGCTTCCAGCTGTCGTTTTTATTTCCGGTGGTTGCAGCGGTTTTGCCGGCTGTACCGCCGATATTGGCCAGACCCGGGATGCTTTCGCCCCCCTCAGCCGCCAGCATAGCTGCCAGCTGGGCGTCACGCCGCCTGAGCGTCGCGTCGCGCACCCTCGCCTCATAGCCGAGGGTGCCGGGCCGGAAAAACACCAGACCTTTCAGGCTGTCCGGCAGATATTGCTGGTTTACCCAGTGGCCGCGAAAGGCGTGCGGGTAGGCATAACCAGCGCCGTGTCCAAGCCCCTGCGCATCCCGGCTGGGGTCTTTCAGGTGATCCGGTACGGTGGCTTCTTCCTGTTCTACGGCCGCCAGCGCCTCAAAATAAGCCATAACCGAGTTGGATTTAGGTGCTGTGGCCAGATACAGGCAGGCCTCAGCCAGATGAAACTGCCCTTCCGGCAGACCGATGCGGTCGAAAGCTGCGGCGCAAGATTGCACAATGCTTACGGCCTGTGGATCGGCCAGTCCGATGTCTTCGGCAGCGCTTACTAGCAGGCGACGGAAGATAAAATGCGGATCCTCGCCGGCATGCACCATCCTGGCCAGCCAGTACAGGCTGGCGTCCGCATCCGATCCGCGAATGCTCTTAATAAAAGCGCTGATAGTATCGTAGTGCGAGTCACCGTCTTTGTCGTAGAGCACAGCCCGGCGCTG
>JAHIWF010000252.1 GCA_018815555.1 Spirochaetota bacterium | reverse complement strand
CGTCCTTTATAGTAAACCATGGAGCTGTTCGGTATCATTAAATACTCCCTGTTGCTGTATCCGGTTTGCTGCCCTTGGCAGTGGCAGTCGTCTGCCAGTATAGGCAGCCGAAGCCGCAGTATCAAGGCTGGAACTGTACTGTCGGTCTTCCGGCCGGCAGGTCGGCTATTGACGAAACCGCTTTTTGTGGTAATGCTAGTAGCTGCATCGATATTCTTAATGGAGGATTCATTCATGATCGCATTGATAGTAGGTCTTTTGTTCATCGCCTTTGCCGTATTTGCTGTTATTCCCGGCCTGCCCTTGGCCTGGGGGCCTGAAGTTATTGCTTTCCTGAAAGGCTCGGCTCCGGTTCTGGCGGCCTTTATCGGCCTGATTGCCGTATTTATCGGTATTGCCGACATCAAAGACCGCATGGAAGCTAAAAAAGAGGAAGCTGAAGAAGCTAAGGCCGAAACTAAAAAGGACTGAGTTGCCCACAGCCAGCATGGACCGGCCGACAAGCTTTCCGGCCGGCTTTGCTGGTCAAACTATAGTCAAATTGCATAAAAAGCGGAATACTTGACATGCTGCCCGCAAATGTGGGATTATACCGCTCGAACTGGTGGTGCATTCGCTGGTAAGTCACATAGCAGCCCCGTATATGTGCTGGCGATTATCCTTCAGAACCCATTCCGTATCCGTTCGGCAAGCCTGGGAAGATGCTCATCCCGCATTACTGAAACGGATCCGTTGAACGGCCTGCGTGCCGTACGATTCTTTGAAGGTGAAGGTACAGATTCATGAAGACTTTATTTGTTAAACCTGCGGAAGCCGAGCGCTCCTGGTTTATTATTGACGCCCAGGGCAAGCGCCTTGGCCGTATCGCCGTTAAGGTGGCTCATCTCCTGCGCGGCAAGCACAAACCATATTATACTCCCCATCAGGAGATCGGCGATTATGTCATCATCATCAATGCTGACAAGGTCGACATTTCCGGCCGCAAGCGCGAGAACAAGGTGTACTACCATCATACCGGCTATGTGGGCGGTCTGAAGGAAGTAACCTTCGCCAAGATGATCGAGCGCAAGCCCGTTCAGCCTCTGGAACTTGCCATTCGCGGTATGTTGCCTAAAGGTCCACTCGGCCGTCAGCTGTTCACCAATGTTAAGGTGTACGCCGGTCCGAATCATCCCCATGCGGCTCAGCAGCCCGTGGCCATAGAGCTGTAAGAGAGAGGTAGTCGATGATCAGAAACCTTGGAATCGGTACCGGCCGTCGCAAGACCGCTGTTGCCCGTGTATATCTTCGTGAAGGAAAAGGCAAGATAACCGTTAACGGTATCGAGCTGGATAAATATTTTACCATCGCCGAAGTTGTTCAGAGTGTACGCAAGCCGCTGGTTATTACTGCCAGCGACAACAAGTACGATATCGTGATCAACGTTATGGGTGGTGGTCCTCATGGCCAGGCCGGCGCCTGCGTTCATGGTATTGCCCGGGCTCTGGCCCAGGTAGAACCGGATTCGCACGTTTCACTGCGCGCCAACGGCATGCTTACCCGCGATTCCCGCATGGTGGAACGCAAGAAGTACGGCCAGCGCGGAGCCCGCCGCCGCTTCCAGTTCTCGAAGCGCTAAAAGATACTGCCGCCGTTTATGGTGTGCATTGTTTCTATCAAAGAGGGAGCCCATGGTACCGTATCCTTCGGTACCGACGGGGGCTCCCTTTTTCGTACCCGGCTCAGTTATCTGTGGCATTGTGCCGGAGCCGCGGCCATCAGCTTGCCGGATCCTGTTATGGACGATGCTGTGTCATCGGCTGCCGCCAGTCCGGCAGCGCTGCTGCTCGGCCGGCAGCTGCCCGAAGAGCTCCTTGAACAGGCTGCCCAGGTGTATAACGCTGAACAGCAGGCGCTGCGGCTTTTGGCCAGAGCCGAGCAGCACCGCGCCGGGCTGAATGCCAAGCTGGCGGCCAAAAAATTTCCGGCCAATGGTATAGCCTTGGCGCTGGACTGGCTGGAGGCGGCCGGCTTGCTGGACGACCGGCGCTATGCCCGTTTCTGGATTACCCAGCGGGTGCGCCGGCATGCCGAAGGGCCGTCCAGCCTGTCGGCGGCTCTGGCGCAGCGCGGAGTTGGATCGCCCGCTGTACGCTCTGCCCTGCAGCAGTTTTTGTCCGGGGCAACGCGCAGGGAAGTGCTGGCAACGGCGGCCAGGCTGCTGGACCGGAAGCATCCGGACAAAGACGGCCTGCGTTACGCTTTGCGGCGGCTGGGTTGGACGTCCGCTGATCTGCAGCGCTATTTCGAGGAACTGGAGTAGGCTGGCTGAGAGCCGGAGGCCGCCTGGTCACTTTGCTTTGGCTGCAGCGTCCTGTTTCCAGTGTTTGCGATGGCTTGCTCAAGCCGGAGCGGCCGTTGTAGTATCGGCTTATGGCAAGTACCCGCAACTATCTGGCCGGTGTCGGCGCAAGTACGATTTTCGGCTTCTCCTTTTTGTTTTCCAAAAATGCTTTGGATACCCTCAGTTTTTTTGAGCTGCTGTTTTTCCGTTTCCTGACTGCAGCGCTGGTTATGACGCTGCTGGTACTGATTGGGGTGGTAAAAGTTGACTACCGCAACAAGCGCCTGCTGCCGCTGGCCTTAACGGCCATCCTGCAGCCGGTGCTGTATTTTCTGGCCGAATCGGCCGGCCTTAAGTTGGTTGAATCCTCAACCGCCGGCATCATTCTGTCGGCGATTCCGGTAATGGTCACTTTTATGGCCGCCCTTTTTCTGCACGAGCGGGTGCGGCCAGTGCAGATTCTGACTACCATTCTTTCCTTCTCTGGCGTGGTGGTAGTGGTCGGTTTCCGTTCTTTCGGCAAGGTTGGCGGCAGCCTACCCGGTGTGCTGCTGATCGTGCTTTCCATGTTGCTGGCCGCCTTGTTCAATATCAGCTCGCGCCGGGCTTCGAGAAACTTTAAACCGGCCGAGACTACTTTTTTTATGATGTGGTTCGGTGCAGTGGTTTTTGGCCTGCTGTTCGGCATTGAGCGGCTGAGCCCGGGAGCGGTACCATTGGCCGGACGCATTACCGTTCCGGTGGTCACTTCGATTTTGTATCTGGGGCTTTTGTCCAGCATTGTCGCCTTCTTTTTTGTCAATTATAACCTGTCCAAGCTTAAATCCGCCGAAGCAGCAGTATTTGCCAATTTGACCACGGTGGTATCGGTGGCCGCCGGTTTGCTGTTCCGCG
>JAHIWF010000251.1 GCA_018815555.1 Spirochaetota bacterium | reverse complement strand
CCCAGCAGGAAGATGGCAGTTTCCGAAAACAGCTGCTTTACCCGCTCGGTGTCGCTTTCTACCCTGGCCATCAGTTCTCCCACCTGGTGGGTGTCGAAATACGATACCGGCAGGGTAAGCATGTGGCTGAACAAGTCATCTTTTATGCGGGTAACTACATTTAGTCCAAGGCGGACAATCAGTATGGTCTGAAAATAGGTAAGTACACCGCCGACAACCACCAGGCCGAGAAAGCCCAGCGCATATTTGATGAGCAGTGCCATGTCCTGTTGCGGAATAGCTTTGTCGATGATCTGCATGAGCAGTAAGGGGCCAGCCACCCTGGCGGCGTTTACCAGCAGCATGGCTACAAAGCCGGCGGCGAACAGTGTCCAGTAGGGTGCCAGATAAGCGAAAAATCTTTGCAGAGTTCTTCGGGCAGCGGTTTTTTCTTCGTGTGTTTTCATTTTTTTGTGTCCGAGCCGCAGGCAGCGGCAGCTAAAGAAGTGGAGTTCAGGGTGAGGTTTTGTGTGTGCATGCAACTATCTCCGCTTTTTCTTGACCCGGTTTGCACCGCGGTCAGGGAAAACGCAACTGAACCGGCTTGATGTACCAGCATCGTTGGCGAGCCGGTACCCGCCGATGACCTGTTTCCTGCTATAATAACAGAGTATACGGCTGAACGCCAGTGATTTTTTTTATAAACCCGTTTTGGGTATACTCTGCTCATCATATACTTTTTCTACAAGCTATGTCGGGAAAAAACAGGCGGTTCCCTGATGGAAACCGCCTGCTGCTCCTTTTATTGTCCGGGGTTCTGCCGAGTGCTCAGAATTCCTCGAAATCCCCGTCATCGCTGGTTTCTTTGGGTATCTCAGTGCGAACGGTTATGCCGGTCTTTCCAGCCCCTGTTCTGGTTTTGGGGCCGGAGGCTGCATCTACGCCGGGTTTTGCGGTGTTTTTGCCGAGATGGGCAACTGCTACATGATGTTTCTGGCTGGCTGTACCGACCGTTTTTGTTTCAGTCTGGCTACTTTGCGCTGTCGGCCGGCGTTTAAGATCTGCCTGCAGACTAAGGTTTTGGCTGCCGGCATCAAGTTTAAAGTAGGCTATGGCATCGGCCAGTTGCTCGGCCTGGCTGGAAAGTTCTTCGGCCATACTGGCCATTTCCTCGCTGGCACTGGCATTCTGCTGAATAACGGTATCCAGTTGGGTTACTGCCCGGGCTATCTGGTCCGCACCGACACTCTGTTCGCGACTGGCAGCAGAGATTTCCGACACCAAGTCGGCGGTCTTGCGGATGTCCGGTACTACCTTCATGATGCGGTTGCCGGCTTCCTGGGCTACATCCACCGTAGTCCTGGACAGCGACATGATTTCGCCGGCGGCATTCTGGCTGCGTTCGGCCAGTTTACGGACCTCGCTGGCAACTACTGCGAAGCCCTTGCCGGCCTCGCCGGCGCGGGCGGCCTCGATAGCCGCATTAAGGGCCAGCAGGTTGGTCTGGCGGGCGATTTCCTCGATTATATTAATTTTGGTGGCTATGTCGCTCATCGCCGATACCGCCTTGGTAACAGCATTGGCTCCCAGTTCGGCATCACCGGCTGCCTGGCGGGCCATGCCTTCGGTGGCCTGTGAGTTGTCGGCATTCTGTTTTATGGTACTGGTCATTTCTTCTATAGAAGAAGACACTTCTTCGGCACTGGCCGCCTGCTCGGTAGCGCCTTGGCTCATCTCCTGGGCAGTGCTGGACATCTGCTGGCTGCCCGAAGATACATTGGCGCTGGAAGCCTGTACCGACGACACCAGGTCGCGCAGCGCTCCCATCATGCTCTGGATGGCTTTAGCCAGCATGCCGATCTCGTCCGGACGCTTGATGTATACCTCAGGCACTTCGTGGGTCAGGTCGCCTTCCGCCACAAAGGTGGTCAGTTTTACGGCTTCACCCAGCGGGCGGGTTATTGACAGTGACATTACTATTCCAAGTACCAGCGCCAGCAAGGCACCGAAAATCATTACCAGGGTCATGAGCAGGGCAGTACGGTTGGCCAGCGCGGTGTTGTCCAGAGCAGTCTGTTCGGCAGCATCCAGTTTGATGTGGTATAGCTCCGTGACTGTTTTATTTATGGCATCGACCTCGGCGACCAAGGTGGTGCGGGCGGCGACGCGTGCTTCTTCGATTTTGCCGGCTTCTACTAGATTGATGATGCGGTCTACTTCATGGTTAAAGCTGGTATCCTCCTGCTGTAGCTGGGCAAAGAGCTGTTTGCCTTCGGCCGAGAACAGAGTGGCTTCGTAGGTGCTTTTGGCCGCGGCCATTTCCGAGCGTCTGGCTTCGGTCCGCCGTTTAAGCTCAGCGATTTCTTCTACCGACTGGATTATGGTTGCGCTGAGCACATTAGACCGAATCCGGTTTACCGCACCGACAAAATCGACCGCCGAGCCCAGCGGTACAGTCATCATCTCATACAAATAGGTGTCAGCGTCGTCCAGGGTGTAAATATTAATTATAGCGAAAATGCCTATTGCCGCCGCAATCAGGGCTACTACAATAAAGGCTATAATCAATTTTGCCGCGATCTTCATACAGACTCCTTTTACCATACTGAAATTAAGTTTTGTAGCGCATTCGGTTAGTGAACGGTACAGCACCAGAAAATAGTATCAGCCATTGCGCCCCGGAATGCAAATTTTTTACAACATTAATATTTATTTGCAACCGTTTCAGTCTTGATTGTGCATGTTTTAGATGCGGAAACCGGCAATACTGTCGCGCAGCTGCACTGACTGGCCGGCCAGCGATTCGGCCAATCCGGCCAATTCTTCGCTGGCTGCGGCATTCTGCTGTATTATCTTGTCGAGCAGACTGATCGAGGCGGCTATCTGGTCCACGCCGGCGCTCTGCTCGCGACTGGCCGCACTGATCTCCGCAACCTTTTCCGCAGTCTTCAGAATATCCGGCGCGGCCAGGCTTATCTTCCGGCCGGCAGCCTCTGCCAGGCTCATGCTTTTGCCGGAAAGAGCCAGGATTTCGCCGGCAGCCTGCTGGCTGCGCTCAGCCAGTTTGCGCACCTCGGAGGCCACTACCGCAAAGCCCTTGCCGGATTCTCCGGCGCGGGCAGCCTCGATAGCCGCGTTTAAAGCAAGCAGATTGGTCTGTCGGGCTATCTCGTCAATAACCAGAATACGCTCGGCTATGGTTTTCATGGCCTGTACCGTTTGCTGCACCGCCTCCGCGCCTTCCTGGTTGCCGGCAGCGGCCCGCTTGGCCAGTACTTCGGTTTCGGCTGCGTTGTCGGAATTCGCCTTTATGGTAGAACTGACTTCTTCAACTGCCGCGCTGATTTCTTCGGCCGTGCCGGCTTGCTGGTTCGCTCCCTGGCTCAGTTGTTCGGCACTCTGGGCGATTTCGGAACTGCCGCCGGCTACCGCCAGACTGGCTTGCTGGGCACTTTGCAGGCTGTCGCGGATACTGAAGGTCATGTCCTGGCTGGCTTTTGCCAGTGTGCCCAGTTCGTCGCCCCGGCTAAGCAGCCTCTCTGATACAGTGGTGGAAAAGTCGCCGGCGGCCAGAATGCCGATATAGCTGACACAGCCTTTAATGCCGCGCACCAGATCACCGGCAAGCAGCAGCATCAACAAAGCCCCGACCAGCAGACTGCCGGCCGAGATGATGATGATATTGTTGCGCATTACCATTACGTGCTCGAAAATGTCGTCCCGGTACGCGCCGACCGCGATAGACCAGCTGGTGCCGGTGATGGGTGCAAAGCCGAACACCCGGTCACGGCCCATATACGGATAGCCGGCATAACCGGTTTCTCCGCCAATCATTCTGGTAAACATGTCGGCTATGGGCTGATGTTCAGGATTGCTTTTGGCTTCTTCGATAAAATTTTTCTGCTCCAACACAAACTGGCGGTCGCCGTGGGCAATGAGCGTGCCTTTGCCGTCTATTATATAAGAATAACCTTTGGTGCCGTAGCCGATGCTGTCGGTAGTCTCGCTCAGCCAGGTGGCATCAAGCACGGCAATAACCACGCCGCTGATACCGCCAGTGCGGTCATGGATGGGCGCGGCTATTACCTGTATCGGTACTTTGCGCACCTGGTGTATCAGAATATCGGAAATGTTGGATTCACCGCGCATGGCCCGTATAAAATATTCACGGCTGGCCACATTGCTGACGTCGCCGTCGTGCAGCAGGGCTGACCCGTCAGGCGCGACAGCGCCGGTCTGGAAAAACCCCAGCCGCTCCACCGCGGATGCAAGAACCGGCTGCTGGCGCTGCCAGTTCATGCTGGCCACCGCTTCGTTGCTGGCCAGTTCGTTGATGCTCAGCAGCAGCCGGTCCAATCCGCCGCGTACCAGACCGGCCGCGTAATGGGCCGTTTGCGGGGCGTTATTCTCTACCTGGGTTTGCAAAGCCTGCATGGCTTGCAGATACGACATAGTGCCGATGGCGCTGCTTAACGCCAGCAGCAGCAGGATGGTGCCGCCGGTTAGTTTAAGACCGATGGTCAATCTGGAGCTTTGTTTCATTGGTAACTCCTTACCTTAAAAGCCCGTTGTTATTATAAGGATGACAGCGGTAAAACCTGTTTTTACCGCCGCGCACATTTTTAAATAGCTATAGTGCATAAAGTATCAATAATGCAATTACTGATTGCAAGAGATATTTGATAAAAAATTGTAAAAAACTGGTGAAATAGCTTGAGTTAAGGTCCGAAGTCCGGCCTAGAAAAGGAGACTTATGAGCGGAATGGTAGCCAGCGACAGCAGGGTCGTGGCAAACACCAGGCCGCCGGCCAGTTCGCTGTCCCCGCCATAGGCTGCCGCCAGGATACTTGAATTGGCCGCAACCGGCATGGCCGCGATAAGTACCGGCACCGCCAGATTCAGGCCGCTTAGGCCAAACAAGCGGGCCAGAGCAAACACCAGCAAGGGATGAATCAGCAGGCGATAGGTGCCGGTAACCCAGAGAGTCGGCCGTAACAGTATTCTAGCCGAACCGCTATGGGCCAGCTGCACGCCAATCAATACCATGGCAAGGGGCGTGGTAGTTCCACCCAGAATATCCAGGATCGAGAAAAGCGGTCCAGGAAGTTGTATCGAGAATAGGAACAGAAAAAAGCCGATTATGGCTGAGAGTATCGAAGGATTAAGCAGCAGGCGGCCCAGGCTGCGCTTGCTGCTGTTGCTCCCGGCAGTCGCGCTATGCGTGGTACCAGTGGTACCAGCGGCAACCGTGTTTCCATCCTGCGGCCGCGCAGCCGAGTGCCGGCCGGCTATCATCAGTATGCCGACCGAAAAGGCCAGAATCTGGAAGGGAATATTGTAGATCGAAACAATAAACAGGCTTTCCCGTCCAAGTATGGCCTCGGCGACCGGAAAACCCATAAAGCCGACATTGGAAAAACACATGGCAAAGCGGTGTACGCCCAGTTCGCGTGCACTACTGTGCCGGTAGCTTAACGTCAGCAGCCAGGCCAGGGCAAAGGCGCTGGCATACACCAGGGTGGAGAAGCCAAGCACCTGAAAGGCCTGATTGCGCAGATCGGGACTGAAGGGCTGCTGCATCGAAACGATGATGAGGGCCGGGAGGGTAAAATGGACCAGGAAGCGCGACAGGCTGACGGCACTTTCTTGGCCTATGGTTTTTAAGCGCCCGGCCACAAAGCCGACCGCGATCAGCCCGAACAGGATCAGGCTTTGAATAGCGGCTGCATTCATGCCGGATTTCGCTTTCGGGCCGTCTGCTCACGCGCCAGCGCTGCCTGAAACAGCTCCCAGCTGCCTGTGTAGTTGTCCGGATGTACCGGTTCCCAGTTTCCGGCAGGATGCACCAGCTGGCCGGCCGCTTCGCGCAAGTCGGCGGCGTCCCCGAGGGCACAGGCGCAGGCACAGGCCGCACCGCTGCATTCGCTTTCCGGCAGGCCGAGGCCGCGCAGCGGCTTGGCCCAGATGTCGGCTTTAAGCCGGCAGATAAAGTCGTTGCGGGCTGCCGCACCGGACAGCCTAATTTCGTCGACTACAGCCCCGGCGTCCTGCATAGCCTGCAGACTGAGCCGCAGGCCGAAGACAATACCCTCCGCCACGGCGCGGGCCATGTCCGCCCGGCTGTGGCGCGAATCCAGGCCTATCCAGGCTGCCCGCAAGCCTGAGTCCCATAAGGGAGCCCGTTCGCCGTCCGGGAAAGGGAGATAACACAGGCCCCGGGCCCCGGGCTGTGATTCCTCGGCTGCCGCCAGTAACTGGTCAACCGTGGTAAAACCCAATAATTGCCGCACCTGGGCCAGGCTGCGGCCGCTGGCGCTTACACCGCCGCTGGAATTCCATAAACCGGGCAGGGCATGCGGCAGATTGAACAGTCCGCTACCTTCCAGGGGGGCTTTGGTGCACAGGTTAAGGGCTTCGCTGGAACCGGAGCGGTCGCAGACCAGGCCCGGTTGCACCGTGCCCGAGCCGACCAGAGCCGAAAGAAAATCCGGGAAACCGGCGGCCAGAACGGTACCGGCCGATATGCCGTATTTTGCCGCAGCCGCGGCACTAACCCGGCCGATAGTCTGGCCCGGACGAACATAGTCCGGAAACCAGGACGGGTCCAGTCCGAGCCCGGCGTGCAGCGCACTGAACCAGACAAAGCGGTCGTAGTAAGGGTCCGCCAGATAGGATACCGGGTCGGCTCCCAGCTGATAGGCCAGGTACTCAGGGGCGGAAAAAAAATAACGCAGCTGGCCGGCGGCGGCCGGATGCTCGTCCACAAAGCGCAGGACTTTCGGTAAATAAAAGGAAGGGTCGACTGCAGGGCCGGTCGTCGGCAGCTGGTCCGCCAGCACCTGGATGCGGGCGGCTTGTGTGGCGGCATCGCGATCCAGCCAGGGGGCGGCACTGCCCAGCGGCCGACCATCATGGCCGACCGGCACCAGGGTAGGGCCGTTGCCGCTGATTGCGATGGCCCGGATACTGGCGCTGCCTCCCGGCAGCAGCCTGGTCAGCTGGCCGAACACCGAAATCAGGGCCTGCTCCCACTCCAGCGGGTCGGAATGATAGCGGCTGCCGTCATGGCTGATACGCACCTCGGCCTTGCCCCAGGCCAGCTGCCTGCCGCTTGCGTCGACAAGCAAACCCTTGAGCGAAGAACTGCCTAAATCCAAGCCACAGTACATTGCTTACTTTCCTTCCGGAGTCAGATTCAGGCGCATGTCGCAGCGCTCGGCCCAGCTGCAGGTCTCGCAGGCCCGGCCCGGACACTCGTAAAAGTCGTCTACCTTGTCCAGCTGTTCCAGATGCCAGGTAAGATCTTCTATATAATTGTCTAAACGCTCGCGCCGGCGTCGGGCTTCTTCCAGCTTGCTGCGGTATTTCTCGGCCAGGCTGCTGCGCACACTGTTGCCGCTGCGGTCCTTGCGGGCCAGCTCGAACAGTTCGTGAATCTCGGCCAGGGTAAGCCCGTAATCTTTCAGCTGCTGTATGCGCTTAAGCCGGATGACGTTTTTCTCGCCGTACACGCGGTGCGCCAGACTGCTGCCCTGGTCGCGATTCTCCGGCGTAAGCAGACCGAGTTCTTCATAATAACGGATGGTGCGAGTGGTGATGCCGAAGCGTCTGGCCAGTTCGCCGATCCGGAAGGTGTGCCTGGAATCCATACATACTCCACTACATACTTTACCTTTAACGTAAACTTTGCGCTGCGATACTTTGGTATAGCTACAGCGATGCTGTCGGGTTCAGTATACTCAGAGCCGGACATAATGTGAACAGGCTGGAGCCCGGCCCGCTTCACAGAAGCGCAGATTAAGGAGAAACAAAGATGAAATTGAACAGAATTAGTAAGCTGACCATGGTGACTCTGCTTTTGCTGCTGCCGGCAGTTTTCGCTTTCTCGGCTGGCCAAAAAGAAGCCGGCCAGCTTGATGTGGTGGTATTTGTTCCCGGCGTAAGCTCGGGCAGTCCGATCTACGAAATGCTGGTGGCGGGTGCCAAAAAAGCGGTAGCCGAAGTACCCAACGCCACGCTTAAAGTGGTGGAAGCCGGCTATAATCAGGCCGAGTGGCTGGACAAATTGATGGCCATTGCCGAAACCGGTGAATTTGAGCTGATTGTAAGTTCAAATCCCTCGCTGCCTGAGCTCTGCGCCCGGGTTGCCCAGGATTATCCTGAACAGAAATTTTTTATAGCCGATGCCTATCTGGCCGGGAATACATCCATTCACACTGTTCTGTATAATCAGAAGGAACAGGCGTATATGGTAGGCTACCTGGCTGCCCTGTACACCCAGCAGACCAGCGGCAGCAATATAATTGGCCTGGTTGCGGCCCAGTCGTAT
>JAHIWF010000250.1 GCA_018815555.1 Spirochaetota bacterium | reverse complement strand
GACGGCGGCATCCATTCCGGGCAATTGTCCCTGCCCGGCGGCGCTCTGGAAGCCGGCGAAAAACCCGAAGAAGCAGCCCTGCGCGAATGTCGTGAGGAATTGGGCATCCAGACCGACGATATCCGTGTGCTGCGGCGGCTTACCCGCCTGCCAGTGCCGCCCAGCCGCTTTGTCATCACACCGGTGCTGGCCGTTACCGGCAGCAAACCCGTATACCAGCCGTCGGAGCGCGAAGTGCAGCAGGTGCTGGACTGCCCCCTGAATCTATTGCAGGATCCGACGGCACTGCACATAGCCGAACGCGAATATCAGGGCAGCATGTATCCGGTGCCCTGTTATGTACTGCAGGGCCACGAAATCTGGGGGGCAACGGCGATGATACTGGCAGAACTGGCAGCGCTGGCCGCCCAGCCGAAGCATAGCAACGGCGGCGGAGCGCAACGGGTCAAGCTGTAGCTGCTAGCTGCAAAATTGACAGAGCGGCGAGACGCGTTCTATACTGAACGAAGGGAGTCCATATGGAAAAACGTTGTGCCTTGATATTCAATCCGGTAGCCGGCAAGGGCAAGGCCCGAACACTGCGGCCGCTTATCGAAGCCTGGCTGGCCGGCGCGGATTTTGCAATAGACATCATGGAAACCGAGTCGCACGGCCATGCCGGCAAACTGGCCTACGAAGCCTGCGGCAAGGGCTACAGCATGGTGGTGGCTGCCGGGGGCGACGGTACCTGCAACGAAGTAATTAACGGCATGATGGAATTCAGGCGCAAGCAGCCGGAAAAGCTACCCGCCCTGGGCATCCTGCCGATCGGCCGCGGCAACGACTTCGCCTATGGCGTCGGCATACCGGCCAAACTGGAAGCCGCCTGCAAAAGCCTGCTGGCCGGCAACGAAGAAGATCTGGATATCGGCAGCATCAAAGGCGGCTTTTACCCGGACGGACGCTTTTTCGGCAACGGCATCGGCATCGGCTTCGACACCATCGTGGGCCTGAAAGCAGCCGAGAAGAAAAATGTACAAGGTGCCATAACCTATCTGTATGGCGCCATCGATACCCTCATCAGCTACCCCAAGGCACCACATATCAGCATCCACTTTAACAACGAGAGCCGCGAACTGCAGACCCACCAGATATCCATACTTAACGGCCGGCGCATGGGCGGCATGTTCCACATGGCACCTTTCGGCAAAAAGAACGACGGCCTCCTGGATCTCTGCCTGGTCAACAAATCGCTTACCCGGCGCGAGATGCTGCGGCTGATGCTGCATTACATCAAAGGCAGCCAGCACCGTTCCGGCCTGGCAGAAAACGCCCGCGCCCCGGATTTTCATATCCTGGCGCCTAACGGCGGACTGGTCTGCCATGCCGATGGCGAAACCATCTGCATCGACGGCACCGAGCTTACAGTAGAATGCATTCCGGCCGCCCTGCGCATTATTTGCGATCCGGACCTGCCGGCCGACCTGCCGATTGTAGCCGACGGCGACCCGGCCAGCGCACCCGGCGACCAGGTGGCGGACATTGCCTGAATGAAACGACTGACACACTACCTGGTCACCCGCATCATACGGACCATACTGGCCATCCTGTGCCGGGTGGACGCCGCCGAATTGGCCAAACTACCCAGGCAGGGGCCGTACATGATCATCGTAAATCATGTAAATTTTCTGGAAGTGCCGCTCTTATACGCTTGGCTGCAGCCGCGCATAGTGCACTCGCTGGTAAAAGAAGAAACCTGGAACAACCCCTTCCTGGCTTTTCTGGCCAACACCTGGCACGCCATACCGCTCAAACGCGGCACCGCCGACTTCGCCGCCTTCGGCGCGGCCGAACAGGTATTCAAGGATGGCGGCATACTGATCATGGCCCCGGAAGGCACCCGCACCGGCAACGGCGTACTAAAAAAAGCCCACGGCGGCGCGGCGCTGCTGGCCTGGTACAACCGCGTGCCGGTATACCCGCTGGCCCATACCGGCGGCGAACATTTTTATCACAACCTGCGCCGCCTGCGCCGTACCACCTTCCGCTTTATCGCCGGCGATCCGGTAATGGTTAGCGCCGACCCAAGCCAAAAACTGGACTCCGGCCTGCGCCGCCAGTTGACCGACGAGCTGATGGGCCGCCTGGCCATCCTCCTGCCGGAGGAGCAACGCGGATTCTACCTGGAGCAGGCAGCAAAGACACCACAGTTATTAGAAATTATCAACAGGACCGAACATGCCTGAAAAACTTGCCGTGTTCGACATAGACCACACCATCACCCGCCACTCCACCGGCGAATATTTCCTGCTAGAAGCCTGCCGTCGCCGCATACTACCCTGGCGCCTGATTTTGTCCGTGCCCAAAGTATACTTCCAGTACCGCTTCGGCCACATCGAATGGGACAGCTGGGGCGGCGCCATAGCCGGTATCCAGGGCATCCGGCTGGAACTGCTGCAGGAACTCTCCGAACTGGCTTTCCAAAAATACCACTTGCGCTATCTGCACCGCGAAATACACGACATCATCCGCGACTACAAACAGCGCGGCATCCCCGTACTTCTGGCCACCAGCTCGGTGGACATCTTCGTACAGCCATTAGCCGATTATCTGGAAGTAGACGGCCTCCTGGCCACCCGCCTGGAGTTCGCCGACGGACAAACCACCGGACGCCTTGAAGGCAAGCCGGTATTCGGCCGCGAAAAACTGCAGCGCATCAACAGCGAACTGCAGCTGCGCGGACTGACCCCGGCCGATTGCGCCTTCTATTCCGACAGCATCCACGACCTGCCGCTTCTGGAAGCCAGCGGCCGCCCCGTCGCCGTAAACCCGGACTTCCGGCTCAAAAAGATGGCCCAAAAGCACGGCTGGCAGATACTGCGCTGCCGCATGCCGGACAGACCGGAATAAAATATTCACAACATACATTGGACGATCCGGGCGTTGCCCGCAATGCCACACCCACCGGCATCCAGTATCGCAAATCCGTAGCCACAGATTCGCACACGCGGGCCGCGCTCTACGCTACAATCTCGCCCCTGATCGGGGCGAGGATTTCCGCTGCGATCGCTAACGCAAGAAAACAGCAATTACCGCCCGCAAGCGAATGTGCAGCCTCGCCCTGTCAGCGAGCCGCTATCTGCCGCCGCGCATGGCCTCGAGTAACGCCTGCCACTTCGGCGCCGGAACCGCAACCAGGTCCTGGTCAAGCTCTTCCAGCAAGCCCCAGGAACCATACTGTGCGCTTAATCCGCCGATGAAGGAAAAGT
>JAHIWF010000249.1 GCA_018815555.1 Spirochaetota bacterium | reverse complement strand
TGCTGATAGTACTATGTTTCTTGGCTGCTTGTTCGAAGCCGCCCGCTCCGGAACTGGTTCTGGAACCGACACCGCTTATTTCCGGCGGAATCGGTTGGGGCGTGGTCAATCTGGCCTGGGTAAGACTGAAAAGTGAGGCCTCGTATGCCGCTATGGACAGCTCCTTTGTGCGCCGCCTGGATGTACTGGAACTGATAGCCCGGGCCAGCAAGCCGGACGGTCAGGACAAGGGGGTGTGGTACCGGGTTCAGCTGGAGGGCGAGGAGGGCTGGATACACGAAAGCGCTCTGAACGTGTACGAGAGCCGGGAGCAGGCTGAATTTCAGGTGCGCAACGGTAGACTCGATGGATAATATAATACTATTAATTCTGCCGCCGCTGGTTGGCGCCGTTATCGGTCTTTTTACCAACTGGTTGGCTATAAAGATGTTGTTCCGGCCCCGCTACGAAAAACGTATATTCGGGCACCGCCTGCCTTTTACTCCCGGTATTCTGCCCCGCGAACGTCAGCGCCTGGCCGCCTCGCTGGGAGATACTGCCGCCGGCGATCTGCTTACCGAAGAAGTTCTGTCCACCCGCATTATGTCCGCCGAGTTCCGGCAATCTTTGCGTTCGGCGGTGCTGGACGGTGAGCATGCCCTGCTGGACAGCACATTAAAGGATGCCGGGGCCGGCGCCAGTACGCTGCTGCCCGGGCTCATCCAGCAGACTCTGCGTAACTCGGTACAGTCGCTTGGCCAATCCGCCGCTTTTCAGGCCGCTGCCACCAAAGCGCTGCAGACCGCCATCGACGAGCTGGATCAGCTGCCCCTGTCGTCTCTGGTCAACCAGAACACGCTGGGCTCGCTGTCCGGAGCGCTGCTCACCGACGAAGCCTGCCAGCGGGTTTCCTCCGCCCTGGTGCATGCCCTGGACGCTCAACTCGAGAAGGCCATTATTGCTGGTGCCTGTCCGGCTGATTTTATAAAGATTGACCAGATCCCGGCAGTAAGCGAGCAATTACTGCGCTTTTTATGGCCATTTATGGCCGAAAAAGTTGTAGAAATCCTCGGCCAGCAACGGCTGCGCCGCAATCTGGAAGTTACCGGCGCGGTATTGGTTCGGCGCATTATCGAAAAACTGAATTCGGTGCAGCGCTTTTTTGTCGGCCTGGGCGGTTATGAACGCAGCATTCTGGAAAGCATGCCCGAAATTATTGATGATTTTACAATTACTGTGCAGAGGCTGCTGCAACGCGATGAAACCTTTAATGATGTACTGGTCTGGCTGCAGGAGACCCTGGTTCAATTCATGACTACCCCCCTGGCCCAGCATCGTTTGCTGGCGGGTGCCGCAAAACGCGAGGAACTGCTGCAAAAAACCGAGCATGCCCTTACAACAGTCTTGCGCAGCATTGACAGCAAAAAACTGGTAGAGACTCTGGCGACGCGGGCCGAAAACCAGCCGCTCGGTGTAGTATTCAGCTTTTTCCCACAGCTGCAGCAGGTTCTGGCGGCCAGCGCCGGAGCCTGGCTCAGCTCCCTGTTTCAGACCAACAGCGACAGTTCCAGAAGTGCTTCGCGTATGCTCTCGGTGTTTTTTGAGACCTATCTGGAACAGGCCGAAAACCGGCCGCTGGCGGATTTGTTGGCTATCGACAGTGATAAAATGTCCGAGCTGGCCGATTTTGCCTCCGAAGCTGTTGCCCGCCTGGCTGCCGCCCAGAGTGCCAGAATAATCAAGTCGATAGATGTGCGCACTATGGTGCAGGACCGCATCAACGCTCTGGAAATAGAGCAGGTAGAACGCATGATTCTGCGGGTGATGGACCGCGAGCTGAAAGCCGTTACCTGGTTTGGCGCCCTGCTGGGCGGGTTGATGGGCCTTACTCAGACCCTGATCAACCTCTTGCGCTGAGCCTTCAGCTAATTTGCACCGGCCAGCACTTGCAGCTCGTGCTTTTATGGGCAATACTTTACTGTAAACAGGCAGGAGTACATAATTGCTGCAATCAAAAAAAGTACTGGTACTCGATCTTGACGATGATCTTCCCGACAGTCTGCTCGATGCGTGTACAGGCCAGTTTTCTTTCCTCAAACTAAATCCGGACAGTTTTGTGCCGGATCAGCTGGGCGGTACGCTGGCTCCGTTGATTTTTATTAATTTTCCGCAGATTGACCCTGAAGGCCTGCGGCTCTGCAATCAGATACGCTCTGCTCTTTCCGGTTCCACCGGTTATATTTTAATCGCACTACCGGAAAAAAGTCTGGCTGTTTGTGAGCATGTTTCCACCCTGCATTGTGACGACTTTCTGCTGAAGCCTTTCTCGGCCTGCCAGCTGATCTGGCGGCTGAATCTGGCTCTGCTTAACATGGAACAGGTAAGTTCCCTACGGCAGGAACGTGAGTTTTTCCGCCAGGCAGTAATGCAGGAAGAGCAGTTATCGCGCAAATTACTGGAGCGCCAGCAATTACTAAAAGGCAGTCTGGTAAGCAGCGTGCGCAAGAACCAGGAGCTAAAAACCGTACATCGCCGGCTGCAAAAACAGGCTACCTATGATGTGCTCACCGGCCTGCTGAATCGGCGCAGCCTGAATGACCGTCTGGAGTTGGAAATTGCTAAAAGTCTCAGTCGCCACCAGAGCCTGTGCGGGCTGATGATCGATATTGACTATTTCAAGTCGGTTAACGATTCTTTTGGCCATCAGGCCGGGGATATGGTGCTCAGCGAACTGGGAAAACTTATGCATCGCTACCTGCGCCGTCACGACCATGCCGGCCGCTATGGCGGCGAGGAATTTTTTATTGTACTGCCGGACTCAGTACTGGAAGACAGTCTGGCCATAGCCGGACGCATACGCACCGCCATTGCCGAAACCGACCTGGACTGGCAGGGCCATACCATTACCGTTACGGTCTCGATAGGGCTTGCCGAGTATTCAGTTAAGGAGACTATGGCCCAGTGGATTAACCACATCGATGTGGCCTTATACCGGGCCAAGGATAAGGGGCGCAACCGTATTTGTTATTTCAGCGATGATCAGCTTCTGGATTATTCCAGTAATCCGGAGGCCACTTCGGCGCAGAGATAAAAAGAGCCGCATACCAAAAGCGGCAATCCACGCTGGCGGGCCAGATCCTTGGCGGTATTAATAGCCTGAGCCGTCTCGGGAATGCAGGCTGCCTGATAACCCTGCTCGCCGAAAGCCGCTGTCATGGCTTCCAGATTGCTCTCCTTGAAAGTACCCGGCCGGGTAAGCACCACATCCTTAATTTCCGGCCCAAACTGTTTGGCT
>JAHIWF010000248.1 GCA_018815555.1 Spirochaetota bacterium | reverse complement strand
CGGAGCTGGGGTCAGACCCCGAGTCGGAAACAGGGCATCCAGGCGTGGGGTCAGACCCCGGCACAGGAACAGGCCATCCGGAGCTGGGGTCAGACCCCGGAGCTGCATCAGGGGATCCGGGCGTGAGGTCTGACCCCAGTGCAGCGACAGGCCATCCAGGGGCAAGGTCTGACCCCGGTCTGCTTAGTTCTGCTTCCTGAGTGTTTTCGAGCTGTGCCAGTCCTTCCAGAAAAGCTTCGTCCAGACGCCGGTCGAATTCGCGTTCCGGGTCTCGGCCGCCGTAACGGGCAAGGTGAATACCCTCGCGCAAGTCCTCGGCAAAAGCCAGGTGTTCCTGCCAGAACTGGTCGATGGCTGCCAGCCGGGCTGATTGGCCGTTGCCGAGTTGCAGCAGCCCGCTGCGCCAGGTACTGATTCGGCGGCGCTGTAGTTCCAGCAGCTGACTGGAACGCCGACGGGCGCTGCGCAGGCGATGCATGTGGGTTTCGATCAGGCGCTGGGCCCAATCCATCTCTTCCTGGGCCCGTTTGTCCTGCACCGGCATAAAAGAACGGTGCTCCAGGCCGGGAGCCAGCTGCAACCCGGGCTGTTCCTCCTGCAGTCGGGCCTGCTCCAGCTGCTGCCGCAGTTGCGGGGATAGAAAATCGCACAGGCCATAGCGCTGGAATAGAGGATCTTCTAGACTGGTGTAAAAGCAGGTAGAACCGGGTTCACCCTGACGGCCGGCCCGGCCGCGTAACTGGTCGTCATGCCGGCGGCTTTCGCGGCGTCCGGATACCAGGATACACAACCCACCAAGGCCGGCCAGCCAGGAAAGCTCAGCCGGGTCGGGCTGCGGCCCGCCAAGCCGTATGTCAGTACCGCGGCCGGCCATCTCGGTTGCCACGGTTACGGCACCTCGGCAGCCGGCCCGGGCGATCAGCTCGGCTTCATCACGGTCAAATTTAGCATTGAGCACCTGACACGCAATACCCTGCGCATGCAATAAAGCAGCTATATGTTCCGACTCAGCTACCGAAGCGGTAACCAGCAGCACCGGTCGGCCTCTGGCATGCTCGGCAGCAGCAGTTTCGAGGAGGGCAGTCTCTTTTTCGGCAAGAGTCAGAAACAGGCGGTCAGGTGCATCAAGACGGCAGGAAGGCAGGCGCGGTGAAATCAGGTGTACGGACAGACCGTATACCTCCACAAATTCCTCAGCAGCCGGGAGCGCTGTCGCCGTCATTCCGGCAAGTTTCGAATACAAAGGAAAAAAGCGCTGCATGGTCAGGCTGCCCAAGATAGCAGTTTCAGTCTGGACCGGCACCTGCTCCCTGGTCTCCACCGCGGCCTGCACTCCGTAAGGCCAGCGCCTGCCATCAGCCACGCGGCCGGTAAAGCAGTCGACCAGCTCCACCCGGGCTGTGCGTACCACGTAATCGACATCGCGGACCAGCAGGCAGCGGGCATACAGGGCGGCATGCACCCGTGCAAAAGGCTCCAGATCCTCTGTCCGGTGCATGCCTTCCAGCTGCAAGACTGCGGAGACTGCACGCTGCCCTTCCATAGTAAGCGTAATCCGGCGCATCCGCTGGTCTACTGTAAAGTGCTGGCCGGGCCGCAGTTTTTCCGCCAGAAACGCATAACGCCGCAAGAGCTGTGCGGGGGCATGACTCTGAGCAGCAATTACCAGCGGCGCACGAGCCTGGTCAATCATCAGAAAATCGGCTTCATCTACAATGGCAGCTGCCAGAGACCGCTGTCGTAAATTTTCGGCAGAGCTGACCAGCCCATCGCGCAGATAATCATAAACAGCCTCGCGGGCGCTAAGGTAGGTAATATCGGCCTGATAGGCCTTGCGCCGAGCGGCCTCGTCCAGGTCGGAAATAAGGGCGGCGCAGCTTAAACCCAGAACACTGTAAACCGGCGCAAGCCAGGCAGCATCGCGTTCCACCAGATAGTCGTTGGCGGTAAACACATGACAGCCCTGCCCCTCCGCTCCCCGGACTATGGCAGTCAGGGCTGCGGCAAAGGTTTTGCCCTCACCAGTCGCCAGTTCGGCCAAGCCGCCGCCGCACATAACCAGTCCGGCGATAATCTGGTTGTCAAACAGGTGAATGCCCAGAGCCCGCTCGAAGGCAACAACGGCCAGGGCCAGCTGCTCCGCATGCCGGGGCGAACAGTACGCCCAGCGTTTCTTGCGCCGGAAGCCCGGTAAAGTTTCCATGTCGGCGTTAACGGCAGCGGAGGAATCACGGGTCAAACTGAAGGCCGCGGCCAGGTCTTCAGCCGCCTGCAAAGCATGACTGCGTTGGCGGATGAATGCCAGGGTCGGCATGAATCCCGACAGATCGAAATATATGGGGACGCCATTAGCAGTACTAAAGGAATAAGCCAGGCGTTTACCGGCTGATAAGGACGATGATTTCATACAAGCTCCTGTGTTTTCGGGTTTGAGGAAGGTCACAACCCGGCCAGCCAAAGGTGCCGGATCGTTAATTCAGAAAACGCAGGTAGAGGGGGGAGCGCGCGGACTAAGGCTGGTGAGCAGTAGAAGCAGCTTTCCGGTCAGGGACCGGCGCTGAGACACAGGACAGAAGGTGGAAACCGGAACTGCCGGCAGTGGGAAAAGATAGCCGGCAAATTGCAGCAAGAAATAACGGAAGATGCCGAGCCGACCGCGGAGGGCAAATAGAGAGGCAAATAAGGGAGAAAACCAATAAAGCGGCAGCTTTAGCATGAAGCAAAAGTACTGAAGGACTAGGCCGCAGTCAAGCTGGAAATCGCGAGCGCCGGCGGACGCTACCCCTTCCGGATCTGGGTTTCTATCCGCAGGCGCAGCCATTCTACTTCTTTAGCCGGCCGGCGCCGCAGCCGGGTTATGCAGCGACAGCACCGCCGGCTACGACGATGCCCACTTGGCCCCGGACGCTATCGCCGCCTTGCGCAGCGGGCAGGGTTCCGGATGCGCACCGTCCAGGTAGCTCGAGCTCATCAGGAATTCTTTTACAATCTCCGGGCCGGTAAACACAAAGGTTTTGCGGAACAAGCCCAGCCAGTCGGCCAGCGACAGCGGATGCTGCGCGTCCAGCCAGAGCTGAAAAGCTCCGTATTCAGCCTGCAAGGCAAGAATCCGTCCGGCATTTTCGATGGCTGCGTCAATTTTGCGCCGGTTGCGGATGATACCGGCATCCTGCAGCAGCCGCTGCCGGTCGGTATCTGTGTAAGCCGCCACTGCAGCTACATCGAAGGAACTGTAAGCCCGGCGGAAATTCTCTTCCTTGCGCAGTATCATCGACCAGCCAAGACCGGCCTGATTAATTTCCAGTAACAGCAAGCCGAACAGGTAGCGTTCGCCTTCCTCACCGGCCGGCGGGGCAAAACCGTAACGCCGGTCGTGGTACAAGCGGTCACTGTCCTCCGGCGCCCGCTCAAGGGCATAAGCGCAGTACGGCGACAAATCAGGCATGCGCCGCTGCTTCCGGAACAGCCGCCAGCAACAGTCCGGTCATGCGTTCGGCATTATTGCGGAATATTTCCATAACTGCCTGCCAGGTAACCGGCGCTTCGTCCTGCTTCCAGCAGTCGTAGTCGGTTGCCATGGCAACCGCGGCGTAGGGGATTTGCAGCTCGTTGGCGATGATACATTCCGGCGCGGTACTCATGTTGATGATGTCCGCCCCCCATTGCCGGAACATGTTCGATTCGGCCCGGGTAGAAAAGCGCGGGCCCTCTATAGTGACCACCGTACCCCGCGGATGCAGCGGCAGGTTCTGCCGGCGGGCAACCGTTTCCAGTATGCCGCGCAGAAAGGGGTTAAAGGGTTCGGCCATGGCGGTATGCTGCATGCCGCCGGAAAAGTCGTCAAAGACGGTTACATCACGGCGGCGGGTAAAATCTATAAACTGGTCTATCAGCACAAAATGGCCGCGACCGATTTCCTCGCGCAGTGAACCTACGGCGGTGGTGGCGATGATGTGGCTGCAGCCCTGGTCCTTCAGGGCCTGGATGTTTGCCTTGTTGGGCACGTGTGTTGGTGTTATCGAATGATCACGGTTATGCCGCGACAGGATAACCACCTCCACGCCGGCAATGCTGCCGAGGGTGAGAGTCGACGAGGGTTTGCCGAAACAGGTATCAACCGCCACTTCGCGGGCGTCTTTGAGCAAATCGGGATTTTCCAGTCCCGAACCGCCGATTATGCCTATCTTTGTCATACTAGCTCCTTATTTATATCCAGAATCAACTGGCAAGCTTCGGCCAGGCTGGCAGCGGCCGCAAACACTCCGTCTTCGTGCCCCAGGGTTACTACCAATAGTGACTGTGGGGTCAGACCCCGCTGCGGTAATGAAACGGGGTCTAACCCCGCCAGGGCCAGTTCGCCGAGCGCTTCATACAGCTGGCGCGACCCGTAGGGGATGGGTTCGGGGGTGGCTGCGCAGCGGACTGAGCTGCAGCGGTCTGCCCCAACCGCAGCCTGATCCACAGTGGCCGCGTTGCCCGCTGCCGGGGCCGCCGGGGCGGCGCTACACTTCGCGCGCAAATAGTCCCACAGCCGCCGATTATGTACATGCACGACAGCGTTAAAGGCCGGCTGCCGGTACAAAGCTCCATGACTCAGCGCTTCACTGGAAGGCAGACAGGGGCCGCGGCAGGACACACTGTTGGCGGCAAAGTTGCACTGCTCCACGATAACGTAATCCTGGCCGCCCAGCGAAGGCTTGTGTCCGGTCTGGGTACCGCTTATAACGAAACTGCTGTGATCCAGACGCAGGCTGATATTGCCGAAACCCACATTCAGCTCGGCGTTATGGCCGATCAGGCCCAACTGCCACAGCCGGCCGCGCCAAAGGTCCAACTCAGCCCACAGTAGCTCTGCAAGTTCGGGCAGTTCCGTCCGCCCGGCAATCCGGAATTTAATAACCCCGTCGGCCGGAGCGGAGTCAGCGGCCATGGTCTGCGCCGGTCGCAGCCGCCGCCAGCCCGTCGGCCAGACCGGCAGCGTCGAAGATGCCGTGTTCAGTAATATAACCGGTAATCAGCCGGGCCGGCGTTACATCAAAACCATAGTTGGCGGCTTTGGTGCCCGGCGCGAACAGCTCGATAGTCTGCAAACCCGGGTCGGAGGCTGCTTGTACTCCGGCGGCTGCGGCCAGCGCCCGGCCGCGCAGGCAGAGCACCTCTGCCGGATCACGCTCTTCTATCGGAATAACACCTACCCCGCTGGCCAGGCTCGCGTCAAAACTGGGCGACGGCAGGGCAATAAAAAAGGGAACATCATTATCATGCGCCGCCAGAGCCTTCAGGTAGGTACCGATCTTGTTGGCGGTATCGCCATTGCGCACCGTGCGGTCGGTGCCGACAATAACCACATCCACCAGACCATTCTGCATCAGGTGCCCGCCGGTATTGTCACAAATAACCGTGTTGGGCACGCCGTTCTGGCTGAGCTCCCAGGCGGTCAT
>JAHIWF010000247.1 GCA_018815555.1 Spirochaetota bacterium | reverse complement strand
CGCTTCAAAGCGGTAGTTTTGTGCCATTTCCACACTGTCGGCCGCATAGGCTGCCGCCCAGCTCCAGCCGCCGTTCAGTTCGCTACGGCTGTCATCAAGCGGCTGGCAGGCGGTCAGCAGGCTCAGGCTGAGCGCTAGGGTCAATACGATCAGGAGCTGTGATGGCTGACTGTGCCTTATTTTTTCCTTCTGAAAATAATCAGTGTTTAGTGTTTGCAGGAAGCGCATTGCGGTGTTCATAGCTGAGGGCCCTCGCTGTGTTGGTTTGTCTGCTGAGTATGGCCTGTTTTTACTAAAAAGGCAAACTGTTTTACTAATTTTTATTTTGGTCGCACTCTACCGGAACTCCAGGGCAGTCCGCCAGGATGGTCCTCGAGGCGGCAAACTTGACGGTATGCCGCTTCTATGGTACTTTACTCGTCAATCTTATCTCGTAAGGATACCTGCAATGAATAGTTTCTTTAATGGTTTGCCCCTTTTCCAGGCCGCTCCCGCCACTGGAGGCAACACTTTTCTGACCATCGGCATGTTCGCCGCTGTTTTCGCCATTTTTTACTTCATGATCATCCGGCCGCAGAACAAAAAGCAGAAGGCCATGCAGAAAATGATCTCCGAAATCAAAAAAGGCGACAAGGTAGTCACCATCGGCGGTATTCATGGCCTGGTTCACGCGGTAAAGGAAACCACCGTGGTAATCAAGGTTGATGATTCCTCCCGCCTTGAATTCTCCAAGTCTGCCATTGCCAGTGTGCTTGCCAAGAGCGAAGCTGTGGAAACCCCGGCAGTCGAAGAGAAAAAAGACTGATTTTTGTCTTTTTGCCGCCGTTTCCCGAACTTCTGCATTTTGTAGTAGCGAGACGGCGGAATCCTGATTTTACATTCGGAGTCAACACATGAACAAAACCAAAAGGTTGCTTGTTGTACTGGCTGTGTTGGCCGTTGCCGTGGCCTTTATTTCGCCTTCGCTGCGCTGGTATTATTTAACCTCGCAGGAAGACAAGGCCCTGGCTCTCGGCTCGCGCGAGCAGATCCGTGACTATGCCTGGCGCATGGCACGCGGCGATTTTTCCGAGCTGGAAAAAATCGCCCTCGCGGAAGACACGTCGGAACTGCCGGCCAAATACGATTATCTGATAGACCGGGCTGCTGCTGTATACAAGCAGACCAAACTTGCCAAGCCGGCAGTCTGGAATGTCCAGGCCGTACGCCGGGTCTACAATACCCGCGAAGACCTCATCCTCGAAATCGAGGATCATTACCGCGCCAAAATCCTGGACATCAAAAAACTGCATACCGATTCGGTGCAGCTGGGTCTGGACCTCTCCGGCGGTATGTCAGTTGTCATCCGCGCCGATCTGGACAGCCTGGCTGACCGCATGGGCCGCGAACTGAGTGCCGCCGAGCGCGACGACGCTGTTGTGCGTGCCCTCGAGGTGCTGAATAACCGCGTCGACCGTTTTGGTCTTTCCGAGCCGGTTATCCGCCGCCAGGGCGACGAGCACATCTACCTGGAAATCCCCGGTGCGGCCGATCCGGAGCGCATCAACTCCATCATCATGGGTCGTGGCAAGCTGGCCTTCCATATTGAAAACACCGAAGCCACCGCCGCCTTGCGGCAATATCTGCAGTCAAATCCTACCGGGATAGACGACGAGTACCGGGTTACCCAGGAAGGCATCATTCCTGAAGGCTATGTGGCCCGCAAGCAGTACGTAAAAGACAGCTATGGCCTGGATGAGTGGACCGGTTATTACCGTGTTATCACCGATGTACCCGGCCTCGATGGTAACTACATCGAAAGTGCTGAGGTCGGAAACGACCCGATCAGCGGCCGTCCGCTGGTACTGTTTACCCTCAATGCCGAGGGTGCCGAAGTCTTCTATAAGCTTACCTCCGAGAACACCAATAAATCGATGGCGGTAGTGTTGGATGACCGTATCCGTTCCACAGCCAATATTTCCAGTGCCATCCGCGAAAGCGGTCAGATCACCGGTTTCGAAGCTGACGAAGCAGTCAATCTGGCTCTGGTGTTGCGTGCTGGTGCCCTTCCCGTAGAACTGGTGGTGGAAACCCAGCAGGCCATCGGTGCGTCACTGGGCGAGGATGCCATTCAGCAGGGTTTCAATGCCGTTCTGGTTGGTGTACTGGCCGTGTTTGCGTTCATGCTGCTCTATTATAAAGGCGCCGGCATCAATGCAACCCTGGCCCAGGTGCTGAACCTGTTCCTGATGCTTTCCATTCTGTCCGCCTTTAACCTGACACTGACTCTTCCGGCCATTGCCGGCTTCGTGCTCACGCTGGGTATGGCAGTAGACGCCAACGTCATT
>JAHIWF010000246.1 GCA_018815555.1 Spirochaetota bacterium | reverse complement strand
TGTTGGCTGCATCAAAATCATGCAAAAATAACATCACCACTATGCTTGGTAATAAATCCAAGCAAAACTGAATTCAGTGCGTCCGGCCGCTCCAGTATAGTTACATGTCCGCAATCCGGTATCATCACAAATTCGGCACCGGTAATGGCACGGGCAATTCGCCGCGACTGTTCCGGGGTTTTCAGCACATCGTCCTCTCCGCACACTACTAGAGCCGGACAACAGACAGCGGATAAACCCGATTCCATCTCCACCCCGTCAAAAAAAGCGTCATACAGCCGAACCTGGGCAGTCAGCCAGGATGCATCCAGACTGCGCATCGCCAGGGCTTTGCGTTCTAGCAATTCCCGGTTTGCCGCCAGATACTGCTCGCCATAAATCGTCGGCAGCATTGCCCGGAAAAAACGCTCGGCATCTCCGGCCAGGGCCAGCCGCCGCCATTCCTGGATAAAAGCCCTGCCGCGCTCATCAAGGCTGGCCGCAGAGTCGATTACCGAAATGCTGGCAGGCAGATCCGGATAGTCCATTGCCAGGCGCAGGGCGATTTCGCCACCATACGAGGTGCCCACAATATGCGGCTTCTGCACCCCTATCCAGGCAAACAGCTGCAGCGCGCTTTCGGCGTGGTCGGCAAAACTGTAGGCACAATCGGGTTTGTCCGACAGCAGCTGCCCTTTAAAATCATGCAGGACCACCCGAAAACCCAGTCGCGCAAACAAGGCCGCCTGGGCCGACCAGCTGTTTACCGAAGCCATGACACCATTGAAAAATGCCACCGTAATCCGCCCTTGGGGATTCAGTACTTCATAATACAGCTTAGTGCCGCTGGCATCGGTAAATTTACCACTGGTTTTTTCCGGCATGATTCCTGCTCCCATCCCTATAGAACCAAACCGCCGTCAACCCGCAAAACTTGGCCGCTTACAAAAGCGGCCTCGTCACTGCAAAGAAACAATACACCGTTAGCAATATCCTGAATCTCGGCCAGCCGGCCCAAGGGTGTTCTGGCGATAATCGGATCAAGCACCTTGTCCGGAACCGTTTCGATCATCGGGGTGCGGGTGTAGCCAGGTGATACGGCATTAACCCGTACCTTAGCTCCCTTGCGCGCGAATTCTTTTGCCCAACCCTTGGTCATCGCAACTACCCCGCCTTTGGTGGCAGCATAGTTGCTCTGGCCGATATTTCCATCCAGGCCAACCACACTTGATATAGAAACAATGGCCCCTTCGCCTTTGTCCATCATCACCGGAGCGACGAACTTGGTCATCAGAAAAACCCCTTTAAGATTTACATTGATAACCGCATCCCAGTCGTTCTCGGACATCTTGTTGATAAGTGCGTCCTTGGTTATGCCGGCGTTGTTTACCAGTACGTCAATGTGACCATGCTCAGCCTGCGCCTGCTGTACAAATGCCTCTACAGCGGCAGCGTCGGTTACATTCACCACTGCGCCTTTGATAGCCGGGAAAGCTTTTTCCAGTGCCGGAAATTCGCTGTCGTTCATATCCAACGCCCATACCCGCAGTGCTCCTTCTCTGGCAAAAGTCTCGGCAATACCGCGGCCGATACCACGCGCGCCGCCGGTAACCACACAAACCTTGTTCTTCATTCTTTCCATCAATTTCCCCTGTCTGCGCCAGGCAGCCGGCGCGCAAATCTATCGCTACGATTTATTCACTACATGGGCCCCAGCGCACTACACTGGCAGCCCATACAAATCCCAGTCCGGCACCGACCATAACAATATTGTCACCAGCGTGGATCGCTCCTTTTTCAAGCCCGAGCTTAATTGACAACAACTGGTCGTTCTGCCCCATGTGACCATACTGGTCCAGGTATACGGTTCGGCTTTCGTCAACTGCAAGTTCAGCCAGGATCGCGTCGTGGGCGCTGCGTTTAAAATGCAGTATCGCCAGGTAGCCGATATCAAGCCGCCCCAGCCCCCCGGACAGTTCCAGAGCCCGGTCGATTACCCAGTAAAAATTGGGCAGGGTTTTTTCGGCCAGTTTTGCCTTAAAAGCAGCCTCGTCCGGCACCACAAAATGTGCTGTGGCCAGATCCTCGGCTTTTGGCGGCCAGGCCTTGCTGCCCAGCTTTGGAAAAATACAGTCAGTGCTCAGCGATCCGTCACCTTTAAAGGCCGATCCAAGCAATACGTTCTCGCCGGCATTTTTACGCAACACACAAGCCGAGCCGCCGGAAGAAAGATCCAGCAGGAAGCGGGTACTTGGCTCAGCGTAATCAATAAGATCATTGTTGCGATAACCGGAAACCAGCAAAACAGTATTCAGATCATCTCGCGTCAGCATCAT
>JAHIWF010000245.1 GCA_018815555.1 Spirochaetota bacterium | reverse complement strand
GCGCTGGCTCCCCTCTATATTATCTGGGAATATTCTTCTCTGGTTACCAGGGCCGGTCGGGTAACACCGATAGATCTGGTAGTTGGAATAATCGGTATACTTCTGGTTTTGGAAGCCGCCCGCCGGGTGGTTGGTATTCCTATTGTCATTATTGCACTGCTGTTTGTTACCTATGCCTTTGCCGGGCCGTATATACCCGGCCGGCTTGGACACCGCGGCGCGGATTTTGAAACGCTTGTTGGCCATTTATTTTATACAACAGAGGGCGTTTTCGGCATTCCTCTGGGGGTTTCCAGCACCTTTATCTTTCTATTTATCCTGTTCGGGGCCTATCTTGAAAAAACCGGTCTCGGCCAATACTTCATCGATATATCGAATGCAATTGCCGGACGCAGCCGGGGTGGTCCGGCCAAGGTGGCCGTATTGTCCAGCGGTCTGATGGGTATGGTGTCCGGTTCGTCTGTGGCCAATGTTGTTGGCACGGGCAGTTTTACCATCCCCATGATGAAGAAACTGGGCTACAAAGCCGAATTTGCCGGAGCGGTTGAGGCTACGGCCAGTACTGGTGGGCAGCTGATGCCGCCAATCATGGGTGCGGCCGCTTTCCTTATGGCCGAATTTACCCAGATTCCCTATTCGCGCATTATTGCCGCAGCGGTTATTCCGGCCCTGCTGTATTATCTTGGCGTTTGGGCTGGTGTGCACTTTGAGGCCAAGCGTCTGGGACTGCGCGGCATGACCAAAGCCGAACTGCCGAAGTTCAAGGATCTGTGGCAGAAGAGTTATCTGACCATTCCGCTGGTGGCCATCATCTTCTTGTTGGTTTCCGGCTACACACCGATGCGCGCTGCCCTGGTAGCCATCGTGCTGTCAATCGGTACTGCACTCTCGGCGTCTATGGTCAATTTTATACGTAAAAAGCCGGTCGAGTTTAAACCGATCGATGTAGTGCGCGGTTTGGAAGCTGGCGGTCGCGGTGCGCTAGGCGTGCTTTCGGCAACGGCTTGCGCCGGTATCATTATTGGTGTAGTGACCCTGACTGGACTTGGGCTTAAGTTGGGCTCATCGCTGGTGGCTCTGGCTAACGGACAATTGTTCCTGACCCTGGTATTTACCATGGTTACTTCAATTCTGCTGGGTATGGGTGTGCCGACGACTGCCAATTATGTCATCACCTCCACCATTGCAGCTCCGGCTATCATTCTGATCCTGCGGGCACTAAATCCGGAACTAGGCGATTTTGCACCGATGATTGTGCTGCCTGCCCATATGTTCGCCTTCTACTTCGGAATTATTGCCGATGTTACGCCTCCGGTGGCACTGGCGGCCTTTGCCGGGGCGGGCATTGCCAAAGGCAATCCGATGCGCACCGGCTTTAATGCCTCCAAGCTGGCCATTGCGGCCTTCCTGGTGCCCTATATTTTTGTGTTCAATCCGCAGATGCTTTTGTTTAATGTGACTATTTTTGATGTAATATTGCTTGTTGCCACCAGCAGTGTCGGTATTATCGCGGTTTCTGCCGGAGTCATGGGCTATTTCCACCGCAGCTTCCATTTTTGGGAACGGCCGCTCTTCCTGCTGGGCGGCATTTTAATGGTACTGCCTGGTGCGTATTCCGATCTGATCGGTGTGGCTATTCTGGTCGGTGCCTATGTGTTACAGCGCATACTGAAAGCTCCGCTTGGCAAGTCCGGGCTGAAGACCAGCTGAGGTGGTACTGGCCCTGCAGCGGGCCAGCGCACTGCTTTCTAAATAAAAAACCCCGGCGGCCTTTGGCTCCCGGGGTTTTCTGTTTTTGGTGGCGGCTGTAGCAAGCCGCCTGACTGGTCGTCAGTAATTCAATTCGCGGTAAATGGTATCGGCCAGACCAAAGCCGGCTGTTTTGCTCATATCTTTGGCTCGTTCCTGGTACAGCATGTCTTCGAAAATGTCTTCAGCGTGGCCGCCGTTCATCATGTCGCCCTTGTGCACGGTTGCGCGCATCTCTTTCAGCATCATTTCCACAAATATCGACTCGAATTCCAAGGCTTGCTTGTACAATTCGGAGTTTTTATCTACCGGTTCGTTGGACATGACCCGGATGCCGCTGCCCTGCAGGGCCTTTGGCACCGTCAGCGGGCGATTATTGTAAGCCAGCATGGCATTATCGATCATAGTATCTCCCGTTTTTTGGGGTCAGACCCCGGTATCAGTTTCGGTCGGGGTCAGACCCCGCATCAGTTTCGGTTGGGGTCAGACCCCCGGTATCAGTTTCCGTCGGGGTCAGACCCCGCATCAGTTTCGGTTGGGGTCAGACCCCGGTATCAGTTTCTGCCGGGGTCAGACCCCCGCATCAGTTTCCGTCGGGGTCAGACCCCGCGGTTGGCGGCTTAGCGCTTAAGGTTGGTGGCGGTGGCCAGCATATTGTCGCTGGTCTGGATGGCCTTGGAATTAAACTCGTAGGCGCGCTGGGCCACGATCATGCTGACCATTTCGCGTACCACCGATACATTGGACATTTCCAGAAAACGGTGGATGGTTTTACCCATGCCGTCGAAGCCGGGGCGGCCGGCGATGGCGTCGCCGGATGCGTTGCTGGTTTTAAAGAGATTGTCGCCGATGGCGGTAAGGCCGACCGGGTTGGGAAAGCGGTACAGTTCCAGCTGGCCGACATCGATGGGGTCATTCAGGTCGGGTATTTTTACATTAATACGGCCATCCTGGCTTATGCTGAGTGTTTCGGGAATAAAGTTTTCCGGCAGTACTACTTCCGGCATCAGTTTATAACCGTTGCTTGTAACAATCTGGCCGTTGGAGTCGATCTTAAAGGCACCGTCGCGCGAATAGGCGTAGCTGCCGTCGTAAAGCATGATGCGGAAAAAGCCGTCACCGGTTATGGCTATATCGGACAGGTTTTCGGTATTCTGCAGGTTTCCCTGGGTGAACTGGCGCTGAGTGGCGGCCAATTTTACGCCATGGCCCATCTGTACCGGTACCGGAACTACGGTGTCTTCGGTGGCCGGAGTGCCGGCAACCCGCACCGTCTGGTAGATCAGATCTTCGAAGTCGGCACGCATGCGCTTAAAGCCGGTCGTGTTTACGTTGGCCAGGTTGTTGGAGATGGTGTCGATACTGGCCTGCTGGCCGATCATGCCGCTGGCGGCTGTCCATAAACTACGTACCATACTTGTATCCCCTTGTCATACTATAATCTTCGGCATGGCGGGGGGGCAGGTTTAGCGGGACTTCT
>JAHIWF010000026.1 GCA_018815555.1 Spirochaetota bacterium | reverse complement strand
GCTGCAGCACGGACACGTTGCCTACCTGAAACAGTTTCTGCGTCCCGGAATCGACAAGATGTTCCTGGTCAATTTTTTGGGGCAGGGAGAAGAAAACGCACCACAAAACCAATCCAAAACCTGTCCCTTTGTTTCCGGCGCCGGGTACTCGGCCAAAGAAGCCGTGAAAATCGCCACCGAAGATGCCTTGCTGCCGTTGATACTGTTCAACGACGACATTTACAAACTTGAGGACGATTTCTGGATCGAATTCAAACGGGTTTTCAAAAACAGTCCAAAGGATCGCAAAATCAGCCGCAGCCGACTTAACACGGCCGTCGTACGGGCCCAGGAACTACAGGCGGAATTTAACCAGAAAATATACAAACAGGGTGCCGGCATTTTAGAAAACCTAAAAACCAAAGGCCACAAGGTTTTTCTGGGAATCGGGCGTGGATATACTTTATTCGACGACAAAGCCAATTCGCGCATCCACGACCTGTTTGCCGCAAACGGCCTGCATTTCCTGCCGTCCTTCTTCCTGGAGCAGCCGGACTATGACTTCGCCCAGATTGTACCGCACATGTACTGGCTGCAGGGCCGCGAGATGACTCGCTACAACCTGATGGCTGCGATGGACCCGCACTTATACGGAGTGCGCGAAACCAACTTTAACTGTGGACCGGATGCCATGCTCAGTTACCACGAAACCGAAATTTTCAACAAGGCCAACAAGCCTTACCTTACATTGCAGACCGATGGCCATAACAGCAATGCCCAGTTCGGCACCCGCACATTGGCCCATTACGAAGTTGTAAAAAAACACCAGGCGAAACAACTGCAGCTGGATGATTTCCGGCAGGAACAGGTGGAGGCGACTGATCTGGAAAGTCGGATAATGGGTGTGCCGAACATGGGGCTGGAAGCCTCGCAGGTTGCGGCAGCCATCTTCCGCTCGGTCGGTGTTCGCTCGGAAGTAATGCCGAGCAAAACTGCGGAAACTGAATACTACTCACGTAAATATTTGATAACTAACAACTGCGTGCCTATGCACATTCTGTTCGGCGACTGTCTGGCCTGGATCTACCAGAAACAAAAAGAAGGCTACGACCCGAACAAGGACCTGGCCCTGCTGATTCCGATGGCCGGAGGTCCCTGCCGGCTGGGACAGTATCATATCATCACCAAAATTTTCCTGGAGCAATGCGGCTTTGGTGGTGTGCTTATCGTAAAGCCGGCCGCCTACCTGGACTGGGAAAACATTCCGCTCAGCAGCAAGCAGCGCGGGCTGGTGCGCAAAGGTCTGGCTAAAGGGCTTACCGCCAACGACATCCTGTACAATGCCCGCCTGCGTACCCGGCCTTATGAACAGGTAGCCGGCCAGACCGACGAAGTGGTAGATGGCCTGTGCCGCGAGCTGGTAAAAATCGTGGAAGAAGGCAGTGATTTTAAGGTCATGACCGCTTTCATGCACCGGGCCGCGGCCCAAATCCAGGCTATTCCGGTACGATCGGAACGCTATCCGAAGGTTGGTGTGTTTGGTGAAATTTTCGTACGCAGCCACGAGGGATCAAACGAGCAGTCGGTACGCAAACTGGAAACCCACCGACTGGAGGTGGTACCGCGGCTTGGTCTGGACATGATGGAATACAACAACAAGATGCAGCGATCGGCCTTCTGGAAGGAACATCGTTATGGCAACTGGCTGGTGGGAACGATAAAAGGCTGGTATATGCACAAGGTGGAAGAAACCTTTATGGAACCTTTCGCCGAATATCTGGCGGACCGCAAGCAGAAACGCCCAATGGAAATTTACAGCCTTTTGCGCAAATCGAATATCTTCGATATCCGCATAAAAGGTGAAGCCGGCATTTCGATCGGCACCAGCTACATGTTCATGAACGACAACCCTGAGGATCTCTGCGGTGTATACCACGTAGAACCCTTCGGCTGTATGCAGGAATGTGTGGCCACCTCCAAGATTCGTTCGCTGATAGACCAGAAACGCAGCCAGACCGACGATGTATCGATGAAGGTAATTCCCTATCTGGTTGGCGTGTTCGGGGACTCGGAACTATCCAATCTGGATGCCGAAATGGCCATGTTTGCCGAAAAATGCTATGCCCG
>JAHIWF010000244.1 GCA_018815555.1 Spirochaetota bacterium | reverse complement strand
TTTCTAGAGTCCAATCCGGCCGGCAGCGCCGTGCTGCCTAATACCGAACTGGCCCTGTACCACAACAACTGGATAGCCGATACCCGCATCGAGGGGCTGGTATATGCCAACCGTATCGGCAACCTGGGACTGTCGCTGGGTGGCAAATGGATATATCTGCCGTTTACCGAATACAACGACTTTGCCGGCCGTACAGCGACCGGCTACTATTCGGAAATGCTGGCCATCGGCAATGCTTCCTGGCACTTTTTCCCCGGCTATTACTTTTACGGCCTGGTGGCCGGAGCCAATGTTAAGCTGGCCTACCGCTCGGTGCCCGATTATGCCGACGAAAACGGCAATGTAATGGTCGGATCCGGCGCTAGCCAGTCAGCCCTGGCCATCATGGTGGACGCTGGACTGCTTACCCGCTTTAACCTGTTCAAATTATACTCTTCGCGCGAAAAGAACTTCTCAGCCGGCCTCACTGTACGCAATCTGGGACCTCCCTCGCGCGACGAAGCATTGCCCAGTGTGGCCACACTCGGGTTGGCTTGGTCACCTCTGCGTCCTTTTATCATCTCCGCCGACTTTAACCTGCCCTTTAACCTGCTGGATATCAGCGAAAGCGAAGACTTTTATTTGGGCTTTGGCTATTCCATGACGATTACCGATTTTTGGGATCTGCAGGCCGGTCTGCTACTTGATGGTGGGCCCCGCCTTACCATCGGCAGTGCCATAAAGGTAAATCCGCTGATTCTGGTGATCAACTACACCCTGGACCTAGCTACCTCCACCACCCCGCTCAACCGCCTGAGCATCGAAGCCCGCTTTGATATGGGCGACTCGGGGCGCAAAGCCAAGGCCCGTCAGGTGGACGATCTGTACATCCTGGGCCTGGAAGCTTATGCCCGAGGGGACATCAACCAGTGTATCGCCTATTGGCAGGAAGCTCTGGACATGAATCCCTACTTTGACCCGGCCCGCGAGGGCATAGAAACAGCACTGGCCGCCCTGCGGCTGCAGCAACGGGTACTTGAAATTCAGCGACTGGAGTAAACCAACATGACTATTCTTTCCACCATTTTAGCCGGAGCGGCTTTTGCCGCCAACCTGTATATGATTCTGTGCATCGTACGCATCTTTATGTCCTGGCTGCCGGGGCTTTCCGCCAATCCGGCAGCCCGTTTTATTGCCGGTGCTACTGACCCGTATCTGAGCCAGTTCCGGCGCTTTAAAATTTTCCACGCCGGCAATGTGGATTTTTCGCCGATCGCCGCCTTTGCGCTGTTGTCGGCGCTCAGCCGCGGTCTGACAGTAGCCGCCCGCGGGCAGCTTACGCTGGGCCTGAGCCTGGCCATCCTGCTGGAGGTAATCGTCAGCCCAATCAGCTTTCTGTTGGGCTTTTTTGCCCTGCTGATACTGGCGCGTATCATCGCCTACTTTGCCAAATGGAATAGCCTGCACCCGGTATGGCGGGCCATCGACGCCCTGATCAATCCGGTGCTGTTCCGCATCAAGCGCTTTATCTATCGCGACCGCATCGTCAACTACATGCAGGGACTGATAACCGGCCTCCTGGTGCTCGGCGGCGCTCGGCTCGGCCTAAATATTGTTACCAGCTTGCTTTCTACCCTTTTCAGAACAGTTCTAGGCTGATACAATAGAACTTGCTGAATGAAAAAATTCAGCGGAAACCGGTTTTCGGAGGACAGTTTTATGCTTACATCAAAACAGCGGGCCAAGCTGGCAGCGCTGGCTTCTACCCTAAAACCGGTGGTGTTTCTGGGCAAAGGTGGTGCCGCCGAAGGGGTAGCCGCCGCCCTGAACAAGGCCCTGGACGACCATGAGCTGGTCAAGCTGCGCTTTATCGACTTTAAAGGCGAGCGGCGGCAGCTGGCCGAGGAACTGGCGCAAAAATGCCAGGCCGACCTGATACGGGTTATAGGCAATGTCGCGGTACTGTTCCGCCGCAGCCGCGATCCGGAAAAGCAGCAGATTAAACTGGACTAAAAACCGAGAAAAAAGCACGGAGGTTACCATGAGCGCCAATCCCTGGGATTTTTTAAATGACTATCGCGGCAACGCCTTTAACGGCGAATGGCCGACTCTAGTGGAATTGTTCCGCATTACCGCCAGCCGCTATCCGGAGCGGGCCTGCTTTACCATGTTCAGCCCCGACCGTATTACACTCACCTATGCTCAGGCCCTGCAGAAAATAGAACAAGTCGCCGGCTATCTGGCCGGGGCCGGCATTACATATGGCGACAAGGTGGCGGTAAGCGGTAAAAACTCGGCCGAATGGTCCACAGCCTATCTGGCTGTTCTATTTGCCGGAGCCATCGTAGTGCCGATCGACTATCAACTAAAAAACGAAGAAATTGCTAACATCATCAAGGCCTCCGAGGCCAAAGCCCTTTTCATTGATGAAGAAAAATATGACGCCTTCGAACCCAAGTCGCACAAATTGCTGGCCCGCTGGTCTTTGGCTGCCAAAAAAGACAGCTATATTTACGGACTGAAAGCCGAAGGCACGGTAGCGGCCATACAGACACCGCAAGAACATGACCTGGCGGCCCTGCTGTTTACCAGTGGCACCACCGGCACCCCGAAGGGTGTCATGCTTACCCATGCCAACTTTGTGGCCGACTGTTTCCTGGCCCAGGCAAACCTGGGCATCTACCATAGCGACACCTTCTATGCCCTGCTGCCGCTGCATCACTCCTATTCGATGCTGGCTGTCTTCATCGAGGCAATCTCGGTAGGCGCCGAAATCGTCTTCGGCCAGAAACTGGTCACCTCGGCCATACTGCACGACCTGAAAGCTGCACAGGTTACCATGTTCCTGGGCGTGCCGCTCTTGTTCAACAAGGTACTGGCCGGCATCATGCGCGGTATCAAAGCTAAGGGCGCCTTTGTGTACGGACTTATCCGCTTTCTGATGGCCATTTCCGGTTTCGTCAAAAAAGCATTCAAGGTTAACCCGGGCAAAAAAATGTTCGGCTCCATTCTGGACAAGGCCAGCCTGCGCTCTATCCGTATCTGTATCTCCGGTGGCGGGCCGTTGGCACCCAGCATCTTCAAGCAGTACAACCAGCTGGGCATCGACTTCGTGCAGGGCTACGGCTTGACCGAAACCAGCCCCATCCTGGCGCTGAACCCCACCCATGCTTACAAGGAAACCAGCGTCGGCAAAATGCTGCCGCGGGTGGATGTGCGTATCGAAGAACCTGACCATGACGGCCGCGGTGAAATCGTAGTACGCGGACCAATGATTATGCAAGGCTACTACAAGGACCAGGCGGCTACCGACGAAGTGCTGTCCAGCGACGGCTGGCTGCATACTGGCGACATCGGTTACCTGGATGCCGACAATTACCTGTACCTGACCGGCCGGGC
>JAHIWF010000243.1 GCA_018815555.1 Spirochaetota bacterium | reverse complement strand
TCCACCACATTAAATTGCGCATGATGACCACCCTGTTTAGAGTAGCCGCGGATAAGGCTGGCCAGCTTGCGCGGACCTTCGTCGCCGTTCAGGGCGCCGGGCTGGTACCGTCCGCGAGCGGCGTCCTTGCCTGGCGGCCGGGCCTTTGCAGTCGGCTCCATACGCCGGGCTGGTGCCGTCCGCGAGTGGCCGCTCCGCAAGACCAAAAACGGGCAGACGTAACAATCCCAAAGGCAGATCGACCAGCAACCTGACAATCAAAACCGGAATCAGCAACCGCAAACCCTCGCCAAAAAAGCAGCTGAGGGTACAGCCGCCACCTTCCACACTGCAAACCAGCGAACTGGCCCGCAGATACCACAGCAGACCGACTGTTACCAATGTACGTATAGTATTCAACCCAAACTCGACAACTTTTCTGCGCTGATCCTTCGCCTTACCAGAATCACCGGCTTTACCCTTTTCCGTTGCGCTATCAGTTCCATCAGTATATTCGCTCATAAAATCTTCATTAAAAAATCGATTACTAACAATATCCTGCGTATTGTAAACATCCAAACTGCAATAAAGGTTGGATAAAATAGAATCCAACAAAGACAATGCCGCCCAGAATTTTCGGATATAATAAAGAAACACCCTCGCTATTTATATCTGGTTTTATCATTTGTTCTAACAAGTAAAATTTCTGGGTGACAAGTTACATATTCAATCCTTTCGCAATTCAATCCTTCGATCGATTCATTTCTCCCGGGTTTAGTCTTACTATTGGACAGGATAAAAGATATGCAAGTTACTTTATGAAGGGAGAAAAACATGAATCTACTGCGCAATTTTAGCAATGGGATGACGATCCTCGGACAGGGGGGGCGGATACTCCTTGGCCTGGCACCATTCCTTTTTTTGGCCATCGTCCTGGTATGGTTGTATCCCGAATTGGTCGCCATGCCGGCGAACTGGACCGGCCTCCGGATATGCGGCCTGATCCTGTTGGCTCCGGGTTTCGTCCTATGGGGCTTTGGTGTGGTACAGCTGCTTCAAGGATTTCCCAGGGGTAGACTCATCACAACGGGTGCATACGGTTTATGCCGCAATCCAATCTATACTTCCATGGCAGTTTTAATCCTGCCGGCAGTCAGCCTGATTTTTTCCACATGGATCTTTATCGCGGTCTCCGCAATTCTGCTGGTTCTGGTGAACCTGCTGATAGGTCCCGAGGAAGTCAAACTCGGCCTTGTTTTTGGATCAGCCTATAGAGACTACTGCGCTCGGGTTGGTCGATTCGGCCCGCGTTTCGGGAAGCTGAAAGATCGCACCCCCACATGGCCTTGATCGGTCGTGTCTGTCTCTTTCTGAGCCGGATGTAAACTTGCTAATCCCTCCTTGAAAGGCCGCAATTGACAGTGCCATAGAGACCGGATAAGCTCAATCCATGGATCCCGGCGTCATTGACAACCTCAAGCTCCATCCCCCTCGGGTCGCACCAGATTCCCTCGAGCGACCCGCTCTCCTTGCGCGCCTCGAGACCCTTGCTGACCGCGATTTTCTTGTAGTCGTCGCGCCGGCGGGCTTCGGAAAATCCACCGTGGTCACGAACTGGGCGACTCGCCGGTCCCAGCCGCCGGCCTGGGTCTCGCTCGACGAGGAAGACAGAAGCTTCCAGGATCTATACCCCCTCATAGTCCGCGCCCTCGCAGCGGCAGATCCCGTCAATCGCATGGAGTATGCGCGGCTTGAAGGTTCGGCCCGGGAGGCGGCTTCCGCACCTGATGCACCTCGAATCGCCGCAGCCTCGCTGACTCGGGCGATTACCGACAGGGCTTCATCGGGCTATGAAGGGCCTATCCACCTTGTTCTTGATGACTTCCATCGTTGCAAGGACCGCGAAGCCTGTACCTTCCTTTTAGCCCTCTCGGCTCTCGCCGCACCCAAGCTCAAGCTGCTCATCTGCGGCCGCAGCGAGCCCGGTCTTCCCCTCGCACGCCTCCGTGCCGAGGGAAGGCTCGGCGAACTCCGCACCCGCGACCTGCGTTTCGATCTAGATGAAACCCGCCGCTTCGTACCTAGCCTCGGCGACGCGGCTCGGGAGACGAGTGAACTGGAGACCGTAAAAAATAAGCTTGAAGGCTGGCCAGCCGGCCTCCGCCTTTTGAAGATCTCCCTTGAGGACAGGCCGGATACAGCTGTCTTTATTACCCGGCTCGGAACCACCCGTCGCTTCGTCCTGGACTACTTGGTCGAAGAGGTCCTATCCAGCCTCGATCCGGAACTTACGGACTTCCTTTTCCGCACCGCGATCGCGGAGCCCTTTACCACAGAACTCGCGGCCCTTCTCCTTGACGGCAGAGACGCCGGCGCGCGTGCCGAAACTTGTCTACGCCGGGTCGCAGCGGAGAATCTATTCCTCGTGAGCCTGGACGAGTCAGGCAAATGGTTCCGCTACCACCACCTCTTCGGAGAGCTTCTGCGCATGCGTGCACCAAGCGTACTGGGAGAAACCATGTCGGGGCTGCACCGAAAAGCTGCCGACTGGTTCTCCACCCAAGGGCTTCCCGTCCACAGTTGCGGCCAGCTCCTGGATGGAGGCTTCGTGGCCGAGACCTTCGACTACCTCGTCCGCTCAAGCAGAGACATGTATACTTCCGGCCGCATCCCTGAAATTCTCGGGCTGTACGAGAGGCTGCCCTTCGATGAATTCCGGAACTACCCTGACGCTGCCGTCTGGTACTCATGGTTCCTGTCTACTATGGGTCGCGGGGTACGGGTCCCGACGCTGCTCGCTTGGGCGGAAGAAAGTGCTTCAATCCTGGTCGGAACCGGAGGTGAAACACGGGTTCGAGCCGGCATCGCCATGATCAGGGGACTCATGGCCCTGCGCGCAGGAGACTACCGCATCGCAGCTGACTTTGAGGCGGAGGCTTTGCGCTTGAATGAGGGTGGTCTTCCACGGGATCGCGCGGTCGTGGGCTATATCCGAGGCCAGGCCCTCGTCGGCCTCGGTGATACGGAGGGCGCAGAAGCGGCCTTCTTGGAAAGTGAGCGCCTGGCCGGGGTCGCCGGCGACGACTATACCCAGGCTATGGCCATCTGCGAGCAGGCCCGCGTTGGCGCGGCCGGAGGCCGGCTCAACGAAGCTCTCGACCTGCTCTCGCGGGCCGTCTTGCTCGGTTCACGGGTCTCAGGCCCACCCGCTCTCTGGGTCGGCCAAGCCCTTGTGTATGAAGCCGGTGTCCTCGCCGCCCTTGGACGCGAAGAGGAAGCGCTCACCCGGGTCAAGGAAGGGCTTGCCCTCAGCATCGACCGGGGTTATCCGCCACCCATAGCAAAAGGACGACGGATTCTCTTCGATCTCCTGTTGAAGGCCGGCGATCTTGAGACTGCCGGCAAGGAGCTCGAAGAACTACGTCTCTTCGCCCGGGCGACGGGCATGCGTACAGCCCTGGATTCCTGCGCGGAAGCAGAGAAACTGCTCCGTGAAACGGCAAGCGGACAAACCACAGGCACTGCGACAACCAGACCGAACGCTCCTCCTTTCAGGGAGGAGCTGCGGAATGCAGAAACTGCCGACCCTGCGGAGACCTTGTCCGCACGCGAACTCGAAGTCCTTTCAATGATCGCCGACGGCATGACCAACCAAGAAATCGCCAATGCACTTTATCTCAGCCTGGGAACCATCAAGACCCATGCCCACAATATCGCCGTGAAGCTTGGTTCGACCAACCGTACCGAGACCGTCGCTCTCGCCCGTGAGCTCGATCTGTTACATTCTTAAGCGCCTTCTTTTCCCTGACTGACAAATTCAATCCTTTGATCGATTCGCAGCTCCAGGGTTTAGCACTAAAATAAACTTTATGCTAAACGCAATGTATGAAATAACAATTGCAGGCGAGTTGAACGACTGCTGGTCACGGATATTGGGTCCGCTGGCCTACATGCATACAGTCGAGGGTCGAACCGTGTTCCTTCTCGGACCCGTGGACCAAAGCGAACTTATACGCATGCTGGCTGTCCTGGAGGAAGCGAACCTGCCTATCCTCACTGTGACCCGACTCGCCAATCCATTCATACAAGAAGAAGGAGGGTTTAAGAAATGAAAAAGAATCATGGAAGGACTCATGCATTCGCCATGACAATCGGTATCACCTTTATAGGAGGAATAACAATGGTAAAGAAACTATTTTCCACGACACTATTTATTATCGTTTTGGCAGGCTGTACTTCAACTTCAATTAATAAGCAAAACATCGATAGGTTTGTATCGGGTTATGTTGATACCGGTTTCGAAGAAGTTAAGGCTGAGTTTGAAAAGAACTTCTACGAAAGAGGCGAGAACGGGGCGGCTTTGTGTATCTATTACAAAGGCAAAAAAGTAGTTGATTTATGGGGTGGCTATAGGATTAAGTCGGAAGGAGAACTTTGGGAAGAAGACACATGCGTAAATGCATGGTCGGCAACAAAAGGCCTGGCTGCAATGACTCTTGCCATGCTGAATTCTGACGGCTATTTAGATTATGAAGAGAAAGTATCGACATACTGGCCGGAATTTGCTGTTAATGGAAAGCAGGATATCACAGTCAGGCAGCTTATCTCACATCAAGCGGGGCTTATTACACTGGGGAAAAACATAGAAGTCAAAGATTTGAAAGATTTTGCATATCTTGAAGAACTGCTGGCAAACTCAATTCCAACATGGAATCCGGGTGATTATCACGGATACCACTCAGCTACTATGGGCAATTTCATGGGCGTCCTTGTTACTAAATGCGACCCCAAACATCGAACGCTCGGGCAATATTTTGCAGAAGAAATTGCAAAACCTCTGAATTTGGAGTTTTACATAGGTTTGCCTGAGTCTTTTCCTGATGACAGATTATCAGAAATGATTCCGATTAATCCGTTAGGCGCACTCTTTAATCTTGATAAAATGGATTCTGGTTTAAAGCAGGCATTTTTTGATCGTAATTCGCTTTTTAACAAATCGATGTATATAATCACAGACTACGATCCGACATCAAGAAAAACATTAGAAGTTGAGCAGCCGTCAGGGAATGGTGTCGGAACGGCAAGATCCATAGCTTTGGCATATAGTGTTTTTGCTATGGGAGGAATGGAGCTTGGAATTAAAAAAGATACAGTGGATAATTTTTTATCAAGGTCAATGCCTCCAAAATACGGTACTCTGGATAAGGTTCTTAATGTTCAGACGGAATACGGGCTTGGAATATCTCCGTTTACAATAAACAACGGCATAACGATTTACGGATTCTATGGAGCAGTTAGCTCATTCGGATTTGCTGATCCTGTAAATCAAATAGGATTTGGATATACTCCAAATAAGATGGATTATTGTGGCGGCATGAACGACCCGAGAGAAGTCAGTATAAGAACTGCATTATACAAATGCATAAGAGAGATTGAAGAAACTAGAGATCAAGAAAACCAGGTGGTTGGTGATGAGTAACAACAAAATAGATGTTTCAATCACAAAGTCAAACGGCTCAATTATATATCGTATTAAAGAGAATTCTTTTACAGCTTCAGATGCATTTGATAAAACTTTTTATGAGAAAGATAAAGATAGCTATATCAGAATCTATCAGTCGAAATTAATGTTTGAGCATGATATTGAAAAACTTAATAAAAATTATAATGTTTTTATTAATCGAGAGTATTTCGGATTCAAAAGCATTGATTTAATAGACACCGCATTAGAGTGGATTTGTGATATACATAAAGAGAATAATATCAAATGGTGGTTAGTTGGAAGTGCAGCTCTATATATTCGCGGAATTAATCTGATTCCACATGATTTAGATATAATGACTTATTTATCAGAAATAAATAAAATCAAAAATCTGGTCAAAGACGTAATTATAGAACCATTTCACCATGTCACAGATTGGGCTACAAAAGGATTTGGAGTAATAGATAAAAATGTCCGCATCGATTATGCATTTGAACCGGTGGACAATGTTGACCTTCAGTATGGGCAATGTGATTTTGGCAATTATGCCGAACAAAATCTGGAAGCTTTTGAATGGCACGGAAGGAAAATATTAATACCGCCGGTTCATCTACATATTATGCCTAATGAAAATAGAAATAGAACTGAAAGAGTAAAAATGATTAAAGATTACATTAGGAATAATAGTTAGTTATTCAAATTCTAGTGAAGTTAGAATTTTAACAAAATACATTTTTTGAGAAAATGAGCAGCTTTATTACAAAAGATAAAAATCGTTAGTGTACAATTCGTTCCAGGACGACCATCTTGCGAAATACAGTTACAGCTACGTTGGAATAGTAAGGAAAGAAAAATGAATAACTATAATCAAATCAAAACTGAAATAAAAGGGATTCCAGCAATTATATGGGGAAGTAACTCAGCAAAAATTTATATTTATGTTCACGGTAAGATGTCGAATAAGGAGTCAGCAGAAAGATTTGCCGAAACAGCAATACAAAAGGGGTACCAAGTTATAAGCTTTGATCTGCCCGAGCATGGTGAACGGGCAGATATAAACTATAAATGTAATGTTTGGAATGGCGTAAATGACCTCAAAGTAATTGAAGAATATGTACAAAAAAGATGGAGTGAGATTTATCTGTTTGGATGTAGTCTTGGAGCATACTTTAGTTTACTGGCATACCAAGATATACCGCTTAAAAAATGTTTGTTTCAGAGTCCTATTCTTGATATGGAATATTTAATTAATAAGATGTTCACATGGTTCAATATTACAGAAGATGAACTTGAAAAAAAGAGAGAAATAATCACAGCAGTTGATACACTGTCTTGGGATTATTACTGTTACGTAAAAAAACACAAAATCAAAAAATGGGATGTCCCAACAAGAATAATATTTGGAACTAACGATAATTTTCAAAGTCAGGAAATAATTAATAAATTTGCAAATGAATATTATAGTGTGTTAACGGCTTTAAATGGATGTGAACATTACTTCAATACAGAGGAAAGTTCAATTTCCTTAGAGAAGTGGCTTAAAGAGAACATATAAAGGGCAGCAGTCGCGGTGGCCCTATGAGTCAAGATAGTTGTCACCTACTATTTTAAGGAGATGACGACTATGGGATACTCGATCAAACACAAAATGCTGGTTCTGCAGAAAGTGCTGCCACCAGCTTCCATGTCTGTACACGCAGTAAGCAAAGATACC
>JAHIWF010000242.1 GCA_018815555.1 Spirochaetota bacterium | reverse complement strand
TGAGTGCTGACGGTGATATTTTGGTTAACGAAATTGCACCCAGGCCGCACAACTCTGGTCATCTTACAATCGAAGCTTGTATTACTTCGCAATTTAATCAGTATTACCGTATTTTGGCCGGCTATCCACTGGGTGCTACCGATCAGGTGCTCCCGGCAATGATGATAAACCTGTTGGGGGAGCCGAATGCCGACGGCGAGCCGGAATATGTAGGGCTTGAAACGGCGCTGGCTGTACCCGGAGTTGCCGTGCACCTGTACGGTAAGCGCACGGTAAAGCCGTTCCGCAAAATGGGACATCTGACCGCTCTGGGCTCTACGATAGAGGAAGCAATACAGCGGGCCGAGCAGGCGCGCCAGGCTATACGCGTGCAGGTTAAAGCTTGATAATACAAGTTTGAACGCGTAAACTTTGTCTTATTGTTGCCGATACGGTCATGCGCTGTTGCTTTGAGCGGGCGTTGTCGCCTGGCTGTTAGTGACTTTTATATACTTTTTATTCTGGCAATAATTTCATCCAGTACCAGTTCGACTGCTTGATCGGCCTTTACCCGTACGCTGGCGCAGGCTGCATAGACTGCCTGGCGCTGCCTGTACAGTTGTTCCGGATTGCCTGCCAGTAGTGGACGGGAAGGGTCTTTACCAAGCCTGGCCTGCAGTACCGGCCAGGGAGCGTCCAGCCAGATACACAGACTGTGTTCGCGAATGGCGTTTGCGCTGGCTGCGGCCATGCAGACACCGCCGCCGGTGGCAATAACGATATTGGTCGCGCTTTTACACAAGCTCTGAACGAGATCTGCCTCTGCCTGGCGGAACTCGGCTTCGCGACCGGCCGCAAAGAGTGCGGAAATTGCCTGCCCGAACTGCGCCTCTAATACTGTGTCGCAATCCAGAAACTTCCGGTCGAGCGCTGCAGCCAGTTTCCGGCCAACGCTGCTTTTGCCGCAGCCCATGAAGCCGATCAGTACCAGTGGTTTGGGAAAGTCAGCTTGCATTTTCGGCAGGCTTATTGCTTGAATATTTTATGATTAGCTCATGCAGCTGTCCGGCGATGCCATGCAGCTTTTTGGTGGTTTCGCTGGTGTAGTTAGCCGATTCGACAAAGCTGTTTACGCCGGAAGAAATTTCCTTGAGGGCCTGGAGTATCTGGCTGAAGGCCATGTTTTCTTCATTGATTGAGTTGTGTATCTTCTGGGTAGCGCCGGCGGAAGCTTCAGCGGATTCGACAATTCCGGAGAAGGCATCACCCATTCCGGAGGCTATGTCCCAGCTTTGTTCCAGCGAACTGTATCCTTCGCGTGATACGCTAACCACTTTGCCGGAAAAAGCAATAAGGCTGTTAACCTTGGTTTTTATGTTTTTTACGCTGCTCATGGTGGAGTCAGCCAGGCGTTTTACTTCTTCTGCCACGATGCGGAAATTTCTACCGGCGTCTCCGGCCGCCACTGCTTCCAGAGATGCATTGAAAGCGATGATTCTGATCTGAGTGGCAATGCCTTCGATAAGGCGTACAATGTCGGTGATGGTCGTTAGTTCTTCATTGAAGCTGTTGATCAGATTGATGGCCTCGGCCGTATGGTTGATTACGGCCTCCAGCTTCTTGAGGGCATTGCGTACGCTGTCTGCGCCTTCAGTAGCTTTGCTAAGTGTTGCCTCGGTAGCTTCGTTTACATTGTCCGATTCGCGGGCAATCTGGTTAAGCAGGCTGCCGGCATCCTCCATGGTGGCAACCATTTCGCGCACGGCGGCTGCTTGCTGATTTCCGGTGACACTTACCTCACGTGCCGATACCGCAATTTCCTCGGCGGAGGTAGTAAGCTGGCTGGATTCCTGATCCAGAAGTCCGAATACATTCTGCAGGATAGAATTCTGCTTGTTGATGGCCTCCGCCTGTTCCTGAGAGGTGCGGAATACCAGTTCCTGCTTGATTGCCAACTCGAAGAAAATGCAGAGTACCAGCCATAGGTAGCCGTACACCAGCATCCACGCGTAGGGCATTAACTGTCCGGTTTCAAAGCCCATGTCATAGAGGCTGGTGATGATAACGCCGGTAAAGCCGATTATCAGCACCAGGTTTTTCTTGATACCCCGGCGTATGGTGCTGGCGACGATCAGTGCGATGCAGAACAGCAGATTGGGTGTTATGATGAACTGCATGGTAATGTGGAACATACTGTTGGCGCTGTTAAAATCAGGCTGCAGCCAGATCAACAGGCTGGCTATGGCCACCAGGCCCAGCATGAACTGCTTTATGATCCGACGTCGGTGCAGAAGCCCGGTTGTCTCCATTACAAAAAATGTGAAGAAACTGACACAGAGGAAAAAACCGGTTCTGCTGAATTTGGTCAGCAGAGTATCAGACGCCGCCAGATGGTTGAATACAATATTTACGTATGCCAGCGCAAAACTGCCGCAGAACAGAGCGAACCAAAAGTAAACGCTGTTGCGGCCCTTGCCGGCAATATACATGAACATAAAATAAACCAGCAAAAGCAGGCCGATTACAAAGCCGCCGGTTACCAGTTGCGTCATAAAAAAATTGCGCCAATATACATATGAAGAGGCTTGCTGCGAGCTGGCGATTGCCAGGTCCGGCAGGGGATTTCGTTCGCTACGAATGTACGCCTGAACCATGATGGTATTCTGTTCACGCAGCAGCAGGGGATCGAGTTGGACCATTATGGTCGAGAAAAGTCTGGTACGGTTGGCGTCTTCTTTTGTTCCAAAGCTATGCAGCTTGCGTCCATTCAGAAACAACTGGTAGGGATACGAACTTGGTCCTATTATCAAAGCCAGGTCGGTCTTGCCGGAAATAAGCGTCGGGGTTAGTTGCAGGTCAAAATCAACAAGAAATTCATACGGCTTAACGTCCTTTGTAGTCGCTGCCGGAAGGAGCTCTTCGGCCATTGTCTGCATTCCAAGCCCGGAGTCGAGCTGCTGGCTGCTGGTTTCCATAAGGTTTATGGATTTGAGCGAGGGGCCGCAGGAGACGAGTATAAGGGTTCCTAAAGCGCAGATCAGTATTGCGGCCAGCCTGCTGTGGGATAATCTTCCGGTATTGCCGTGTAAAGCCGATGCCTGGGCCGGGTTCATGATGCTTCTCCTGTGCTGCCGTGTACAGTCGATTCTGAAAAACGCTGCAGCAGTATTTTGAGCTCGTCGATAAGCTGCTGTACTTTTGCAGTCTCGGTACTGCCATCTTTAGTGCCGGACAGAATCTGTTCGGCGCCTTCGGATATCTGCTTGAGTGTGGCAAAAATCTGCTCATAGGCCTGGTTCTGCCCTACCAGGATTGAACTGATGTCCTTTGAATTGTTGGCCGTATGTTCTGCCGAACCGCGTATCTGCATGAATATAGTGTTGAGGTCGCGTGATAAATTCATACCTTCGCCGATTTTCAGGGTGCCTTCTTCGGAGGAGGTCTGCAGTCGCTGTGAGTAGTGCTGTATCTGGGTGATGCGGCTTTTGATGCCGGACAGTGATTCCACCGTACCGTTGGCCAGCCGCCGGATTTCTTCGGCCACAATACGGAAACTGGCTCCGGCCGCTCCGGCTGAAGACGCTTCCAGCTCGGCATTGAAGGCGATGATACGAGTCTGATTGGCTATGCCGTTGATCAGTTCGATGATTTCACCAATTGACGAGATCTCTTCGGTAAGTTCGCTGATTTCCTGCAGGGTGGTCTGGTTGGCTTCGCGGATTTCGGCCATTTTCTGGATGGTGTCCTGAACTTTGCCGAAGCCGCTGTCTACCAGATCCTGGCTTTCGTCGGCATTGCCGGCAAGCGCGATTGCCTGATCCTGAATCTGGCGGCTGATGCTGCTGGAGTCCTGCATTGTGGAGACGATTTCCTTGACGGCCGAAGCCTGTTGGGTGGTTGCCGCCACTGTTTCGCGGTTCTGGCTGGAGAAATGCATGACGGTAGTGGAGAGGCTGTCGGTGGTGTTTTTGAGTTTATCCAGCATGAGCCGGAAAATATCCAGTGCGTCGTTCATGAGGGCGGCGGTGCGGCTGTTGTCGTCGCGCAGGTCGCTGGCAATAAGGCTTCCGGTATTGCCATGCTCTACCATATCCAGCAAGGCCTGCTGGATGGCCATCAGCCGTCGCTTGCTGAAATGCCGGTTGTACATGAGTATGGCCGGTACTGTTAGCAGGTTAAGGCCGAGGGCGAAAATAATGCGGGCGGTAAAAAAGGCGCTGTCGGCCGGACTCTGCTGGATGGCTAAAATTAGGAGCACGATTCCGGTACTGGTAAGCAGGCTTGGCATCATCAGCGGTAGTACAGCGACAAAGGTCCGCAGCCGTTTCTGGCTGCCAGAATAGCTGATGGGTATAGCCTGACCAGCTTTGCTGCGATTTTCGGCAACTATGCGTTCGGTGATGTCCGTGGTGGCGGTATGTAGAAAATAGTAGATTACCAGCCCGGTGATAAAGGCCGCATACAGTCCGTAGATGATGGTGGCGCTGACATGCAGGCTGCTGCCGAACCAGGCTCCGACATTGACAACTGCAACGATAATGCAAAGCAGCATGCGGCCGAAAATGAGAGCCGACTGGATCATTGGCAGTCTGGCCATAAAATTGTAAACCCGTACCGGTGGATAGTCCGGCCCGCCCTTTTGATGTTTGCGGATGAGTGATCCGAGGTACAGATTCATGGGCAGGGCCAGCAGAAGCTGATTGAGCAGGATTACCAGTGCCAGTCCGATCATAAAACGGCCGGCCGGTACTTCGGCAAAATTTATCAGCGAGCCCCCGTATATGGTAGCAAGCGGCGCTCCCACCAGGTTGGCGAACAGTTCCGTCAGGTAAAAACGCCGGATAAGTGCTGCTTCGGTATTTTTGTTTTGCATTATCACCTCGTCTGCCTATATACTCAAGGATAGACTTGTATCTGTCAAGTATAGCTTGTACTGGCGGGCCGCTGTGCTATACTTAAAGCAGCCCTGTGGAGGAGCTCATGAATCAACTTCGGCTTACGCCGCTGGAAAAAAAGGTAGCGCTGAAAATTGCGCTTTCATCATTTCTGATCCAGTTTATTGCTCTGTATTCCAGTGAGATATTTAACGGTTTTTTTAATCAGCGTTTTGACTCGCTTGGCTTGGCGATGCTTGAGCGTCTGCCCTTCTTTTTTAAGCCTACCGTTTTGGGTGTGTTTATAGGTGCCTATATTTTTCAGTTGGTGATGATGTTCATAACCTTGCGGCCAATGGTTCGCTATCTGGATAACGGTGAAAGTTATGCGGAAGCCCGCCTGGCCGCCATTAAATTACCCTGGCGTATCGTGCTTATTCAGAGCGGCACCTGGATTCTGGGCACTACGGTGTATTTTATCCTGCGCGGATGGAATCCGGAGAGCGGTCTGCCCTATGTGTTCAGTATCCTGCTTAAGCTTTCAGTCGGGTTTGTCGGGTCGCTGTTCAATTGTGTAATCGCCAACATTCATCTTCTGCCGATAAAGCAAGAAATGCGCATTGTGGATATGCGCAGCGGCGAAACCGACCATTTTATGCGCAACAAAAACTTGTTCATTGTTTTTTCCGCTGCCTTTTTGATGGCTGTTCATTGCGTCTATATTGCCTGGTATCTGATTGGTTCGGCCGGCGGCAGCTATGCCCTGCTATTGCCCCTTGCGCTCTGGTTAAGCTATTTTATGCTGGCGCTGGTGGGTCTCGGCTTTGCTTCCCGCTATGAGTATAAGCATCAGCTGGTTTTCCTGAAGCAGCATCTTGGGCGTCTGGTGGACAGCAGTACCGCGGCAAGCGGTGACCAAGTGCAACTGCTGGCTTTTGACGAAGTCGGGGAGCTGGCGGCCCTGTTTAACCGCTTTAGCGATAAATTTCGCAAGCTGCTGACCGAGATCAGCGGGTCAACCTTGATGCTTTCCAACTCTGTACAGGATTTGTCCACCACTACCAAAGAAGTCAGCTCCACCTCAAACATGCAGGCAGCGGCGGTAAAGGAAGTGGTTTCTACAATGGAAGATTCCAATCATATCACGCAGTCGATAGGTCGTTCCATTTCCGAGGTCACGCGGATAGCTATGAAGACCAAGGAGCATGTCGAGGATGGAACCACGCTGGTACAGGATACCAGTCAGAAAATGTCGGAGATTCGTAAAAAAAACATGGATACAATAGCCGGCATACGTTCGCTGGCCGACAAGATCCGCGCCATCTGGGACATTGTAGACATCATCAATACTATTGTTGAGCAGACCAGGATCATAGCTTTTAACGCTGCCCTGGAAGCCTCCACCGCTGGAGAGGCCGGAAGGAATTTTCGTATTGTCGCAGGCGAGATAAAGCGGCTGGCCGATTCCACCAATCAGTCTACCAGCGAGATTCAGAGCCGCATTACTGAAATCCAGAAGGCGGCAAACAACCTGATCGTAGTTTCCGAAGAGGGTACCGAGCGCATTCGGCAGGGGCATGAACTATCGGAACAGTTGCACAGTGTTTTCTCGGACATTCTTGATTCAGCTGATATCTCGGCCAGTTCTTCGGAAAATATTGAGTTCTCAATACGTCAGCAGGCGGCAGCGTTTGAGCAGATACTGGTGACGATGAAAGAAATATCACGTGGTATCGACAATCTGGTTCTTACCCAGCAGCAGACCGCCCAGACGGCTGAGTCTTTGGGCTCTATGGCCAGTAGTCTGAAATTGCAGGCGGCTGAATTTTCCCCGGTTGTGCAGGAAAGGGTGGATAATGAAAAGTAGTGAGATAAAGGAAGCGCTTTCGGCCAGCGAAGGATTAGAGGAGATCGGTTTAGCTGACACTGAAGAGCTGAAAAGCCGTTTTTTTGTTTTTTCAGTCGGTGATCTTTTATTTGCACTACCGCCCGAAGCTGTGCACGAGATAATCGCCGGTCTGGAAGTATATCCGCTTCCCTCTTGTCCGCCCTATATTCCCGGCCTGGTTAACTGCCACGGGCAGCCGTATACCGCGTTTGACCTACGGGTACTGTTTGAAAACGAACGTCAGCCTGCTGCAATGTTTTTAGTGTTGAAACTGGAGCAGGACAATGTGGCAATCGGCTGTACCGAGGTTAACGAAATTGTTGATCTTCCGGCAAGCTCTGTCTCAACTTTTGCGGCTGCTGATGCTGATGGCCGTTTCTGCCTGGCCATGTTTGATCATGGAGGTCAACGGGTGCTGGTTCTTTCGATTCCGCAGCTGCTGGCTCAACTGGAGCAGGATCTTGGCTGACACTCCTGAGGTTTTTTTGCTGGATTATGGCCGCTTTGACATACTGCTGCCAGCCGGTGATTTTGGCGAGCTTATTTCGGGAAGTGAATTAAAAGACTTGCCCGAATATGGATGCCCCGCTTGCCTTTTGCGCGGACGGGAAACCCGACTGGTATGGCTAGACAATTTTGTTAGCCATTTGCTTCCTGCTGTGGAAGCGGAGACTTCCGGTCTGCCGACTTTTTTTGTTGTTCGTGAGCGCCGGACTGAGGAGGCGGTTTTGGCTACATATCGCAGCTTTGAGCTGCTGACTTTTCCCTTGCATGAACTGAAACTTCTGCCGGCCGGTTTGCGTAAGCGGCTCGGATTGTTGGGGCTGGTCGCTGTGCGTTTTAGTACAGCTGATCGGCTGCAGTACCTGCTGGATGTCTCTAGTTCTGGCAGCACTGCTACCGGGCGCGACAGAGAAAAAACAGCTTGACGATGAAAGAGGAGCGGGCATGAGAGTATTCATTGCCGATGATTCTGTAGTTATCCGTAATATAGTCAAGGAAATTCTAGCCCAACAGAAAGGCTTTGAAGTAGTTGGCGAAGCTGCCAATGGCCAGCTTGCGCTTAGCCGGGTACTGGAGCTGCAGCCAGATATTGTTATCATGGACATGGACATGCCGGTGATGAATGGCCTGGAAGCAACCTGCCGGATTACCAGGTCGTCGTCGATTCCGGTGCTTATGTTCAGCAACAATGCCGATCCAGAATTACCTTTTCGGGCACTGGAACGCGGAGCTGCCGATTTTTTACGCAAACCGGATTTTAACGATATAAACAAGCCTGAATATATCCGAAAATTTGTAGATCTATTGGCCAGTATCAGCGCTCGCTATAAAGGCCGCATATTCTTTTCCTATCGACAGTCGACAGATGATTGTGTGGCCAGCGCAGCCCACCAGCCGCCGCCCTCGACCAGCCGGCAGACTGACGTTGCATCCCGGCCGTTGGCCGGTCCTGGTGCCGGAGTGGCCGGCCAGCCACAGCCAGTACCAAGACAGAACCACCAGTCGATTCGGGTAATAGTGGATGCAGGTGATATAAATATTCCGCCTGACTTGTCGTTGCTGCGGCCGGGCATGGCGGTGCTTGGCGCGTCTACTGGCGGCCCGCAGGCCGTGCTGCGTTTTTTGACTGATCTTGGAGCGCCTTTGCCAATTCCACTGCTTGTAGTCCAGCATATAGAAACCGGTTTTGACCGAGGCTACGCCGAATGGTTGTCCGAAGAAAGCCGGCAGCTAGTACGGTTGGTCATGGATGGCGAGGTGCCCAAGGCTGGTGTTGTGTATATAGCGCCTACTGATATTCATTTACGCTGCGAATATGGCCGACTGCGGCTTGATGATGGTCCTAAAGTACTTAACCAAAAGCCTTCGGTGGATGTTCTGTTTAACTCTGCCTGTGAAAGTTATGGTTCCCGAGTGTTGGCCATATTAATGACCGGCATGGGCACTGATGGCGCTGCCGGTTGTCTTGCCATAAAAAAACAGGGAGGCTGTACCCTGGTGCAAGATGAGGCTACCAGCCTGATATACGGTATGCCTAAAGCCGCGGTTGATTGTGACGCCGCAAGTTATATTGTGCCTTTGCCGCTGATCAGCAAATATGTACGGGCAGCGACGGGATTGTCGGTATGAGTGAAGCGGCTGTCCTATTGCCGGACAATGATCTGGAAGCTCTGGTACGCAGTATAGAACTGGAAACCGGATTGTGTTTCCCGGAAGTGCATCATGACACTATCATAAAGGCGGCCAGAGAGCATTGCAGCCAGCTGGGGTTGGCATCTGGTGACTATGCCAAAATTTTCCATACAAATAGTGAAGAAAAAGCCCGGTTTCTGGATGATATCATGATAGGCGAGACCTATTTTTTTCGCGATGAGAAGCATTTTTCCGCACTTTTACATTATGTACTGCCGCAGGTGTTGCGCCATGGCGGGCCGGCGAAGCTTTGGTCAGTAACTTGTGCCAGCGGTGAGGAAGCCTTGTCGCTGATGGCCATGGCTGTTCATGTGCAGCAGAGTCTTGGCTGCGGTTCTGACCTTCAGCTACTGGCTACCGACATTAACCGCAAAGCGCTTGATTTCTTTCGGCAGGGTCACTTCGGTATGGGCTCGTTTCGAACTGACGGCCGGCAGTGGCATCCCTTGCTGGATACAATAGGCGGTTTTTCGGGAGACCAATGGTTGTGCCATCCGGAAATTCTGGCTTCGATAGATATTAGGCAGCTGAATATCCTGAGCGGAAGGCTGCCCGAGGCGGCCGTAGATCTGATTTTTTTTCGTAATACTTTATTGTACATGAAACCTGAGCATAAAAGCCGTATAGTGGACAGGCTGGTTTCGGTGTTAAAACCGGGCGGTTTTCTGTTTCTGGCTTCCCCGGAGATACCGACAGTGCGTCATCCGGGCTTGAAGATCATGGAGCGCGAAGGTACCTTTTTTTTCATGCGTGAGGAGGCCGGACCGGCCGCCGCGTCAAGGAAGCCGGCCTCAGCTAAGTCAGCTGGTGACCCGCCAATGCGACTTAGGTCTGAAAAGCGCAATATAGCCACCGGCTCGGCTGCTGCAGCCTCGGCTGAGGTGCTGATCCAAAGGTCCGGCCGGCAGCGGCGACAGAAAGGCCAAATTGTCAGCCGGAACGATATCCGGGCAGGGCTGGAGCAGGCAGCATTACTGCTACTCGCAGTGGATGGCGCCAGTCAGCCGGCAACTGCCGCCGTTACTGATTGCGAGTCTACGGCTGCCGGGCAGGTGGCCGCGTCACTGGTCGATATTGTTAAGGCAATTAGGGAGAACCGCTTTAGCAGGGCGGAGCAGTTGCTTGAAAGTTTTGAAACCTTCGCTAGCGAGAATTTTGTCAGCACTTTTTTGCGCGGGCTGCTGCTGAAGCATCAGGGAAGATCTCTGGAAGCAATGGAACAATGGGAGTCTGCGCGGCTGTATGAGGGTGGTTTCTGGCCGGCTTCTTTCTATCTTGCGCTGGAATACCACCAGCGAGCTCCTGAGCGTGCCGGAGAATTACTGCAGGAGTGTCGCAAAATGCTGATTGCAGGCAAGAGCTCCGAACAGTATCTGGCCCTGCTCGATGGTTTTGATATGGAATATTACCGCCATATGGTTGATCGAATGGTGGAAAAACTGGCTCTTTGATTATTGATTGAAACTGGAGGGATGATGGCTGTTTCCAAGGAAAAATTTCTTGCTCTGTTTCTTGGAGAGTTCCGCGAAAATCTGACCGTGGCGGAGAACCAGATTATACTGTTAAAAAATGATCCGGAAAATACAGACACCCTTACCCTTTTGCTGCGTACTCTGCACACCATAAAAGGTTCCGCCCGAATGCTGCAGTTTGTGGAAATAGAAAAGCTGGTGCATGGTTTGGAGACAGTGTTTAAAGGCGTGCGCGAGGGGCGCTATTTGGTGGATGCCAAACTGGCCCGGTTCTTTTTTATGGCGCTCGATCAACTGCGCAAAACTGCTGACCGGATTGAACAGGGTCAGGCTGAACAGATTGCCAAGCTTGACCAGTTTCTGGCGGACTGTGAGAAAATCTGTTCCAATGAGGCCTATGACCCTTCAGCATTGGAACTCGCCCCGGCTGCAGATGAACATCCCAAACGTGGTGCAGACGCAGCCCAGGATATCAAGGAGCCTGTCGGGAATCGAGTCGCCTTGACTGGGCTTACCGCCACGCTCGATTCGCCTTCCGGAACTTTCGGCAACAAGCCAGCCGGAACCGAAGACGACAGCCAGGCCAAACCGGCCGAAGCCGTCGCCGCGACACAGGAGCATAGTTCGTTCGAAAGCAGCATCCGGGTGGATGGCTCTACTATCGACCGTTCAATCAGCCTGGTCAATACCATGACCATACGGCAGATGCGCTTGCGTTCAGGGATCGCTGAGCTGGACAACATGGAAGCGGCGCTGACTGCCGCATATCGGAATCTGGACGACGTAAAAAAAATGCGCAAAGAATTGCTTTCGGTATCACGGATGCTGCGCGCTTACAAGAGTCAATATTCTGACCAGCTTTTTGAAATTGAACATGGTACACAGGAATTACGTGAATCGGTGGTAAGCATGCGCATGTTGCCGCTGTCGATGATTCTGGAGCGTTTCCCGCGTATGGTAGAAGATGCGGCAAGCTCGCTGGGCAAAGATGTGCGCTTGCATATTTCCGGAGATGCGGTGCGCCTGGACCGGGCGGTGCTGAATAAACTGTCTGATCCGCTGATTCATCTTGTGCGCAATGCGGTTGATCATGGAATTGAGCCGGCCGAGCAACGGATTAAAGCCGGAAAGCCTGCCCATGGCAATATAAGCATACAGTGCAAAACAGAGGGTAACCGCATTCTGGTGGTGGTGCAGGATGACGGGCGCGGACTGGACTATGCAGCTATACGCGAGCGCTGTCTGCAGTTATGGCCGGAGAACCAGGACGAGTTTAAGGTTCTGGCGGATAGCGAACTGATACGCTATTTATACCAGCCCGGTTTCTCTACCCGAAAGGCAAGTACTACCTTGTCCGGCCGGGGGGTCGGCCTGGATATTGTAAAAAGCAATATTGAAGCTGCCCGCGGCCAGATACTTCTTGAATCGGTTTCCGGCCAGGGTTGTGTCTTTAGCCTGCTGCTGCCGGTTTCCGCCTCGACGATGGATGGTATGTTTGTAGAGTCCGCCGGCAATACATATTATGTACCGGCTTCATCGATCGCCAGAACCCTTCTGCTGGACGATCTGGAAATTTTTAATGTGCGGCAGAAAGAAATGTTTACCCTGGATGGTGTGAATATTGCCCTGCATGATCTTGGTGTGTGTCTGCAGAACGACCGACCTTCGGAACGCAGCGGAAAGATACCGGTGCTGCTGATACACAGCACCGGGCAACTGGCCGGGCTGCGGGTTGACCGGATTCTTGGCTATGACTCCTTGGTGTACCAGAATCTGCCGGCATCATTGCGCAAAAACCCGCTGGTGCTGGGTGTGGTTTTTGATATCGCCTTTGATATTATTCCGATCTTGAATATGGGTGCGGTGCTGGACCGCACGCGTTCTGTACGCTTTATGGATACACGCAAACGTTTTTCGGCATCGGCCCATCTGGAGAAACCGACGGTCCTGGTTGTTGACGACTCGATCAGTACAAGGGAAATCGAGATTTCCATGCTTTCACTCGAGGGCTATAATGTGATAGGTGCGATGGACGGTGTCGATGCGCTCGAGAAAATACATGCCATGCACATGGACCTCATTGTATCGGATCTGAACATGCCGCGTATGGATGGATTGCAATTGCTGGAAAATATTAAAAACGACGAGGCTTTGAGCCAGTTGCCGGTAATCTTGGTTACAACCGTCGATGATCCGGAGATACGCGCGAAAGCTGACCTACTTGGGGCGTCGCGCTATATTCTGAAATCGACTTTTGACCAGGATAATTTGATCCAGGCTGTCCGGCAGCTTTTGTTGGAGAGAGAGGGTCGGGCATGAAACAGGGAACAATACTGCTGGCGGATGACTCGGATCTTGTTGCCGAAATAATCGGAGACAGTCTTTCGGAAGCCGGCTATCGGGTAATAAGGGCTAAGGACGGTTACGAGGCCATCGAATTTTGTTACCGGAGTATTCCGGATTTGATTATCATGGATATTGACATGCCGTTGCTGAAGGGTTACCAGGCCAGCCGGCTGCTGAAAACCCGGCGCGGTGTACGCGATATTCCGATAATTATGCATACGGCAAATTCTGAGGACAAGGACCGTTTCTGGTCATATAATTCCGGTGCCTGCGCTTTTGTGATAAAAGATTTTAATAACATTCAGCCTTTGGTCGAGACGGTAGGCAAGTGGATAGATCATCAGGCGCTGGACAAAGAATTGATCGCAGAGGATGCCAAGGCCATGAGCCGGGAGTTTATTGCTGAAACACTGTCCGATATTCTGGACAAGGAATTGTTTCAGTCCACCATCATCAACCAGCTGGGTGATGCTGCAAGAAGCATTTCTTCATTGGCTGGAACGATTCTGAGGGTGCTGGAGTTGATTGATCTTGCCACCGAGAGGCAGATAGCCGCAATAATCCTGGCAACTGGGCGCGAAGCTTCGCCTTATATCTATCCACTGGATTGTATAAATAAAGAAATGGCCGATGATTTTATTTCTGTATCCCTGCAGGATTTTTTCAGCTTTTTTCAGTTGAGTTCGATAAAACCGGTTGATGCCCATATTTTTAATATCGAGCACCGACAGGACTGGACCAAGTTGCGTCTGCAGGACAATAGGCTGTGTTCATATTACAGCTGTCCGATTTACGGGTCGGGAGACGAGCTTATAGGCACCTTGCATCTAGGACACGTGCGCAATAATTATTTTACAGATTCGGTGGTCGAGAATATTAATGCTTTTATCCGTGATGCCGGCGTGGTGGTTCACAATGCTATGCTATTCAAAAATCTTTCGGTGATGGAGCGGGAAATACGCAATGTGTTTTCCAAGTTTGTGCCACAGGAAATAATTAACGAATTGGTGGCACGCAAAACACATGCATCCATGCTGGCCGGCGAGAAGCGCGAACTAACCATTGTATTCAGCGACATACGGGCGTTTACGACTCTGTCAGAAACCAATACTCCGGAATCTGTGGTGTCGTTCCTTAACAAATATTTTGAAACCATGTGTGATATTATTATCGAGCATGGAGGCATGGTCGACAAATTTATCGGCGATGCAATTCTGGCCGTATTTGGCGCTCCAAAAAGCTGGCCGGACAACGCCCGGCGCGCGGTTGAGACCGCCATTGCCATGTCGCGGGCGCTGGAAACTTTCGATACTGCCGGCATTATCCTGCCGCCTGAAGGTCTGGATATCGGTATCGGTGTGCATATGGGCGACGCCATCGTGGGTACTGTCGGGTCATCCACCAAATTCGATTATACGGTAATCGGCGATACAGTTAATCTTGCCTCACGCCTGGAAGGCCTTACCAAGCAGTATCAATCAAGGATTATTGTATCCGAAAGCGTGGTGCGCGAACTGGAAGCAAACAAACATGAAGTTTCCTGTGTGCGGTTTAGGGAAATCGAGCAGGTTATAGTAAAGGGTAAAGAAGAGCCGACCCTGATATACCTGCTGGAAGATGAAGGCCCACATTGTTTGGATGAGCAGGAGTATGATCTGTATAAAAAGGCTCTTGCCATGTATCGCCTGCGTAACTGGCAGACCGCTGCCGGCTATCTTGATCGCATTTTAGAGACCCGTCCTGATGATCCGGTGTGCCTGATATTCCGTGAGCGCTGCCGGGATTTCCTGATCGAACCGCCTTCGGATGAGTGGGATATGGTTCAACGGTATCTGACAAAATGACATCCGCACAGGCCGGATCACCGGCCGGAACTGCCGCGCTTTTATCCGAAGCGGCGGCTTTATTGCGCAACTCCTGCTATGTAATGGCCTTTACCGGTGCAGGAATTTCGGTAGAATCGGGCATTCCGGCTTTTCGCGGAGCCGGAGGCTTGTGGGGCCAGTATGACGAACGGCATCTGGAAATAGCTTTTTTTCGCCGTCATCCGGAGCTGGCCTGGCCGACTATACGGGCGATATTTTATTCATTGGATACCGAGCCGCAGCCGAACACGGCGCATAGAGTGTTGGCCGAGTGGGAACAGAAAGGCTGGCTTTCCTGTGTAGTAACCCAGAACATCGACGGGCTGCATCGTAAAGCCGGTAGCCGCAAGCTGGCAGAATTCCATGGTGCAAGCACCGAGCTGCTGTGCCCCGCTTGCGGCTGCCGCTGCAATGCCACTGCTGATGTTTTGCGCGAACTGCCGCCCTACTGTACTTGCGGAGCGGTCTTAAAGCCGGATTTTGTTTTCTTTGGCGAGGGCATCCCGCCGGCCGCCTGGCGCTTGTCGATGGAGGCCGCCGCGCAGGCCGACTTGTGTCTGATTATCGGCTCTACCGGGCAGGTATATCCGGCGGCCTCGCTTCCTGAACGTGTGCATGCCCGCGGTGGTAAAATAATCGAGATAAACCCAGAACCGAGTGCCTTTACCGACAGTATTACCGATATTTATCTGCCGCTGGCAGCCAGCCGGGCCATGCAGGAGCTGAATAGATTGCGGTAGTCAGTTCCGGGCAGACCGAAATTCAAAAGCGCAGTATATGCAGGCGCAGCCGGTGGAACAGCAGCAGACTCTGCGGCGGCAGCGGAATGTTGCCGGCATAGATGCTGAAATGCAGATGAGGCCCGGTGGAACGGCCGGTATTTCCGGACAGACCAACTGAACTGAAAAAAGGCAGCAGTATTAGATCGCCGGTGCTCACCTGCAGTTTGGACAAGTGAGCATAATAGCTACTGAAGCCGCCGGGATGTTTGATACGAGCATAGTAGCCGGCGCTGTTGTTATAGCCGGCTTCGACAACCCGGCCGATGGTGGTGGGTTTAACGCGTGTACCTGCCGGTATGCCGATATCGATGGCGTCGTGGAATTCGGCCTGTGGTACTGTCTTGTCCGGTGCGAAGCGGAAGAAAAAAGCCGAAGTTACCGGGCCATCCGCGGGCACGATAAAGGGCGGAAACAGCAGCAGCAGCACAAACAGGCCGGCTGCTGCCAGCAGAACTTTGGGCAGCAGGCGCTGCCGGCGCAGTGCAATGCCGGCGGCTTTGTCGAGATTCAGGCTTTTGCTTCCAGCCCGTGTCGTGCGCAGTGCCTGGCGCCGGTTATATTTAGCTTCCTGGATGGTCTGGGCTACCCGCTGGCTCTCGGTCATTTTTGCTCTCCCGGCAGAGCTCCCTCCAGCCGCTGCAGCGCCCAGTCGATGAAGCCAGGGAAGCGCCGGGCCCAGGCCGCCTCGTTGTGTACGGCAGCTTCCTCTATAACACAGGGCAGTTCGCTGAGCTCCTGACCGCAGCTGACCAGATAATCGCGGACATCCAAAGTGTCCTGTAGATAGCGACGGGCAAAATCCGGCTTGCTAGGGTCCGAGGTTTCGGCTGTGCCGATATCCAGATACACAGCCTTGCCCGGACGGTAATGGGCGGCCAGATGTTCCAGCACCTGCTCCTTGGCAAACCAGAAGGCCGAGGAGAAGGCTCCGGCCAGGCGGAAGCAGTCCGGTTTTTGGTACAGGGCATACAGCGAAATCAGGCCGCCCATGGAGGATCCGGCTATAGCGCGTGACCCGGCGGCTGCGATAGTCCGATAATGCCGGTCGGTCCAGGAAATGAGGGTATCAGTAATAAAGTCGGTGTAGGCCGCCCCCTCGCCACCAGCGGCCGTAACGCCGTCGGCACGGCTGAGCAGTTCGCCGATGCCGGTGTTTATCCAGGGGGAGTACTCGTCCAGCCGGGCTATGCCGTCGCGGCCGTGGTTGCAGTCCACCCCGACGATGATAATACGCCGGGGATCGCCGGCGGCCGCCATGGCGTTCATGGTTTCGCCGATTTGCCAGTGGGTGCCGTAGGTAGCCGTATCCGCGAAGAAAAGGTTATGCCCGTCGTGCATGTACAGTACTGGATAGCGCCGCGCAGGTTCATCGTGGTAACCCGGCGGCAAAAGTACCCGCACCGTATGTTTGCGATTCTGCAGTTGGGGCAGGGTCAATATATGTTCTTCTATATTAAAGTCGGCCATGACGCACTCCTGGAAGTAATGTTGTCCTAGAATGTAACACAATTTCCATCATTTATTAACGATTGTTTCATCTTTTTATTACACAGCTGCTTCACAATGCTGGCCATACACCACCTGTGGTGGAGTCCTGCGGTGCACTGCCGACGGGACAAAATAACTCTGGAGGAGACGTTTATGAATCGCAACAAAGGAAAAGTGCTGGCCGCGCTGCTGCTGGCTCTTCTGCTTCTGCCCACCCTGGTTTTTGCCAATGGCCAGAAAGAGGCCCCCGCACAGGCACAGCCGATGGAGCAGACTGCCGCCAAGTATGTGTTCGTGTTTATCGGCGACGGCATGTCCATGACCCAGATTAATTCTGCCGAAATTTATGCCAACGCTTTGGCGAACAAGGATATCCGCATCCAGCAGCTTGGCTTTACCCGCTTTCCGGTGTCCGGACTGACCACCACCTATGATGCCAGTTCGTTCATCACCGATTCCGCTTCTTCAGGAACTGCCATCGCCAGCGGTAATAAGACCCTGAGCGGGGTTATCAATATGGACACCGGCAAGACTGTTGCCTTTACCACCATTGCCGAGCTGGCTAAACAAGCCGGGTACAAGGTTGGCGTTATCTCCAATGTTTCACTTGACCATGCCACCCCGGCCTCTTTCTACGCCAAGGTTCCGTCACGCAGCAATATGTACGATATTGCCGTACAGCTTACCCAGAGCGGTTTTGACTATTTCGGCGGTGGCGGTTTTGCCCAGCCCACCGGCAAGAACAAGGATCAGCCGGACGTGATCGGTCTGGCCAAGGCCGCCGGCTATACCTATGTTAATGATCCGGCCGCGTTCAGAGCTCTTACCCCGGCTGCCGGAAAAGTGCTGGCAGTTAACGCAACCCTGCAGGATTCTGCAGCCATGCCGTATGACATGGACCGCCAGAGCGGCGACCTGTCGCTGGCTGATTATGTAGCCAAAGGCATCGAGTTGTTGGACAACGAAGACGGCTTCTTTATGGCCGTAGAATCAGGCAAGATAGACTGGGCCTGCCATGCCAACGATGCCGCCGCTTCCATCAATGATACCCTGGCCTTTGACCGCGCCATTGCCAAGGCCGTGGCCTTCTACGAACAGCATCCCGAAGATACTCTGATCATCGTTACCGGTGACCATGAGACCGGCGGCATGACCCTCGGCTTTGCCGGTACCAAGTACTCAACCTTCTTTGACCGCATCGGCTTGCAGAAAGGTTCTTTTGTGGCCTTTGACCAGCAGGTGCTGAAGCCCTACAAGACCGCCACCAGCGCCGCTGCCGCCCGGCTGGCTGACCTTATGCCACAGGTAGAAGCCTGGTTTGGTATCAAGTTTGCCGATCTGGCTGACCATGAGAAAGAACAGCTGGAACGGGCTTTCCAGCGCAGTATGGGCAACGAGGTGGAACGGGCCGTACAGGAAAATACCTATCTGATGTACGGCGGTTATGAACCCTTTACCGTAAAGGTTATCCATATCATGAACCAGTATGCCGGTATCGGCTGGACTTCCTATTCGCATACCGGTGTGCCGGTTGCCACCTTTGCCCTCGGTAAAGGTGCGGATCTGTTCGGCGGATACTATGACAATACTGACATCTTCCGCAAATTGACGGCTGTCATGCGTCTGGAAACTCTGGTCAGCCGCCGCTGACATGAACTTTACGGCCTTCCGTCTGCTGAAGGAAGGCCGTCCTGAATATGCTATAAGGGCAGCCCGCCGGTCTGCAGCAGACCGGTCGGCTGCCTTCTGTATGTTTGACCTGAATCTATATCCACCATTGGAGTTGTGTATGCCTGCAGTACGACCGTCGACTTCCAACATTATTCTGCTTGCCGTGCTTGTCTTGTTCAGTATCGGTTTATTGTTGATTCCGACCGGCTATGAGAATGAACTGTATGCTAATTCCGTCCGCATCAAAGTGCGGGTGGTGTCGGTTGACAACAGCCAGGTGAAACAAGTTGGAGTGACCAGTCACGGCCATCAGTCGTTGGTGGTGGAGAGCCGGAATCGGCGATTTAGCAAAGCAGTATGGGAGAGTGATAATTTATTAATGGGAAAACTGGAGCTGGATACCCTGTACCGGCCCGGTGACAGCGCTCTGGCCGTACTGAGTCTGCATCCTGACAGTGGCGAGGTAGCATATGTCAGCCTGGTTGGACCCTACCGTCTGGATGTACAGGCGCTGCTGCTGGGTTTGTTTGTGCTGTTTCTGATATTGTATGCCGGACGTACCGGGCTGAAAGCCATACTGTCGTTCGTGGTATCTATACTGGTAATCTGGAAGCTGTTTGTGCCGGGCATACTGCGGGGCCTGGATCCGGTATTGTTTGCCGTTGCTTTGGTTGCCTTCCTTACCGCCATTGTATGCTTTCTGGTCGCCGGTTTTACCCGCAAAGGCTGGACCGCTTTTCTCGGATCCATCAGCGGCGTGGTGGTTACGGCGATTCTGGCCCAGCTGTTTGGGCAGGCTTTCCGGCTGCATGGAGCTATAAAACCATTTTCGGAAAGCCTTTTGCATTCCGGCTTCGGCCATCTGGACCTGACCGCCCTGTTGTATGCAAGCATCTTTATCGCCGCGTCCGGGGCGGTGATGGACCTGTCGATGGACATAGCTGCTGCCGTGCATGAGATACACGAGAAGCATCCGGACATCAGCCGGGCCGAGCTGGTAAAATCCGGCATGGCAGTCGGACGCTCGGTGGTTGGCACCATGACCACCACCCTGCTGTTCGCCTACTCCAGCAGTTATATTTCGCTCTTGATGGTGTTCATGGCGCAGAATATTCCACTGGCAAACATGCTTAACCTGTCCTATATTTCTGCGGACATATTGACCACACTGGTTGGCAGCTTCGGGCTGGTTACGGTTGCGCCGCTGACAGCGCTGATAGCCGGTTTGTTATATAAACCTGATCGGGCCGCGACCTCGGGCCGGTCAACCGCGTCCAGTGTTTCCTGAGGGCCCCAGGCTGTGTAGCCAGACTGCCGGCCGGGCTGTGCGATGCCACTAGCCGCCATATTTTTTTATCAGGAAATCATAGCGGCTTTTCAGGATGGCACGCTTTCCCACCTCGTGGGGGCCATAGCGTATGGGGGAGGAAAGTATGGCAATCAGTCGAGCCATCTGGCCGACGCTCAGGTTTTTTACCGGCTTTTTATAGTGCCAAAGGGCAGCGGCTTCTACACCGAATACCCCTTTGCCCCATTCCGCCCAGGAAAAGTACAGCTCCAGTATACGTTCTTTGGGCAGGATCAGCTCCAGTTCCAGGGCTATGATAAGCTCCAGGTATTTGCGCAGGTAGCTCTTGGCCGGTACCAGAAAAAGCGTGCGCGCCAGCTGCATGGTCAGCGTGGAACCGCCATACAGCGGCTGGCCAATGGCTTTGTTTACGGCTGCGGCCCGCCGGAAGGCTTCCAGGTCGAAGCCGGGATGGGTCCAGAATTTGGAATCTTCCACCGCCACGAGCATGAAGCGCAGGGTTTTGGGCAGGGTTTCCAGTGTGGCCGGCTGCGGTGGCTGAATGGTCCAGCCGTCGAAATATTTGCGTGACAGGGCCAGGACGGTAAACGGCGGGTCAACCTTTTTGTAAACAACGATGAGCAATGTTGTAGTCGCCACAAATACGATATGCATATAGACTATGAGCCGAAAGGCGCGGAGTGACCAGCGTTTGAAGCCGGTGAGCAGCCCGGAGAATCTGGACCGCTTTGCGGCCGGAGCAGCTCTGGAGGCCGACGATGAGACTGTCGGGTCGGCTGCTGCTTTGGACACAAGGGCGGGGAGCAGGGTCTTGCGCTCCGGACGGCAGAAATCGGCACACAGAGCCGTGCGGAGCTTTTTTGCGCTGGCTGCGTAGATCAGGCGGGTTTGCAGTGCGTTGTAGGAGTAATGATATGCCCATACTGTATGGCGGCCCAGCCAGGCGGCAGCCATGGCTGCCCGCAGCGTCAAGGCACGGAGACGCCGGCCGAAACGGGTGAAAGACCAGGGTTGTATGTTTTTGGCGTTGGTCAGCAATGCGGATATTTTGGTTGCAGGAAGCATTGTACGGGTTCCGTTCTATGACATGATTTGGTGGCGACAGTAGTATCGAGTTAGTGCAGATTAGTTCCGATAGGCCGCGTTTGTCAATTGCCGCTGCCGGGGGCTGGCGGAGTGCGAGTTGATTTCAGTGCTATGCAGAAGTATTAAAACCCGGAAAAATCCAGCTCTACAAAGGGCAGGTCTGCTTCAATTTCTTTCTGCCATTTTTGGTAGACTTGTTCCCACTCTCCGCGGTTTTCGCCATCGGCATGCAGCACGCCCCACAACAGGCAGCGCTGCAGTTTGAGCAGGTCTCCCAGGGCGGACAGCTGTACCGAATCCGGACTGGCATGGCGACGGTAGCCGGCCAGAAAGGATCCGGCAAAATCGGCGGCATGGTTGGTATCGCCAGAACTATGGTTCATGATGCCCCCTAGCATGTCCGGCTCCCAGTAGGAGAAAAACAAGGCAACCGCCAGATCCTGCATAAACCAGCCATAGTGGCAGTCATCGAAGTCGTAGAAGCGGATTTGTCCCTGCCGGTCCCAGCCCATATTGCCGCAGTGCAGGTCGGCATGAATAAGCCCGAATTTGGAGCGGTCAGCCGGCAGCGCCCGCAGCCTTTCGACCAGGGTTTGGGTCCGTTCGGCTACCAGGCGGTATTTGCCGTCGAGCGACATGATGTAGTGCAGGTCAGGATTCTCATGCCATTGGTAGCGCTGCGTAGTGCCGGGCTTGTATTGAAGGCTGGCCTGATGGAGTTGACCACAGCGTTCTCCCAGCCGGGTGAACATTTTACTGTCCCAAGCCTGCTTGCCGGGGAAGGGCCGCTCCAGCATTTCGTAGCAGATGGCGTACCTGGTTTTTCCCTCTAACGGCAGCTCGGCCAGGCAGCTGCCTTCGCTGGTCGGCAGCACGCGTACCGCCACATCACCACAGTGGTTAAGCCAGAGCATGAAGTCCATCTCTGCTTCGATATCGGCGCGCCGGCGATCGTGGTTGCCGCTTACCCGCAGAATGCGCCTGTCGCTGTCGTTCTGATATAAAAATATCAGGTTTTCTCCTTCGGTCAGGAAGCTGATCCCGTTTCGGTCCAGTCCAAAGGCCGGGGCGAGCAAAGCTATGAGTTCTTCGGTAAAAGTGGTATTTTCTGCCATCATGATACTGATGATACTGGATGTGAAGACAATGTGGTAGTGGAAACTATCGGTAAAATTAATGTGGCTATACTGCTGACCTGGTCCGGAGGCTTTGGTTGTCGACCGGACCGGGCCTTCCCCTGTACTTTAATATGTCGATGTATGTCTTGTCAGATGAATCGTGGTGTGGGGTTCCAATAACGAAGAGCATATGGCGATTAGTCGTAGGCTGTATTAAGTATGCGTCGTTGAGTCCAATCTGGTCACAGACAACATTGCTTAATTTCAGCTTGGTGCTGGAAACGAATATATACGGGGTATGCAGGATTTTTTCACTCACACAATCATAGGTTAGATGCGGGGTGTCGAGGTGTTTCCGGTCTCGATCGTATCTGGTCTTCTCATCTTCATTTCGGTGGTAATCGCTTCGCCAAGAGAATTGCTGTATGCTCCGATGTATCCGCAGCTTAAAGCTCAGTACAATCTACTTTTGTAATTAAGCAGTGCGAGCCAGCTGATCCGGAAAATGATATCCAAGACCCAGGTCTCGAAGTCGCTTCCCGGTTCACCGTTCAGGCCAGCTCCGGGCTGATGTACAGTTCAGGAATCAGTCTATCAGTGCCGGCAGTTGGATGCCAGTGCTGAACAGCTATGTTTTATTTACAACCTAACCGGGAATGTTAGTCTGCTGCGGCTTATTTTCATAAGATCGATTCTGTTTGTCCCTGCCGAGTGTGTTTCCATCAGGTTGGATCTTTAAAGTAGTGCGGACGGCGAGGAACAGGACCTTCGCCAGTAACACTAAGGATTGGCAGGCTGATCTACTGGAAGTACCGAATGCTGAAGTATCCCATCCATCTTAATTTCCGGCGATCGTCAGAAGCAATTTTTCCATAATCACCGGCGATGGCATCGGCATGACCTGTTCGATGTCGCGGGCTATGCCTGCAATACCGAGTCCGATCGGGTCGTTCAGAGTGCCCGGAACGCCGGAGCGGAAGCCGTGTTCTTTCCAGGCGAGCTCCTGGAATTTTTGGGTGGTTAGCACTTCGATCAGCCTGTTTCCTTTTTCATTAAGCGCGATCAGGGGATGCGAGCTCCAGACTGTCGGCAGGGGATACAGAATGCGCATCCGGTCCTTGACCTTTGGCCAGATGTCTGGATTCTGCCTGGCGAATTCGATCAGACCGTTTTCATAGCCTACGATGAGTGGATAGGAGCCCACTCCCTGAGTGATATAGCGCTCGAACAAGGTACCAGTAGAATGTTCCATCAGGCCCAGGCTGTCGAAAAACTCGCGCACCTGCGGGCTCACTGTGTCAATTTGCTTTTCAGTGGCTACCTCTCCCGCAAGCATGTTCGCCAGCAGGCCGGCAAACTGGGCTCCGGAATTGGATTTGTTCGGGTCGGTGGATATGATGCTGAAGCGGCCGTACAGTTGGGGTAGTCCAATGCTGTTCCAGGTGGTCCCGTCAAGGGTGTGCTCGATCAGTTCCCTGAACCTTACGATGTAATAGACGCCGTTGCGGTTTTCGGCATATCCGCCGGCAACCAGCGCGTCAACCACTACGTCCCAGGAGTAGATCACGATAGGTGAATTGAAGATAATTGTGCTTTGGCCGGTTCCGCCACGCAGTTTATAGAGTTCGAGCGATACCTGGCTGGACGGCCAGAGGAAATCCTTGCCGACGTGGTCCATGCCAATCATTTCGATCGAACCGGCCCGCTGGTAGGCAACTTGCAGTCCCCCGGTTTTCCGGAGCAGCTCCTTCGTTTCTGGATTTTCAAGGAAGTTGGCCTTTTCACTGCCGATCAAGCCGCTTACTGTATCGGTGCTACGGCCGAAAATATCAGGTTGGCCAGCGGTGCCGCCGGATGAGGGAAACAAGAAACGGAACGATAGCGCGAACGCGACAATGGCGACAAGTATCAGGATCCCCAGTAATTTTTTCTTCATGGTCTTTGCAACCCTTCCCGTATGAGTGTCTCTTCCAGCATCTGGATCTCTACTTCCAGGCCGATTACATCATTCTCAAGCAGCTTGTCCAGCTGCTTTTCGAAGGCCTGTCTGATTGTATTCAGTACTGTTTCTACCTTGGCTACAGCAGCAGTTGTTTCAGGGCTGCCAATACCGCGCTGGCTGATATCGAGGTACCGGCTGAGGATACCAAGCGTGGCATCCAGGTACTGTGCGAAGAATTTGCTGGCGGGTTCCAGATCGGTCGGATCGGCTTCAATATCATCGATAATTTTTTTGACCAGGCCGGCGATCAGGTTGGCTTGGTCTCTTATTTTGCTATCCAGAAGTTGCGGAATGATACTTTGCAACTCGGCAAGTTTATTTTCGCCTGCGTCGAGCACTCTGTTCAGGTAGTCCTCACTTACTACTTCGCGTCTACCTTGGATCTGGTTCTGCCGTTTACCGGTCAGTAAAAGTCCAGCGCCGAAGGCAGCCAGGGAGGATACCAGCGATACCACCAGGTTGGCAGGCAGTATAAAGAAATATAAACCCAAAAATACAGCACCGGCCAGTAGTCCGGCCAGCATGCTCTCTTTGGTTCCTGATTGGCTTCTTTGTCTTCGTGCCTTGTCCGCCATGGTCAGTTGTATCCCCGGACCTGCCGGAAAGCCTCAACCAGGTCCTTGCGCCCGTCGAAAACCCGGGCTCGTGTCAAGTTTACGATTTCGTCCAGCTGCTCCCGGGATGCCGCGCCGAACATGATGCAGAAAACCGGAACATCAAGTCCAAGGTCGCGGAAGGCCAGTTCCAGATCCTTGAATTTGCGTCCGGCATTCGAGCTTCCGTCGGTCATCAGGATTACCGAGTTTATATAATTTCTGTGGTCCTGATCCTTTGCAATGCGCTTGATGCCCTCGATAACCGGAGAGTAAATATCGGTACCCCCACCAGGCTCCATGAGCCGGATGCGGTCACGAAGGGCTGCCAGCTGAGTGGAGTCTCCACCGTCCGCGTCCCAAACTTCCAGGACCCGGTTGGAGAAAGGCAATACAACTATATGGTCGTCGATACCAGGCTGCAGCATATAGGTAGACGAGCGTTCCGGATCCAGCAGCAGGTTCATGGCTTCTTTTAACTGGACTGCGCCTTCACCGGCCATACTGCCCGAATAGTCCAAAGCAAACACAGTATAGGATGGTTTACGGAAATCCGTCTGATATAGCCGGAGTGCCTCGGACAGGACCAGCTCATTCGGCATGCGGATGGGAGACAGAATACGCTCCGGCTGGATACCCCATTCGGAGCGGAACACTGCCGGATCATAAGCGGAGGCCAGGCCGGCCATTCCAGTTCTCCGTCCCATGCCGGCGATGCGTTTCTGTACCGCTTCGGAAAGCAGGTGTTTCTGTAGATCAAGAAATACCTGCTCTTTGTCGGCATCTCCCTGGTCATAATAACCCAGGGGAGAATCGGCCAGGACCGTGCCGTCCACCGGATATACCAGGTACAGCGGTTCGCGACCGGTGGCGATCAATGCCTGGTTGGTTTCGATCAGTACCGCTTCATAATTGACCATGGCTTCATAGTTAGAAGAGAGGAACAGGTCCTTGAGCCAGCCGGAACTTCCCGATGACCGGTTGATGCCGGACAGAAGAGTGCGTATTTCCTCTCTCAGTTGCGGGGAACGCAACTGTTCCATACTTAACACATCAGGGTTGCCAGCCAGGGCATAGAGGAAGCCTAAATAGGCGGAAGCCCCCGAATTGCTTTGGGTTGCCGAGGTCATCATGAATGAGAGCTCTCCCGAGCGGATGTCTTCCAATAGATCCCGGACGCGTACTTCCTGTCCGATGTAGCCCAAGCGCTCGGCGGTACTATGCCTGATTCCAAAGGCCACCGGCGAGGTCATAATTGAGGTAAGGTGTTTGACCTTTCTTGAAGTATCTCCAAGTGTAACCCAGAGAGCATTGGCCGGCCAGACCGCATCGTAGGCGAAGCCTGGATCCTTGAGCTGGAGCATGATATCGACCGAGCCTTTGTATACGATACTGATTTCGATTCCTTGCCGGTCGGCGAATTCTTTAATGATAGGCTCGAGGGTCTCGTTTTCCGATCCGGAGATGATGGAGAAGCCCTCGACGGAAGTGCGGGAACAGCCGGTAAGGAAGGAAACGGCTGCCAAAACCGCCATCATCATCAATACCGATCCGAAAGCCAGGAGGAAAACGCTACGGCTGGCGTCACGCCTTTTCTTTGTACTCATGAGACAATCTTACTACAACCCTGTTAATCATTTGTTAGATTACGGTTAATAGTGGAAGGCTTTCCGGCTAGGAACTCCATCACTTCCTGACTAAAACGCCTGCCGGTTGCAGGATGCCGCATCTTAGGGTACAAAACCAGCCGGGCATCCGGAATGCCGGCCGCGGTTTCACGGAATAGTTCAGGACTGTAGAAGGGATCCTCCGAACCGGCTATGACCAAGGTTGGGGCCTTAATCTCGTGCAGGCGGTCTAAGAAAGCATGCTGATCCTCTGCTTCTATGGTTGTTATCAGATCGGAAAGATCCGCCTTTTGATTTGGCGCAAGCAGGCCGCCCAGCATAGCTGTCAGCATTGGATTCAAGAGGCTCCAGATGCCGCTTTTGGGCAGGATAAAGCGCATCATGGCTTGAAAGGCTGCCTTGCCTTCTCCGCTCGCGGCAAGCCGTGCTAGTTCCAGCTGTAATCGCTTACCGGCTTCGCCCAGACTGTGCGCGCTGGAGTGTATCACCAGGCGTCGAAGGAGTTCGGGATGGTCGGCGGCAAAATATTGGGCAATAGATCCACCTGTCGAAACACCGATTATATCCAGTGGGGAATGGAACTCTTCCCTGATTAAATCGGCGTAATCTTCTGCCATCGCCTTAAGCGTACAGTGCCGGGGCTGCCCCGGCTTGCGCAGAACGGAGAACAGGGTGTACTCCTGCTCAAGAAAACCGTAGCCAAAGAGCATGCCAGACTGCGGTTTGTTCTCAAACATCAGGCCCTGGAAAATCAGCAGGGGTTTTGAGCCCTGTCCGCTTGTGGCATAGGGCAGACCATTGCGGAAATATCCGTAGCGCGTTTTATTCTTGTTCATAGTAGTAGTTCTCCTTCTTTAGTCTTCGGCCGGCATGAAAGGTTCTGTGTTGTGCTTCTCTGCATCAGCCAAAATTATATTTTCGCGGCATCTGAAAATATGCCGAGAAATCAATGGTAATTAAAATTCAGGGATTTGTCATCGCAAAGTCAGTAAAGTTTTGCTATGCTTGTCTTATGGCGATGCCTGCTCGGTCGCTTAGTGGCGCTTTACCTGTCTTGAGTCTTGGTGGATTTTTGGTAGCTGCTAACTATTCACAATAGGTCACGAAATTTGCGCGTTTGGTCATTTCCCTCTAGCCTTTAGTGCGTTATCGTAATGCCTGCAGCAATGTCGGCATTATGGCAGTAGAATGTCAGATTCACAGACTTGCATGAAGGGAGCTTTGATTAGTATGACTATGAAACATGACACGTCTGGCTTGCGACAGGGTATAGAGGTGCTTGACCGGAAAGATACAGCTTTGTTAGTTCCAGGCGGAGTCTCGGCCTTGACTGTCGCTTTTTCTGTGGTGTTGGCCCTGGTCGCCTGGGTAATCTGGCCCTATACCGGTAACACATTGGGTTCTGAAGAAATATTTATTATGTTGCAAACTGACTTGTTGGTTGGTTTAATATCACTCGATGTTCTTATGCTGTTTATTGGCCCTGCTTCCATTCTTATGTACATAGCGTTGTATAGGACTCTTAAACCGATAAGTCCTTCTCTCGCCTTGCTGGCGTTGGCCCTAAATATCATGGGTCTTGGACTAATGATTGTTTGCCGTCCCTTAGTCGAGCTGGTGAATTTAAGCAAGCAATTTTCTTCTGCAATGGATGTTGTGGAGCAAGCGCGTTTGCTGGCTGCCGGGCAGGTATTTTTGGCCCAAATGGACGGAATCGCCTGGCTGGCACAGACCGCACTGTTAATGTTGGCCGGATTGCTCAATTTTACTCTAATGTTCAGGACTGCATATTATCGTCGGGGTACAGCCTGGACTGGCCTAATTTGTGCAGCCGGCGGTGTCGGATTCTGGCTGCCCATAATTGGTCAGTTATTCCTGTTGTTTAATACCCTGACTACCATTCCCCTCTGCATTCTTATCGCATTGGATCTGTTCCGTCTAAAGAAGACACTTATTATGCGTTGACCATGGCAAGGGCGAAAGGTGCAGTCGGTGGAATTAGTAACATAGCGACCTTTATTGTAGTTCGATATAAAAGGAATTACTGTCTGTTTTGGTAGGTCGATAGCTGGCTGTAATGAGGAGTAGCAAATGAATGTTAAGAGTAAATTATTTATCGCTTCTGCTATATATTTAATATATACAGGTACAATCGCTCTTTCCAATCAGCTGATGAAAATGTCTCTTATTAATGGCAGCGAAGTCTATCAGGCACTGTCTGGTGTTTTGTTTGGGTTTATTGGAATACCATTTTTTGGCATTATCCTGCCATTTTTCTTGGCTAGAAAATGGAAGCTTGAGTATTCATTTTGGCCTCAGACTAAAAAAACCAGTCAGGTGCTATTAGTTTTTGCCTTGTTTCTGTTTGTTGTAAATTTTGAATCTATCAAGGCTCTTTCCGGCAGCAGTATTGGAATACCTGCATTTGTTATACATTTTGTCAGTATACTGCTGTTTCATACCACTTATTATCCGCTCTTTGCTGTTCTTTTGTTGCCGGTACTACGTCTGACTTTTAGCACTAAAACTTCAGTTCTAATCACGGCTTTGGCTTTTTCATTGTATCATCTGGCTCAGTTTCATTTTTATCCAGCTGGCCTAACGCTGGCAGTACAGTTGTTTCTCTTTGCTTATTATACAGTCAGCTTACTTCTGTATTTGTGGAGTGAATCTCTCATTCTTGTAGCTCTTGCCCATCAAGTGACGGGGGCTGTTTCGGTTGCATTAAATGGTTCTTTGCATGATGATATTGATTTCTTATTCTATCTGACTTGTGTAATAATAAGTTTATATTTTACCTATATGATCGTGCAGTCTTTCAGGCGAAGAAACGCGATCAACAAGAGTTGGTGGATATCATTAAAAAGATTTTAATGCTGTGAAATTTGATATATTTATTTGTTGAAGCAACCATCAAAAACCTTGTCTTTTAGCGAACGGCTGATGTATAGGAGCTGCCTGGGCCTAAGGAAACTGGATAATATGACAATAAATGTGATTCTAACGAAATTCTACAAACCGGTAAGGGGTGATCAGATGAAGATGAAACGAGGAATTGTTATCTCAGGCTTCTTTTTTATAATTGCAGTTCTGCTGGCTGCCTGTGCTAGTAATGATGTTCAGACAATCTATTATCATTCAATTATAATTACTGAGCCGGATCTTGATTCATTGGCAGATGGAAATTATGTAGGAGAGTATCGTATCAAGCCCGCAAAAGGGAAAATGGTAGCCAATCCCTATGTCAAGGTAAGCGTTACCATAAAAAACCAATTGTATGAAGATATCGAAGTGATAGATCCAACTGCGCTGCGATCAGACAATTATCTGGAATCAATGCGGATTGCGATTCTTGAAAATCAGAATCTTCTGAGTCTGGATGCGGTGAGTGGGGCTACGTTACATCCGGGGTATACAGGTAAAGCCTATTTGAAAGCAATAGAACAGGCGCTTATACCATAAGGGCTAACCAGGAGTAGAGAGCAATGAAATATCCGTTTTTTGTCTGCCTGTTCATATTCATTATCTGCACTTATGGCCATGTACAGGAAATCCGTAACTACCGGTCAATAACTGGTGCAGGAACAAGTATCAATACAATGGTAATACAGAATACTTCGTATGGTTTTAATGTTACTTATAACCAGACATCAAAAATTGAGCTCAATGACTCATATTCAACTTTGGTGTGGCATTTATGTAACAAAGAAGTAGGAACCGATATCAATTTTGAAAGAGTAGGGGACATTATTATCATTTCTGGAAAGTTTGAAAACCAAGTAACAGCAAAACAATTGAGAATCAATAATCATCCATGGTATCAGGCGCAGGAACTGGCACTGGAGCACTTTAATGCAGGTAGTCTGCGTTCCATGAAATATTGGGTGGTCAAGCTTGATGAAATGGTCGCCTACGAGATGGAAGTTTCAAGGATGGGAGATAAAAAGATTGAAGCTTACGGCTTAAGTTTTGAATCCTCACAGCTAAAGGTTACACTTACCGGAATTAGAAGTCTCTTCTGGCAGGCTAATTATTGGTTCCGCAAGTCTGATGGCCGTTATGTGCGCTACGAATCTGTGGAGGGTGGTCCAGGTACTCCACTAACAATTACTGAGCTAACGAGTCTGGAAGTCCGACAATAGCACTACACAAAAAAACTTGATAATTATAGCCATGTGAAAACGTACAGGGAGTGAAAAAGAAATGAAGAAAATAGCAATCGTTGGTGGGGGAATAGCCGGGTTAGCCGCAGGAGTATACGCACAGAATTGCGGATTTGACACCACTATTTATGAAAGCCACACTATGCCAGGTGGTGCATGCACTAGCTGGAAACGAAAGGGGTACATCTTTGAGGGGGCCATGCACTGGCTTACCGGATCGTCACCTAAGAGTTCATACCACCAATTGTGGCGAGACGTAGGCGCAATTAATGATCAGGTACAGTTCCACAGTGTGGATCCATTTTTGACGGTCGAGTGCGAAGGGCAAATCGTCTGCCTTTACAGGAATCTGGCAAGGTGGCAGCAACACTTGATTTCTATAGCACCGGAAGATGATAAAGAAATAAAGCGTTTATGTTCAGATCTTAGCGATTTTTCCAAATTCTCCATGCCGATTAAGGACTTGAAAGGATTAAAACTTCGGAAGCCAATAGTATTTGAAAAATTCAACCTGCTTAAATTTGTCGCGTTACTGCCTGCTATTATTCGTATCGGGTACTATGCGAAAATCAGTTCAAAAGATTATGCCAGGCGTTTTAAAAATCCTGCCATCAGACTTTTGCTCAGAAGCATAACCGGCGATGAATACGCAGCTACCGCAACAGTTTTTACTCTGGCAACCTTGATGAATGGCGATGGAGCTTTCCCGGATGGCGGCTCACTGGCTATGGCAGCTCGCATGGCAGCAAAATATCAGTCGCTCGGGGGTGTAATTGAGTATAAACATAAAGTGGCAAAAATTGTTGTAAAAGAGGGCCGGGCAGTTGGGTTGGAAGTGAATGACAGGCAAGTTGATGCCGATGCTGTTATTATAACCCAGGATGCCGCTGTTGCTACTCAGGATCTATTCGAAAAACCCTTAAGTGACCGTTGGGTTTTACAAATGCGAAATACACTCGTGCCGAAGTCCTGTACCTTTCTTTGTGTCGGCACCAAAGCTGATTTATGTAATGAGCCGAAAAGTGGAGTTTTTATTGCTGGTACACCATTGAAGCTGGGAGATTGCCAGTTTAATATCATTAACTATCATCTCTATTCAGCTGAAAGCGGCTATGCCCCTGGTAAGGGAACAGCAATCACCAGCATTATTGGCGGTGATTCTTATGATTTCTGGAAGAATCGAGAACTTGCAGGTACCTATAAGCAAACTAAAGAGCAACTGGCACAAGATTTTATAGCGGTTTTAACCCAGCACTTTCCACATCTCAAAGGGCAGATTGAGGTCTGGGATGTTGCCACCCCATTAACGTATGAACGCTATATTCATTCATACAAAGGATCATGGATGGGCATTAGTACAGTTGGCAGTAAAATGGGCATGTATCCTTGTAAGGTTAGAAGTATTGAAAATGTCTATTTTGCCGGGCAAAGAATAAGTCCTCCGGGCGGCTTGCCTTCGGCGGTAAATACCGCCCGTACTGCTGTACAGCACTTGTGTCGGGATTTCGATGTTGCATTTGGCTAAAGAATATATAGGTCATTTCAAATAAGGAACGAATTAAAGTCGAACCCGCCACCGTCTGGCTGGATAACTTCATTCGTTCCTGCCCCATTCCCAGTGTGAGGTTTAGCTATCAAGTCCGAACGATAAATGCACGCCATTAGTTCTGAGCGCAATCCAATCGCCCCGGAGCGGCAAGCCATCGCTTTCAAGATAGAAATAATAGTAATAGGATTGATCAATTGGATCGTAGATCCTTACTTCCCCAGTTTCGCCATCCAGCCAGATCCGTATTGGTATTGGCTGGGCAAGTATCTCGGAGGTAATTAGGTTCCCAAATTGATTTAGGTCAATAGTTTGAACCAGATCCATACGTGAGTGCGATCGGCTGCGATATACCTGGGCACTGAATCCGGCGGGAATATCCGGTGATACTGGCTTCTCATCATAGTTCAGCCAAAGCAACCATGATTCGCCATTGCCCCATGAGGCCTTAGGATGTACGGTGTCTGCAAAAAGATGCACCCCAAAGCCGGCATGCCCATCTTCAGCACCAGATTCATAACGGGCATTAAAAGAATAGATCATCTTACTGTTCTGCGGAACATGGATGTTGAGTTTGGCCAATCCGGCTTTTTCATCTTCCTGATGCAGTCGAGATCCGATAAAATTCCAGGTTCCGGAGGCAAAGTTGTAATCGGGCAGACTGTTCTGGGAGAAAACAGGTGATAGAAATCCAATGAGTACCATAACACTTAGCACAACTTTAAGCATAAGTTACCATCCAAGACAGGGATACCTGAGGTCACAAGACCCGGTGATAGCGGTAGTATAAAACCTCTATTCATGTTTGTGTTTAAAACTTTTTTGTTAAAGCGATAATTAACTATTTCTGAACATTATCCGGTAACTGCATTTATGATATTGGATGACTTTGCCAAAAATACATGTATAATAAAAATATGAATCCTGAACCGATTACTGTTTCTACCAGTGTGCTTTCCCAGATGTTTTTATATTTGCAATCGCTCAAGGTTGATCTAGACAGGTTTTTGCTTTCGATGGGGCTTGATCGTAACCATGTATGTGCTCCCGATACTTATCTGCCAATCGAAACCTACCTGGAAATACAAGAAGCGGCAGCTGCTATGCTAAATGACCATAGTTTTGGACTGCATATGGGAGAGTTTGCTCATCCCGGCAGCTGGTCTATATTGGGGTATATTATGATGAATTGCAGAAACCTTAAAGAGGCATTCGAAAAATCCGGGCAATATCAGCGGATAATCGGCAATTTAATCAATAGCCGTACTGTGTTTGGCATAAATACCGTTCGGTTTATATATTCTTCACCTCAACATGCCCCTGTGATGTCCCGGCATTGTTTTGATTCCGCCTTTTCCAGCAGCATTTGTTTGGCTCGCAGCCTCTCCGGACTACCACTCAAGCCTCTGGAAGTAACATTCACCTATCCAGACCCACCGGTACGTGAAGAGTATGAGCGGGTTTTTCAGTGTCCGGTTATATTCGGCCATCAACACAATTCGTTATTGCTGGACTCAAGAATGGGTAGTCTGCCTGTGCGGATGGCCAATCCAGCTCTAAAGGATCAGTTCGAGGTATATGCCCAGGAGCTGTTGTTACGCCTTGAGGGAGCTGATTCTGCCACCGGGGCTGTAACCCGCATAATTCTGACGCAACTGCCTGACGAAAAGCTGTCCCTGGCTGGTGTCGCCCGGCAAATGGCAGTGAGTGTTCGGACCCTGCAAAAGCGTCTTGAAGCGGAGGGAATAGTATTCAGTGAATTATTACGTGAAATTCGTCAACATATGGCACAAAAATACCTGCGTGAGAATTATACAGTTGAGCATATTACCTGTTTGCTGGGTTTTTCTGACGTGAGTGTCTTTCGCAGATCATTTAAAAAATGGTCCGGGCTAACCCCGCGGGAGTATAGGGAAAGAGCCGGATCGGCTAAGCAGCCTGGCTGGTGTGCCTCTTGGTAGTTGGCGGCATGATAAAATCCGCCACTAGGGTTGCTGCCAGGTAGAGGCATACTATCGTCAATTTGTATCAAAGAGCGCGACATGAAATTCATTCAAAACAATGTGTAAACAATTTTGATATATTCTGGAGGATGTATTAAAGAAGAATTTTCTAACCTGGTATTTTTTCATAGCAATATGGAAAGAGCTTTGCTATACTTTCCTCGTATTATGACCAGCCCGCCCGGACAAAGTCGCTGATACGTAGCGTTGGAGGAGAGAGCTTTGAGCAAAAAAGATCCAGAAGCAGCCATACGCGTACTTGCTCTGGTAGGAAGCGCCCGCAAACAGGGCAATACCGCGCGGATGGTGGCACTGTTGCAGGAAGAGCTGGAAAGCATCCTGCATGACCGGAAAGAACCCCTAATCTTTACCCGGCTGTATCTGCCTGACCTGGACATCCGGCCCTGCATCGGCTGCAGGTTATGCTTTGACCGCGGCGAGGCCAGCTGCCCCCTCAAGGACCAGGTTCAGACGATCAGGGAGTGGATGGACCAGGCTGATATCGTGGTCTTCGCCAGCCCTGTCTATGTCGACGATGTAAGCGGCGTGATGAAAAACCTGCTAGACCGGCTGGCGTATCTCTGCCACAGACCGGAGATGGCTGGAAAGCTGGCCTGGCCGATAGCTACGTCTGCAGTTAGCCCGACCCGCCACACGCTTCGAACCCTGAGTGCCGCGGCGCTTACCTGGGGCTTCCGCCTGGCAGGCCAAACCGGATTGCGCATGGGCGCGCTGGCACCAGATACGACCATGCCTGATTTCCGTCCTGCGACCGCCCGTGCGGCACGATGCATAGTGGCCGTGCTGGATCGCCAGAGACGACGGCAGCCCTCATTCCTATCCCTGATGATTTTCAGGATACAGCAGCTGGCCTGGCAACGCGAGCCTCCCGATTCCTACGACTACCAGTGGTGGCAGTCAAGAGGCTGGCTGGGAGGCAGCTGCAGCTACTTTGTGCCGCACCGGGCCGGTTGGTTCAAGGTTAGGTTCGCCCGGCTGGCTGGTCGGCTGATTGCGCTGTTCGTATCCTGATTCAGGGCGGCTCGAGCCGCTCAATAGTATCTACCGATAACGGCCGGCGATGGAAGAAATCTGGTGCGGACCGCATGAATATGATTTTACGTACGCGGATCAGCTGATTGATTTTGCCAGGAACAATGGGCTGCACTTGCGGGGGCATACTTTGGTATGGTCTTATATGCCACCTGATTGGCTGGCCGAAAGCTCGCTCGCTGGCGAAGACCTGCTTTCCTTGATCGATGACTATATAGAAGCTGTCATAACCCATGTGGAGGAGCGCTATCCTGGTGGTGTACTTTATTGGAATGTAGTCAATGAGCCCTTGGATGACGACGGAACGCTCCGCTCCGATTTTTTTGGCAGCCGTACCGGTGGAGGTTATATATATATATCGCTCGTGCCTTCGTTAAAGCGCGCGAACTCACGCCGGAAGCCGGTTTGTTCATCAATGAATACGGAATCGAACAGAGTGGGGAAAAGTTGGAAGGGCTATTGTCGCTGCTCGATGAGCTGTTGGCCGCCGGCGTTCCTATAGACGGCGTGGGCTTTCAGTGCCATACAAGTATTGATGAAGAATTTTCCCCTTCCGAGTTGGGACAAGCTATGGATGCGGTAATTGCCAAAGGACTCGAGGTGCAGATCACCGAGTTGGATGTTAGGATCAATGACGATCAGACTGGCAAAAGCAGCCAAAAACTGGCTGCCCAGGCCGAGCTGTTCGGGGCAATCGCCAGCGAAGCCGCACAGCGCTATCCGGAGTGCTCTGCCTTGGTGTTGTGGGGATTATCCGATGCCGACAGCTATGTCAACCATAGCAGCTGGCTAAGTCAGGATAAGGATTGGCCGCATCCATATGATGAAAATTTTATGCCAAAACCCGCATTCCAGGCGCTCTATCAGGCTTTGTCTCGCCCGTAAAAAGCACAAGCCAGCACGTGCCGGCTTGGTACCATTATCAGAATTCCAGCTCCTTAGAAGAATCCTTTGGCCAAATACTCTTTCCTGTCGTACCAGGCAAAGATCTGCAGATGGCGCGAGAGAATGTTGCCAAAATCGTCCCGCCGGATATTCCAAACCGCTTTGCCTGCTTACCTCCGTCACCGAGGCAGCACCTTCAAACCAGGTCGGTTCTTTAGCCATCGCTTCCTCAATTACAGCCACCCAGTCTGGTGAAGCTGTGGGGAATTCAGAAATATCTGATTTTTTTGCTTTTAGATCGCTATCGGCCGAAACCATTAAGGGTCCGTACTCGACTCCATCCCATACTTGGTATACGGTGAAAGGTACATAGGCCGGACCTTCTTCCATCCCGCCAAAAAGATCCTTAGTGGTTATACATGATGATAATGTTACAAGTATAAGGAGTCCTATCAATACTCCAGCTCTTCGACCGAAACCGTCATGCGATTTCCTATTACTCGTGACCATAATTTCTCTCCTCGGATAAATAGTGTGGTCAGAAAATAACGCAATCTGAAGATTTCAGGTATCCTGCTTAGGGATGATTCTCTTCCTGCGGGCCATCCTCCTTTGTGATGAGAAGCGATCCGTCAAGTGGAGAATGGTTGAAGCGGTTGAAATTTGCCATCAGTTCAAGCCGGGATCGTACCCCGGTTTTGTCAAAAATATTCCGGACATGGGTTTTTATGGTTGTGACTGAAATACCCAGCTCGGCCGCAATCTCCTTGCTTATCCGGCCATGGAATATTTTGCGCAATACTTCGGATTCCCGCGGGCTAAGGCTATAGGTTTTTGAGTATAAATATACTGCATCCAGGTCTTTTATACTTTGGGCCGCAGGATGCATGTTTTCCAGACTGTCGCGTTCCATATCCGAGCGTGTCTGGCGGGTGACAAAATAAGCCCTGGAATAAAGCAATATCGCGCTGATAACCAGGCAGAATAAAAGCGCCGGGATATGGATAGGCCGACGCCCTATGACAAAGTGCACTGCACTGTGTACTATCCACCCGGCCACCGGCGAAAAAACTAGACCGGTAGCCAGGCGTGATTCGAGCGCCGGATTCGCCAGCGCATAGCAGAATAAAAACGCCGAGAAAAACCAGGCCAGATTTGCATAATATGGCTCGGATAAGGGCATCAGTATAGCTAAAAGGCAAACAGAAACAGCGAATCCACATGATTCAATCCGAATGAGCACGGCAATGGACGCCGGGCTGGTTGCGCTCGAAAGCTTCGTGCGTATATATATGCTAAAAAGGCTGATCCAGATTATCAGCAATCCGGCCAGAATAGCCAGATATACAGCATTGTCCCTGATTTGCCTGAAATCATCCGGGAATAGCCAGGTGGCGCCAATTAGTAGGGCAATGCCGGTAATAAGCTTGAGTATCTGACTAAAATTATAGGTTGTAGAAAGTCGATGGCGAATATCTTCAAGTCCGGTCATGGCAAAAGTATAGCTAAAATGGCCAGTAAAGCGCAATTGCTGAAGCAATAGCCGATACGGCCGGATGTATTGATTCTTGACAGGCACCTTGCTCCATCCTATGTACCAATGGAGAGTAATGCTCTAATCACCTTGGATAGCGTTTGAATCGGCCGGAACGGGGATTCTTGAAAGGCAGCTTTCCAGTGCTTCTCCGAATTGCTCAGGATCATCTAAAAATGGTGTGTGCCCCATGCCATTAAGAATAATAGTTTTTATTTCAGGAGCACTTATTGAGCCAGCATATTGTGTAACCATATCAGTAGGCGTTATCCAGTCAGCACTGCCTTGGATGAAGTAGATGGGTATTTTGAATTCATCAATAAGCGTATCCACATCAAAATCAAAGTACATGTATTGCAATAATTCTGATTGATGAGAGAATATCCGATGGGTATTCGAAGCAATCAAAAACCAGCGCAGGTCATTCAAGTTTAAATCTGGAGAAAGCAAGCCGAGTTGCAGCTGCTTCCTCGCACTTATGGATTTTTCTGCAGGAAGATATTGTAAGGATTTAAGTATCATTCTTTCGAGGTTTGCTAAATTCAGGTCGGTTACTGTTTTTGAAGTTTTGAATGATTGCATGCAGGTAGCTAGTTCATTGACATCCTTGTAATTCTGATGTTCTCTTGCCACAACCGCTGCCGTTTCAGCCGCATAAATTTTACCTTCATCAAAATTGACTACTTGACCAACTCCGATATACGCCGCGACCTTCTCTGGATATTTTTGTACATAGGTAATCCCTAAAATCGTACCCCAGGACTGCCCTAGTATAATGATTTTTTCTTTATTAAATCTTTTCCGTAAGTAATCTGTTAGTTCATCAATATCGACAAGAAGTCTTTGAATGGAGCAGTCATTGGCACGATTTCTGTAATAGGTACGACCACAGCCGCGTTGTTCGAGGCTAACAATAGTGTATTTATCGATTAGTCCTGATTGATAGTAATATGATAGATAAGTCAGTGGGAAACCGGGACCGCCATGCAGCCAAAGTATAATTGGATTATTACTGTTTGAACCTTTTATCTGGATATATTGTTCAATCCCGCCAATTTGTAAGAATGTACTCTCATTTATTTCCAGGATGGCCTCATTTTTGTTTTTTGGGGTATTTGCACAGGAAATCATTAAAAGTATGATTGCAACTATTAGACTTGGTCGGATGCAATATAAATCAACTTGTTTTTTGTCTAGGCAAAGCATGCGTAACAGCTTCGATAAAGAATGTTATTTAATTATGTTTTTTCTAGTAAAAATTGGTTAGAATTTTGGGCTGCTAAATGAACGCAGTTTAAGAGCTATAATACCAGGGTGTTTTCCGGTTGCTTTATTAATATCTCAACTTTTTAGGTCCTAATGAAAGTCAATTAAAATATGATAACTCTTGGAATTTGCTTTAGGACCGCATCAGGTTTTGTGTAAACCGTATCATTTTTTTATAATATAGGGAAAGTAAGTTAAAATCTGAGTATTCTGGATAAATCATCCTATACTGAAGGCTTTAACCTTCCAAAATTGTCACAAGCACTTCGTAATAACGGTCCGCGATAAAGGCTGCTCCTGCCGCATTGTAATGCACATCATCTGCTAGCATCTGATCCGTAAAACCGGTGCACATATCAGCTGTAATAACACGCGATGAAGCGGTCGTTTTATTTTTGGCAACAAATGCCACATCCTGCTGTAGTTGATAAAAATAATCGGATAATTCCCCTGACATATAGCTTGAATGCGCAGGGGCTAATTTTTCTATGATGATTGTAACATTTGGGTTAGCGTTTTGGAGAACATCAATAATGGAGTTGATATGCGATAAGGTCTGATTATATGGCAATCCTTGAAGAGCATCATTTCCGCCTGGAGAACTGAACAGCACAATATCAGGGGAGCCCGTATACTCAAGCCATTTAGCGATTTGGTCGAGAATATCGCCAGACGTCCACCCTCCCCGGCCTTCATGGTCTGGGTCAAAACTCTTTCCATTATGTATGGGGTATGACGCTTCATCAGTTTGTGTGCCGATGTAATCAAAAGTCCATCCATTATCAACAAGATCCTTCCAGAGTTCATATCGGTAACTTTCAAACTCTGGTCTTGCCCCTTCGACTCGAGATGCTCCTAAAGGCAATATTTTGTTTATGGAAGTACTAACTGGTTTCTTGGGAAGAATTTCATCGCTGCAAGCGATTGTCGAAAGCAATGCTATGCCTAGTAGGAAATAATTACCGATCCGTGCCATGTCGACTCCATCTTAATCCGAATTACTCTAAAACCAGAAGTCTGGTTCCTGTCGAAAAAAAATTGTGGTATCTTTTAATTTATGCGTCTTGTCTTTAAGGGCAAAAACTGAATTGAATATAGCATAAAACAGCCTGAAAAATCTAAGTATCGGCACTAGCCATAAAATATTTTGGTTTTTCTTGACTGTGCTACGGCAGCAATCAATAATATGGCAAAGGAGCAGTTATGCGACAATACCTTTATAAAGCATTATTAATCCTAATGGTCTGCCTTCATGCCGTTTCCCCGGCACAGGCACAGCTTATGCAGGTGAGTGAGCTTCCGTGGCCTGTGGAATTGCAGCAGTACATGGTGTCCGAAGATATTCCCGACTGGGGATATCCGGAATTCCGCATGTTTGGCTGGTCGCCCGACGGTAAAGTGGCCTGGTCAGAAGTCCGGGCCATTGATGGCAGAGGCGGTACCCAGTATCACTTTGTGATCTTTGATGCAGTAGCAGACACAGTGGTCTGGGAGGAAATGGATGACAGTTTCGACTGGATGGAAGACTTAATGGCCGATAGCGACTGGATGGAGGGGGTATCAGCTGCTAGCGAGTCAATGGAGGAGTCGACGGTCGACAGTGGATGGAGTACTGCTTGGTCTCATGTCGGTGACCGGTTCGAGACGGCTATGGCACAGTTCGGAGTTGCACTCAATCAAGGAGTTGATTTACTGTCCTTTCCCCTGGCTTTGAACGGCGATGATTTTTCGGCTGAGTTGGTGCTGGTTCCGGAGACGGAAGCTGACCGGTTTATGGATGAGGTCAAATCGTATCAGGTTCTGGCTACATCGCGGAAGAAAGGCAAGAAAATATTGGCAATCAGCTCCGAGGTGACGGCTCTGCGCATATGGATCTCTGGCTGCTTCCTCAGCCCCTTCGAGGACCGTATGCTCGTAGTTGTCAGCCGTGAGCAGTATATTTTCGAAGGGTCCGAAGTTTTTTACCACTTTGCCGGCTGCAACCTGAAAGTCGGGTTCCATTAAAAGGTTCGGGTAACGGTTCTATTTTTGTTCTTTCGGAGCGTGAAGCGTAAGCAGGCGGAGAAGGTCATGCAATATCTGGTAACCACATTTGATAACGGTAATATTGATTGGTCCCTGCATTCCGAGCTATTGCGACGTGAGGCCCTGCATGTCTGGGGGCTCTACATGCAGGGTGTGATCAGGAATATCTGGTTTACCGAGGGAATGGATGCCCTGCTTATTCTGGAAACCGGGGAGCAGGGGCTGGCAAAAGCTATACTGAATGAGTTTCCACTGGTTAAAGCCGGCTGTATCAAGTATACACTCACCCGTTTGCTGCCGTACTCCGGCTGGGAGAGGCTTTTCGAAGAACCGCAGGGAAAGGATGCAGGAAAATAGAAAGGCGGACTATTCCGGTATGCCGAGCAACATCGGACCTGTATGCCACGATGTTTAGTTTGCCCTGCACATCCTTGCGTAGTCCGGCTGTCAGGGCCGGACAGCCGCGGGATGGAGTCTGAGCCGCTTCAGTTCCAGGAAGTAAAACACGGCGGTAAGCATGGAAGAAAGAAAATCCGATGTCGGTGCAGCGCTGAGCACCCCCTCAAGCCCGAAACGCAAGGGTAAAATATACATGAGTGGAACCAGGAAGAGCAGTTGCCGGGAGAGGCTTAAGAGCGTTGCCTGTTTTGGCTTGCCGACTGCCTGAAAATAACCACCGGCAATAATCTGGAACCCCACCAATGGGAACATCAGAAAAAATATGCGCAAAGCCTTCTCGGTCAGTAGGCTGAACTCGGCATTATCATGGCTGAACATGCCGATAATCAAAACAGGAGCGAACCGTGTGACCAGCCAACCGGCAGAAGCTAATATACTAGCAAACAGTATAGTGATTCTGGTGGCATGAGCCACTCTTTGATACTGCCCGGCTCCGAAGTTATAGCCGATTATCGGCTGCATACCCTGGTTTAAGCCAAAAATCGGCATAAGCATAAGCATGGCAACCCCGAAGATGACACCCATTGCGGATACGGCCAGGTCACCACCGTAGCGCTGCAGTTGATTATTCAGGAGTGAATTATAGATACTGGACACAAACTGCATAGCGAAGGGTGCCGACCCGATCACCGCGATACGCCGGACAATACCCGGATTCAGTCGTAGGTTTTCCGCACGGATGCGGCAGAGGCTTTTCTTGCCAAAATAATAGGACATTACCCACACCGCGCATACCGCCTGACTGATGACGGTAGCCCAGGCAGCTCCCGCGATACCTAGGTCGAACACAAAGATCAGGACAGGATCCAGAACCAGATTGAGTACGGCACCGATGAGCATGGTAAACATGGCCATTTTGGGATTGCCCTCAGCCCGTATAAAATGGGTCATGCCGAAGCCCAGCGCGTTGAATACTGTACCAAGCAGGATTACGCGCATGTAGGCCTTGGCGAAGGGCATAATCGTGGCACTTGCTCCGGTAAGTCTGAGCAGCGGTTCCATAAGCAGAAATCCGGCAGCAGTTAATAACAGGGCGATAACCAGCAAGAGTACCAGGGAATTTCCCAATACCTTTTCGGCGTATTGCTTGCGTTTCTCTCCCAATGAAATCGACAGAATGGTGCTG
>JAHIWF010000241.1 GCA_018815555.1 Spirochaetota bacterium | reverse complement strand
CTACCACCGGTAGTACCGCAAGCACTGTATACCCTACAACATACAAACAGCGTCTCGCGTTTCTGCTCCTTGCGGAGGGTCACGCAAAACGTTGCGTCGGGGCCTTTATGCTTACGTTGATTGTACAGTTCGCAAGGCGCAGGAACAATACTAGCGATTTGCTGGATTTTGGTCAAGCTGTCTGCCGCCATTTCCAGCGGTTTGTCTAAAAAAAAATCGTAAGTCCCATTCCGGCGGCCTAGCATTGGGGTCAGACCGCCGATTCAGGTTGATGGAGGTCTGACCCGGGTCTCGAATCGTCGCAGAGGAGGGCTGAACACCGCTTGCAGGGGAAGGATGGAAGGGCCCGGGAGGGAAGGGAGGGACTCTCCCGCCCTTCTCTCCTGGACAGCACTAATTTTGGCGGATGCTTTTAAAAAACAGAAAACCCGACCTTGCGGTCGGGCTTTCTGTTTTGCGGCGAAGAGGACTTGGGTTCCGATTCTCGACATCCTGTCTCGAATCTCCACCCGCCTGCGATCGCTTTCGCGCTGCAGGGTGGCAAAGTTCCCTGCGGCCCTGCGAGTCTCGGGCCGCACATGCGCGCTTTCCCTCCCGTTGGGACGCTCATTGCATTCGCTACTTCGTAAGGAAATTATTGGACTGGTCGCTTTGGCGACCTGCGAAACGGCGCTCACTTCGGTTCAAGTCTTCTTCGCCGCTTATAAAAACAGAAAACCCGACCTTGCGGTCGGGCTTTCTGTTTTGCGGCGAAGAGGACTTGAACCTCCATTCCGGTTAAGGAACCAGCACCTCAAGCTGGCGTGTCTACCAGTTTCACCATCGCCGCAAGTGGACAGTATTAGTTGGAAACGTAACAACTAAGCTGCTGCAGTCTGTTCACTGCGCGGTTTTTATATCCTTTTTTGATTGTACTTGTCAAGGGTGGGAATAGCTCTCAGACGAGAAGCAGCCAGACGCATAAAACACTGAGCCCGACGGCAAATGACAGAAAAAGGCCATGAAAACCGCGGTGGCGATCACGAACGAGTGAAAGCAGCCGACTGCCCAGAGCACTTACTGCCAATCTGAAAAGAACAAACCCGGCAAGCACCATATACAAGGTTTTCAGCAGATTGTCTGCAGTGTACAACGCTGGTCCTGGATTGAGCGAGGTAAAGCCAAGCGAAGCGGCTGAATCAAGCAGACGCAGTACAAAACCATATAGCCAGGGTGCGGCAAGGCCGCTGGCTACACAAGCAAGAGCCAACATGGCCTGACTAATGCCGACAGGCAAATTTGCCCGTTTAACTGCAGATGTATCTGTCATCGGGCCAGGCACTATTTGGGCAGGCAGACCGGAGTGGCGGGCAGTGGCCACTGAAGGCATAAACACCGCTGATGGTTCTTCAGTTGCCATCAGCCGAATCCGGGCTGGCTGTGGCCAGAAAATACGTGACAATTTTATGAACGACGCGATTGTTCCTATACTGGCAGCACTTAGCACCCAATACTGCCAGCTTCCTTTTAGGCTATACGTTATAGCAATCTTGCTGGCATAACCATTCAGCGGCGGGATAGCAGATATTGCCAAAGCCGCTATTATAAAAGACAGGAGGGTTATAGGCAGCCGCTCTCCACTCTGCCGCAAAGTTGAGGCAGCTCCGCGTAGAGTATACACGTTACGCGATCCGGCTCGATCTGTGCTTGTACCAATAGAAAGAAATAAGAGGCCTTTAAACAAGGCATGATAAAAAGCATGCAGGAAGGCAGCAGTCATCAGGTGCTGTCCCGCCATGGTATCCATGCCTAGATCCAATGCAGCCCCCCAGGCACACACGACATACCCAATCTGACTGATGGAATGATAGGCAAGCAAACGTTTTGCATCTTTTTGTGATAGAGCGACCAACACGGCAACTATCGCGGTTGCCGCTCCGGCATAACCCAGCAATTGTGCAGCGGCCGCACCAAGGGGGACTATCAGCATGATACGCGAAAGGGCAAAAAGTGGAGTTTTTATAAGCACACCGGACAGTACCGCCGAGACGGCATGCGGTGCCAGCGCATGTGCATCTGGCAGCCAGCCGTACAGCGGCATCATAGCAACCCGCATAGCCACGGCCGCAATTATCAGAGACAAGGAAATTGCAGCCAGACCCCCGCCCTGATCAGGCAATGCGAGGAGAGCCTGACTGATTCCGCTATACGACAGGCTTCCGGTTAAGCGATACAGACCAAACAACCCGGCCAGAAAAAAAACCATAGAGCTGGCGCTTACCATAAGGTAGGAAAAAGATGCCAGAAAAGCTCCGTTTTTTTCTGAACTGGCAACCAGTACATAGGAAGCTATGCCCAGCACCTCAAGACAGACGAACAGATTAAAAATATCCGCTGTCATGGCAGTAGCAGCCAGGGCTGCCGTCTGTATCAAAAAAACACTGCTGAAAACCGGCCCCCGCGGCCCGGCTCCAAGCGAATAGATCCAGGCAGCCCCGGCTACGGTATAGCCGAGGGCATTGATCAGCCAGGCCAAACCGTCAAACTGAAAAGTAATTCCGACTACGCCGCTCCAGTTGCCTATAACTCCTTCTACTGTCAGACCCGACCAGACCAGCGGGAAAGTATACAACAAGGCCAGCCAGGGACCAAAAAGCCCGACCAGCATAGCCGTGAATTGCATACCGGCCGCCATTCTGCCCTTCAGGAAAGCTTTTGCCAGCATAACCAGTGCAGCTCCGAGCAGAGGCAGCATAACCAACGAGAAGACTGAGGATTCAGGACTCACGGTGAACCTGCCGGTGAATTTCATCGATATCGAAGCTGCCATAAGCCTTATACAACCGGAAAGCCAGGGCCAGAGCCAGGGCGGTAACACATACGCCGATGACTATGGCGGTGAGCATGAGGGCCTGGGGAACCGGATCGACAACCAGACCGATTTCTGCATCAATAATCGGCGCTGAGTTGCCTATCCGCGATCCTTCCACGATAAACAGCAAAACCACGGCACTGTTTATGATGGTAAGCCCGAATATTTTCTTGATAATATTGCGCATTCCTACAATACCGGCAAAACCGATCAGGAAAAGCAGCAGAATCAGTATACGTTCAAGCACTACTTCCCCCTGCCCAACATGGCTATGCACATAAAGCCTAACCCTGCCCCAACTTTAAGCCCGATAATAGCATTGAGGGTAATAATGAAGGCTACCGGTGTAAGACCGGCCCCGGCCAGCGGATTACCGAAAAAACCGCTGCCGCTTATTATGCCGCTGCTGGCTGCCAGAAGCAGCAGCGCAAAAGCGGCAGACTCTATTCTGACCAGATTTTCCGGACTGGTAAGGCTGTTGGACGCATCTACCCTGCTGCCCAAAGCCAGAAACACAATGCCTGAAGCTATTACCACACCACCCTGAAAGCCGCCCCCTGGTGACAGATGCCCATACATCATCACATAGACGCCAAAAACCAAAACAACAGGCCCAAGTTTACCGGTAACGACCTCCAGCAATTCGGTACGGGTTTTAGGGGGTAGATGCCTGGCAGGCTCAGAAGCAGTACCTGATGGCAGACCATAGCCCTGGGCAAGAACCGCTCCTCCGTGGGCAATAATGGCAATGGTACCGCTAATGGCTACCAGGAGCACTATAGTCTCGCCCAAGGTATCAAAAGCCCGATAGCCAAGATAAATTGCGCTTACCAGGTTGGAAGCGCCGGATTCCGCCAATCCATTGGCCTGCAGATAGTCCCGGGCAGACAGCGGCCAGGGCATGGAACTGAGAAAAACCGGGATCAAGACTGCCGCAACCAGAAGCACACAAAGAGCAATCTGGGCCAGGAACAGAATGCGCCGGGCTCTGCCGCTCATAGGCTCTCATCCTCAGGTAAGACAGCCGCAGAAGAACTGCCTGCATTTTTTACAGGACTGGCACGGCGGGTGGTGGCTCTGATGGCCCATACGAAAACCACCGTAGAAACTCCAGCGCCGACAGCGGCTTCAGTTATAGCTACATCCGGAGCCCGCAACAGGTAAAAAATGAGTGCGGAGATCAGGCTTATACCGGACAGGGCTATAACCCCGTGCAATAAATCTGCCGAAGCCAGAGTATACACGGCCAGTATAATAAGCAGCGCCAGCAGTATAGGTATCATGGCTCATCCTGCCGATCAGTATAACCACTACGCCTGGAAAGCGGTGGTTTCCAGGGCTGGAGCCCGGAATTCCAGGCAAAGCGGGCAACAATATGTGAACCGGTAGGGGCTGACACCAGAAAGAAGATCATTATTACCACCACTCTTGCAGCCACAGCCAAACTGGTGGAAAGCAGCAGAGCCCCTATAAAGATGGAGAAAATAGCAGTTGTACCACAGAGCGACCCGGCCTGCAGGCGGGAATAAGGATCGGGAAAACGGAATAAACCGATTATTCCGCCAATCCCGAAGATGACGGCAGAGGCAAAAAAAAGCAAGGCCAGCAGTTCTCGTGCAAGTGTCATTCGGGACTGTCTCCATCGCTGAATTTATCTTTCAGAAAGCGGGCGATAGCCAAAAAACCCAGGAAGCCGAAAATATCATACACCAAAGCCACATCCAGGTAGAGTGCGCGGTTTTCGCGCACGCCGCGCAATACCAGAAAACCCAGCACCAGACTGGACAGGACGGTAAGCGCAACCAGACGATCGGCACTGGTCGGCCCCAGCAGCATGCGCAGTACACAGAACAGCGCGCAGGCAATACAGAACCACTGCATCGCATCCAGCATCAGCAGTCTCATAACCACACCTTTCTCAGATGCTTTTCCATCCGGCCTTTTACAGCATCGCCGGCGGCCCGGGCATGGCTGGTAGTGCAGAAAAACCAGTGCACGGTCAGATGATCGTCATTCAGATCCAGAGTAATGGTTCCGGGGGTAAAGGTTATGGAATTGGACAAAACCATACGGGCAAGATCCGAGCGCAGGCGGGTACGAAAATGGACTATCCTCGGGTTAACCCGCCCACTCAAAACAGCAAGCAGCATAAACCAGCTGGATTGGTAGAGATACAGCACCAGAATAAATGAAAACGCGGCCAAGGCGAAAGGTCGGGGCAGAAAGGAGCGCAGTGAGGCATCATGCTGGGCTATAAATTCATTATAAGTAAGCGAGGCGATAACCAAGGCACCAACAATTCCAATTATCAAAGAGAAAGGTTCCAGACTGCCTGAAAAAAGCAGCCAAACAGCCAACAGCGCTATCGCAGTGATGATAAAACGGATGAGACTCCAGAGGCGGCTTGTATCCATGTTCAGTTATCACGCTCGCAAAGCAGTTTTTGAAAGACCGCAATGGATGGACAATCCATCAATTGCCCGCGCAAACTGTTATCGTGGAGCAATCTGGCCAGCTTGGAAAGGAGTTTCAAGTGCAGCCCTGCACTATCCTTAGGTCCGGCCATCAGAAAAACCAAACGTACCGGTGAACCATCAGGCGCATTGAAGTCCAGTGCTGTATTCAGCCGGGCTACCGCCAGTACCGTTTTGTCGAGGGCGGCAGAATGGGCATGCGGAACTGCACAACCATAGCCCAGCCCGGTAGAAGCCAAGGCCTCACGGGTCATTACATCTTTGAACAGCAATTTAGTATCCGCTACATGACCGGCCTTTGCCAGCACATCTACCAATACTTGGATGACATCTTCTTTGGAGCCTGCTTCAAGATCCAGCAGCACACAGTCGGGAGCGATCATGTTGCAAATAAGGCTCATGGCACTATACCTCTTCCTCTTCCCGCACCAGTCCCGACGCCCAATCCACCGGTACTGTAAACATGATCCCGGTACCGGGATTGTCCAGACCGCCGACTACTTCATCGACCAAAGCTTTCAGGCGGTCGACCACAGCATCGTTACGGATAACGGAAATTATAGTCTTGTTATATGGCTTGTTGCCCTTCATGAATTCTTTAAAACCGGCAAAAAGCGGCACTTCGTAGGCCAGAAAACGTCCCATCCCCTCTGAATCCAGCAAGGTTGCTCCAGCGACGCCGGCTTCCACATAGGCTTCGAGCACTTCTTCGAGGTAGTCTTCCTTGTTAAGTACAAAAACCAGTAGTTTCACCTGATAACTCCACTTTTACAGCAAGACCTCTACATCTGATCCACTTCTTCAGTGTAATTGTACAGGATATCGAGGGCTTGTCAACTTTTTTAGCTTTTACAAAGTGACCATAGTGACCAGCCGGGGGACGGGTGAAGGTAGCTGTTCCACAACCAGAGCACTCTGGCCGGCTGCCAAAACCAGGCAAGGGCTGGATACCCGGCATACGACGGCTGGAAACAGGAGCTCTAAGGGTTTCAATAGTCAGGAGCGTCGATTTGCCGGCAGCAATTCATGAACCCGTGCGACTGCAGCCGAAAAATCGGCAAGAATATTAGCCTCACCAATTCTCCCGACCAAGCCCATGGCGCTTAGGGCCTTAAAAGGTTGATCCCGGACACCAGAAAGCACCAGTGTAGTACCATGCTTTTCACAATGCTTTAAAAAAGACACCAAAGCGTTCATTCCGGTGGCGTCTATGGCTGGAACCCTGCGCATGCGCAAAACAAATACTTTAGGCTGATATTCTACCCTGTCCAGAATATCCTGCAGAAAATCGGCAGTGCCAAAGAAAAAGGGACCGACTATCTCGTACACTTCACAGTCTTCCGGCAGTTTCGCCGCATGGGTAGCCAGGCCACCACTGTCTTCAGCTTCGACCAGGACTTGCTGAAGCGGCATAACTGAACTGGTTTCCATAATGCGGCGCAGGAACAGAATCAGGGCCATGAGTACCCCGATTTCCACTGCCACAGTGATGCCTATGGCGATAGTAAGCAGAAAAGTCGCAAGCATTACAAAAAGATCACTCTTTGGTGCGTTGCGCATAAAAATGAAACGCTTGATATCACTCATGTCCCAGGCCACCACCAGCAAAAGGCCGGCCAGCGCGGGCAGCGGCAGAAGACTTACCAGGCCGCCGAGCAAGAGGGTGAACAAGAGCAGTACCAAAGCATGGATGACCGCGGAAAAAGGCGACCAGGCACCGTGTTTAATATTGACCACCGTGCGGGCTATGGCTCCGGTAACCGGGATTCCGCCGAACAGGCCGCCGGCCATATTGGCAACGCCCTGGGCAACCAGTTCCATATTCGGCTTGAGCTTGTCACCGGATAGGCCGTCCGCCACCACGGCCGAACCAATGGTCACTATGGAACTGAGCAAGGCAAGGGTAAACGAAACCGAAAAAATGTCCTTAAGCATCACTTCGTTCCAGACTGCGAAGGAAAAAGGCGGCAGCCCTTTGGGAATGGCACCATAGCGCGAACCGATAGTCTCGACCGGAATATGGAAAAGCCAAACCAGTGCGGCCATGCCGCTTACCACCAGAACCACCACCGGCAGGCGGGGGAAGAAGCGGCGTATCAGCAAGATGGCTACGATGGTAAGCAAGCCTGTTCCCAAAGACCAAAAATGCAGTTCCGGCAGATAGCGGAAGGTTTGCACAAGGCGGGTAAAAAACTCGGGCGAAAAATCCGGAATCTGCAAGCCGAACAGGTCTTTCAGCTGGCCACTGGCTATAATCGCCCCGATACCGGTGGTAAAACCGGCAGTAACCGGATAGGGCATATAGCGGATTATGTTGCCGAAGCCGGCCAGCCCCATAGCCACAAGCATCAAGCCGGACAGCATTGTGGCCGCAATCAGGCCGCTCATGCCATACTGCCCCAGAATGGTGGAAATTATAACAACCAGAGCTCCGGTGGGGCCTGACACCTGAAAGCGGCTGCCGCCCAGCAGGGCAGCAACCAGACCGGCAATAATGGCCGCCCAGAGCCCCTGCACCGGCGTTGCGCCGGATGCGATGGAAAAAACCACCACCAAGGGCAGCGCCACTACACCGACAGTAAGGCCGGCCGAAAGATCCTTGCGAAAGTGGGCCAATGAATAACCTTCCCGCAGTACGGTCCAGGTTTTAGGAATAAAATCTGCAAGCTTAAAATAACTATTAACTTTAGCCATATTGGGGCCAGTATAGCCTGTGGTTAAAAAATATTTCAAGCGGAAAGCGGAGTGAATACCTGTGTTCACTCAAAATCAGCCGGCCATAAGCTGACAATCAGCTGGCCGTCACTTGGCAATCAGCAGGCAGGCACAGTCTGTTCACGCCGGATGCGCTGTATTTCCGTGCAATGGCCGGAGGCAGCTATGGTAAACAAAGCCCCGGACAAGGCGCAGGCCCCTGCAGCCGGTTCAAGCTTTATGGGCATCTGGGAAACACAGCGGCGCAGGCAGGAGGCGGTATCTGAGCCGATTACCGAATCCACCGGGCCGCACATGCCCAGATCGCCAAGGTAGCCGGTGCCGCCCGGCAGGATGCGCTCGTCGGCGGTGGGAATATGAGTGTGGGTACCGGCAAGCACGCTTATGCGGCCGGCTAGATACAGGGCAAGTGCTTCTTTTTCTTCGAAGGATTCGGCATGAAAATCCACTAGCACTGGCCCGGGCAAAGGCCCGCCGGAGGCGACGAAAGTAGGGTTTGCTGCGCTTGTTGCGCTCGACTCAGCGGGCACCACAACGGAATCGGCATCAGCAGTTGCACTGGCAGCTGCAGCCTCGCCTGCAAGCGAAGTTGTGGCCATAGCCGCTTCCCTGGTTATGCCCAAATCAGCCAGCAACTGGTCGGCACAGGAAAAGGGCGAATCGATGGGGCGCATACTCTCGCGTCCCTGCAGATTCAGCACAGTCCACAGCACCCCATTTTTCTCGGTCTGCCAGACGCCCCGCCCGGGCGCACCGGAAGGGTAATTGGCCGGCCGCAGAATATTTTGCCGCTTGTCCAATAATTCGCTTATGCCCTTTTTCTCCCAGATATGATTTCCGGAAGTAAGGCAATCCACACCGCAAGCCAGCAGGCGGTCGGCATCAGCTTCGCTGAGCCCAAAGCCGCCACTGGCATTCTCGGCGTTTAAGCAGACAAAATCAGCGGACAATGCTTCGATGAGGGCGGGCAGCACCGAGACCATATAGTCCATCCCGGCACTGCCGATAACATCGCCCAGCATCAGGGCTTTATACGTGGTCATCCTGTTATTTAAGCAGAATGAATTCTACACGGCGGTTCTTCCAGCGGTTTTCAGCATCACTGAAAGGCACTACCGGTTCGCTGGAACCAAGTCCGCGCACCGTTAACCTGGCCTTGTCCACACCGAAACTGATCAATTTTTCCATAACCAGCTTCGCCCGGTTCTCCGACAGTGGCAGCAGCTCTACTGACTCCTCCCGCTCGATCGCGGCAGCATTCAGGCCTTGAATTTTAGCCAGCGAGTTGGCGTGACCCTCGATGCGGATATTATAATCGCGGAAACGGTTGAGGATCTGGGCAATACGGCGCAGAACGTTATCGTTAGTAGCCAGAACGTCGGCCGGCAGATTGTTAAAGTCAGCCGCATTGGAGCGGAATACTATAGAAGGAACCTTGATTTTAAGACGGTCGCCGTCCCGGATAACCAGTACATCAACCTTTACCAGTCCTTCGCGTACAGTCTTGTTGCCATAGGCATCTTCTATGGTAAAGCGGTAAGGATAATCAGTGGCGGCTTCGACCAGCTCGCCACGCTGCGAACGGCCATCCCAGACCAAGCGCTCGGCCGGCATGCCACGGCCGCTCCAGGTAAAGAAGGAACGCTCACGACGGGCAGCCGATCCTTCCTGGACCGCTACTTCGATAATCTCGAAGGTCCAGCTCTCGATGGGACTGATATCGCTGACCGACAGGCTTACCCGCAGCTCGTCGTCAATGCCGTCATTGTCCGGGCTAAAGTATTCCGGTCCGATGGCGATTACCGCACGCGGTCCGCCAGAATCCAGCAGGAAGGCGGTGGATACAGCCTCAACCCGGTCGCCCTTTACATAATCGACGCTGAGTTTAGTAGTGTAGCTGCCCTGGGTAACACTGCCATCGTCGGCCTTGCCGTCCCAGATGAATTCTTCGGGCATCCGGGTGGCGGCGTTGCCCTGCCAGGTTTTGCGGGTAATGCCCCGCTCGTCCAGTACAACCATGCGCCAGGATTCCATGCCGTCTTTTATGGTGGCAAGTACGCCTATACTGATGGTGTCGAAGCGGCCATTGCCGGTGGGGCTAAAGCCGGGGGCTGCCATGGTAACGAACAACTGCGGTATGCGGGCGTCAACAGTAATGCCGCTAAGGCCGGTGCTGAATACATTACCGGCAGCGTCTTCAGCACGGATAGTGTATGTGTATACACCATCGGGCAGGCGGTTGCCGTTGGCATCGGTGCCATCCCAGGTCAGGGCATCTACCTGGTTGCGCCAGTTGTAAACCCGTACGGATTCGCCGGCAGCGTTCTTGATCTCGGCATCCCAGTTGTCGCCAGGAACCGCACTCTGGCGGATAGTCAAAGTATCCTTACGGCCGCTGCCGTTAGGGCTGAAGAGCAGGTACTCGGAGGACAGTTCCAACGACGGGGCTACGGTATCCAAAGTAAGTTCGAACGAATTGGCCTGTTCGGTTTCGCCGGTATCGTAGCGGACTTCCAGCTGTCCTGAGTATACACCGTTGGCCGCTACTGTTCCGGTCTGATTTTTGCCGTCCCAGCGCACACTGGCCGGCGGAGCATTATTGCCGGTAAAGCGGCGGATACTTTCTTTACCCTCGTTAAGTATGGAAAGTGACCAGGAGACTACCGTGGCGGTTGAAGCCGCTTCGGGCAGGAAGTTCATGACATCTTTGGTTCCGTCGCTATTGGGGCTGAAGGCACGCATGTCTACGGCCAGCCGTACAGCCTTGTTGCCGGTATCAATACGCACCAGCGCGGAATCAGTGCTGAAGCTGTTGCCGGCGCGGTCATTGGCAGAAAGCCGCCAGAAATAGGAAGCATCAGCAACCACACGGCCAGCTTCATCTGCACCGTCCCACACAACTTTGGCATCAGGCTGACCGGTAAAGCTCCAGCTGCGCACACTAGTACCGCTTTCGCGAGCTACAATCTCGCCAAGCCAGCGCTCTTCGGACGACCCACTCTGGGTAATGGTAAGCACAGCATTAGTGTCAGCCAATGGATTGAAGGCAATCCGGTCGAGCCTGGCAGTAGCTGTCGGTGGGGTAACATCAATAATAAAGGGAGCACTCAGTGACTCGGGGCTGTGCCCGTTCACATAGCGTATGGCGATTTTAGCACGGTAGGCAGCTTCCGGCAGAATTGCACCGTCACTGCCCTTACCCTGGAACAAAGTGCGGGCAGGCAGACTCTGGCCGTCGCTGCCGCTGGTGGACCAGCGCACCACATTGCGTTCATCGAGCACACTAAGGGTCCAGGCACTGATACCGGTTCGCACCGGCACACTGGCAGTAATGGCCAGCTCGTCCTTGACACCGTCACTATTGGGACTGAACGCTGCCTGGTCAATAGAAATACTTACCGGCGGCTGCTGGGTATTAATAAGAATATTATCGAGGGTGGCACTGCTCGAGTTGCCGGCCCGGTCAGTCGCCGAGATGATATAAGAATATACTCCATCGGCCACGATGGTCTCATCCTGGCCGGTACCCTTCCAGGTCAGATCCACCGGAGCGCTATCGGTATAGGTATAGGTGAACACCGCAATACCGGCTACATCCAGGAACTCGGCTAGCCAGCGGTCTTCAGACGAGCCACTCTGGACAATACTCAGCGTATCCTTGTTGCCGTCGCCATCTGGGCTGAACACCAGAGCATTTGCGCCTTCCGGTTTTACAACAGCCAGTTCCGGCGGAGTATTATCTACTACGAGTTTATAGGTTTCACTCAGGCCGATATTTCCATTATCATCGACTGCCTCTACCGAGAAAGAATAGGTGCCGTCGGGAACCAGGCTGCCCTCATCGGTAAGGCCGTTCCATATCAGCTCGACAGGTACATCCACACCCTTCTTTACATATTTAAGGCGATCCCAGATACCGGCAAAACTGGTGGTTTCCGGGCGGCTTTCCTTGTTGGCTAGGCTGCGTACCGGGTTTCCGGCCTCATCATATATGGTCAATTTAAAGGATTGTACATAGCGTTGGTCAGTTATAGTCAACGGCAGCACCAACTCATCCTTGATGCCATCATTATTGGGACTCATGTAATAGAGTTCCCATTCGCTCTCCGGATACACCAGGCTGATTTCCGGTGCATTTTTATCCACTACGCCCAGCGGCAGACTGGCTCCCAGACCGAAAGCCCAGACATCTTTGTACAGCGGGCGAGCCGAAAGTTGGGGCTGAATATCCGAACGGTCCCAGCCGCGCTGTGAGATAAAGGAATCATCGGAAGTGCGGGTAATGGGAATAGTCGCTGCGATTCCAAACGAGGGAAGAAGCGAACGGCCGGTTTGGGCCATGGATTCGCGCAGGTTGATATCCCAGGAACTGCGTACAAAAATCATTTCGCGGAAGGCAAATTCCAGCCCAACGTTAAAAACCACATTCTGGAAGCTTGGAAAATACAAATCCATGCTGGAGCCGATGCGGATACCGCTGGTCTGATGATTCAGCAGATCTGCGGCGATTCCGAAGGCCGGAGTAAAGGGAGAGTCATAGGATGAAGCAGTGGTGCCGGCAAAACCGTTTACGCCGGCCGGCGGCTGAAAACTCTTGCCCAGATTGCGCAGGGCACCGCCCCAGCGCACATTCTGCAAGAAAGAAAAGCGCCCCAGGAAGTGAACAAAGCCCAAATCCAGGCCCAGTCCCCAATCGGTGCCGCCATTACTGCCCAATGTAACATCCAGGCCGGTACCTACATATAAATCGGGATACAGGTCTTTAGATATTCCGCCACGCAGCGTGAACAGAGTTCCCAGCGGCATCGATGACAGTGTAGCCGGCACATGAGTAAAATTCATGCCGACACTCCAGACGCCATAGGGCTGGGGAATGGCCAGACCAAGATTGATCAAGGACCCCCACCCGCTTTCAGCTCCGAGTCCTACCAGCGCTGCATAGCCGGCATCCAGGGTAACCCGCTGCAGACCGGCCGAGGAAGCCGGATTAAGGGCATCGGAGCTGGCTCCCTGCGTACTGGCTACGGACATGCTGCCACCGGAGATCCCTGGAGAAACCAGGAAAGGTATACCGTCCGCTCCTGCCGGCGGATCATACGCACTTGCCAAACTGACACTCAGTACCAATATGGAAAGCAGCACGGCAATTCTCTGTAACGGTTTCATACATACTCCTTCAGCAACATGTCAGGACTATCCCCATACAACATAACATACACATAGTACAGGTGTTACCCGGATTCATATAAGATAAAAAAATTATGACTAAATTCCTACTGATACATGAAAATAATCGGTTGCGGCTGCAACTGCAGTACCTCTGCCGGCGTCATCAGGGGTATATCCCAGCGCGCACCGGCAACCTTTGATTCAAAAAACAGCTTAAATCCTTTTACCGGCATGTTGGTATACCTGGCATTCTGAGCATAACTGTAGCGCTTAAGAGCAGGATTACCAATGCCGTCGGCCACATGAACCGGCAGTACCCTGGCAAAATCAGTACGCACCAGCTGGGGATCGGTAAGCATGCGCGGATGAAACTGATGAACAATCAGCATTCGGCGCCCCGGCAGCTCGTGTTCCGCCAGATAGGCTTCCATGATCGCCTGGGCTTCGTTGAATTCACCGGCAGACATGGTGCCGATTTCCTTCATCGGCAGGGTGGTCCGCCATTCCGGATCCAGCGCCAGATGCACGTTAGGATAACGCAGATATGGAAGCATGGTTTTCATGGCCTCGGCGACCGTGTAGCGGCCGATCTGGTGGTCGATAAAAACCAACCAACCCTGGCTGGCAGCAAACTCGATATAGTCTTCGAGCACGGCCCGGGGGGTATAGCCAATCTCGCCTTCCGGCCAGCAGAGACCGAACAAGAGATAAAAAGCCGGCAGCACCGCCATCTCGCCGTTGGCTTTGTCATATAAATCGGAGTAGGCCAAAAGCAGGGCGCCTAGCTGATGTTTGTCATATTGACCCAGAATGCCCAGGGCTTTTGAGCCAGGCTTGCCGTAAAAGGCTAAAATATGGCTGGCAAACTGGCCCTCGGCTGTAAACAGGGCTGGCGCGGTACGTGGAGCTGTCGTCGCGGCGGCGGCCGGGGCGACAGCTGGAGCCGGTGGCGGGTCGGTTTCCGGCTGGCTACCGGCGGAGGCAGTCGCGGAGG
>JAHIWF010000240.1 GCA_018815555.1 Spirochaetota bacterium | reverse complement strand
GTCTTGGCAAAACCGGGATACATTTCCTTCCATTCGTAGTTCTCGCCGCCGGCGGCTTCCAGCAGATTTTCGGCACTGGTGCCTACCGGACCGGCCGGGAAGGTGCCAGTAACAGTTATTTCGCCGCCTTCCATAAATTTAAACAGGCGCTTGGCATGCTCTTTTTCCTGACTGGCGGTTTCTTCAAAAATGGCCGCGATCTGCTCATAGCCCTCTTTTTTGGCAACGCTGGCAAAATATGTATAGCGGTTCCGGGCCTGTGATTCACCGGCAAATGCGGCCATCAGGTTTTTTTCGGTCTGGGTACCTTTAATGCTTTTCATGTGTTCTCCTCTCGATTTTTCTTCAGATTGCCACAGCCACAACGGACGTACTACAACCCGAATATAGAAAACTGTGGATGTTTCCTACCAAAAGAGTATAGAGAGAAAAGCGCCGCAATGCAAATGAAAAAATCGAAAATAATACAGGATTTACAGAGTGATCAGTTGAAGACTCGGCAGCCTGGCCCCATAGCGGAACCGTAAAGGTAGAAGGACGCAGCGGTGGGGAAGACGCTCTGAATACGCTTAGCGTGTACATATGCAAAACCATCGCGGGGACAAATAGCGGCTATACCAGCACCTATGCGGGTACCATAATAAACTCTCACGAAATCTGGATCATTTACTATTTAACTCTTCCAGAAAGTATCTGCAGGATCCAGCCGGCTGTTGGTTATTCTCCGCTCCCAGGCGTAGTTCTCTATGTGGCCCCGGGGCCAGAGGAGGACTATCTGCAAAGCAACCATCAATATGCCACCCAGGTGCGCGACCACGGACAGAAACCGGATATCCGCGAACGCATCGAGGCTGCTGGTGCGCCGGCCGTCAGCGACCAGGACCTGCTGGCCGCCATTCTGGGCACCGGCAGTCGTACCAAAAGCGTACACAGCCTGGCAGCCGAAATACTGCAGCAGCACAACCTGGGAGCGGCTATTCCCGGAACGGCCGAACTTACCACCATCGACGGACTGGGCAGCGCCGGTGCCTGCCGGGTAATCGCCGCGCTGGAATTGGGCCGGCGCTTTTACGGCCACCGCGAGCGGCATATCCAGAATCCGGCAGATGCCTGGCAGCTGCTGCAGCATTATGCCGACCGCAAACGTGAACATTTTATCTGCTGCACACTTAATGGCGCGCATGATGTTATAGCGGTACACGTCATCACCAGCGGCTTGATCAACCGCACCATTATCCATCCGCGGGAAATTTATGCCGAGGCGGTGGCGGACCGCAGCTGTGCCATATTGGTTGCGCACAACCATCCAAGCGGCCGGCTGGAAGCCTCCAGCGAGGATATCGACATTACCAGAAGAGTGCAGGAAGCCGGTGAAATAATCGGCATACCGCTGATAGACCATATTATTTTTTCGGAAAGCGGCTATATCAGCCTGGTGGAGCAGGGGTATCTGAAGGCCGGCAAGATATAAGAGAGCGGATTATTGCATGACCGTATCCAGAACGGCATACAGTTCCTTTGCCAACCAGGGCTTGCGCAGGCAGGCCCATAGGCGCAGTTCCTTATTTAATGTTTTCAGCACCTCATCCGGGGCCTGCCCGGTGAGCATAATCAGGATGCTGTCCGGGTATTCCTGTGTTACTTTGCGCAGGAACTCGTCGCCTTTCATACCCGGCATCTGATAATCAGATATTATGACATGTTGCTTATCTTTGTTTTCAGCCAGACACTGCAGGGCCTGTTCGGCGTTCAGCGCGGTTATCACCTCTGACTGCTTGTATCGCTTCTTGCATTCCATCTTGAGCGCCATCAGAATAATCGCTTCGTCATCCACCAGCAAGAGACAGGTATCATTCATGGGCAGCCCCTTCTGCATTCAGCGGCAAATGTACCGTGAATGTAGTTAGAGCCGGACTCGTGGTAAAACTGATACTGCCCTGATGTACTTGGATGATAAGCCTGGAAACAGAAAGCCCCAGACCGCGGCCGGCGCCTTCGGCTTTTGTAGTATAGAAAGGACGGAAAATCTTGTGCCGCCGGAAAAAAGGAATAGGAGGGCCGTTGTCGCTTATTATAACGGTAATAACGTTGCCTTCGCCGGCAGCGCGCAGTACAATCCGGCTGTTCTGCCGTTCCAGCGAAGCATCCATTGCATTGGACAAAAGGGCATCCCATACCAGTTCCAGCTGATGCTTTAAACCGGATAGCTGTAAACCATCCTGTACATCCACCTGAAGTTCGACTAAGCTGCCCAGCTTGCCTTCCAGCCTTTGGGCAGCCAGAATCAGTTGGGCACTCAAATCTATTGTTTCGAACGCAGTATCCGAAACAGTTCTGGTAAAAATTTTCAGTGTGGTTATTACGTTATCAGCCTTGCGCAGGGCTTCATTATGTATAGCCAAAGCTGAAAGTATGCCCGCCGCAGAAGCGGCTTTGGCCAGTTGCCCGGCGGATTGCTGCTGAAGCCACGCCTGATACTCGCCCAGCCGGAAACCGTACATAGCCAGCAGGCCGGACAGCTCCTGTTTCTGGACCGGCTCCAGATCGCTCCGTGTATCAAAGACTCCGCGCAGTTCCGCTTCAAGTTTGACGCTGTCGGTCAGGCGCTGCTCGGTATTATCCAGGCGGAACATGCGCCGAAGCTGCTCCGGGGCGAGCAGCGCATCCAGATCCGCCTCCATCATTGCCGTGCTCGAGTTCATGGCTCCAAGCGGACTGTTCAACTCATGCGCCAAATTGGAAATAACCTTGATCAAACCGATATTTTTCAGCTTCAGAGCCCGGATACGGGTGTAGATCAGCAACCCGGTCGCAACCAGCACAAAGGCAGCAAAAAGAACCTGATACAGCCGGTTTTCATACCAGACCGGAATCACCTGCAGCTCAAGAACGGCGCTCTGTACCGACCAGATACCGTCGTTATTCGATCCCTGCACCTCCAGGCGGAAGGTCCCGGCAGGCAGGTTTGTGTAGCCGGCCCGGCGGTCGTCAGGGTAGATCCATTCAGAATCAAAACCGCGCAGCATGTAACGATACTGGTTTTTTAAGGGGGCGGCATAGCTTGAACTGCTGAATCCGACAGAAAAATGACGATGTTCCGGCCGCAAAACCAGTTGGTTAAAATAGGAGCCGAGCAAGCCCTCTTTGAGCGCAATTTCGACAGCTACAGGCTCATAATTAACCCGGAGCTGCTGCAAGCGCACCAGCGGCTGGTACAGATTCTTTACCAATCGCTCTGGATCAATTTGCAACAAGCCATTGGTTGAACCGAAATACAGCAAGCCTTCGGCTGTACGTACATATGACTTGCCGTTAAATTCCAGCCAGGGCAATCCATCACTCATATTAAAGTTCCTGAATGTAGCGGTATCAGGATAAAATACGCTGATTCCATTATTGGTACTAAGCCAATAGCGGCCGGCATCATCAGGCAGCATGGCATAAACCACATTGTTCGGCAGACCATCCCGTTCCTGATACACACTAAATTCCCCGCTTGCACTATCAAACAGGGCTATTCCGCCGCCGTTGGTGGTAATCCACAGTTGTCCCGGAGTATATTCATCGATAAACAGCACAAAATCATTGGGCAAACTGGTAGAGACAGCAGGGTTTGAACGGTAATTTTTAAAGGACAGGTCTTCGCCCATGCGATGCAGCCCACCGCCAATAGTGCCAACCCAAAGGCTGCCGGTACTGTCTTCAAACATGGTATAGATAAAATTACTCTGCAGGGCACCGGGCGTTCCCGGATTGGCAGCATACCGGGTAAAGTCATCTGTAGCCGGATTATACAAATTGAGGCCCCTGGTGCGGGTTCCGACCCAGATTCGCTGACGGCTGTCCTTAAAAACGCACCAGACCGAATTGGCCGATAGCGAGCGATTATCCTCGGGGTCATTGACATACGTTTTAAATGTACCTGATACCGGATCCAGAATGCTGAGTCCGGCATTAGTGCCGCACCATATCCGGCCCTCGTCATCTTCCATAATCGAAAAGACCTCATTATTGGCCAATGAGGCCGGATCAGCCGGATTGTTGCGGTACACACGGTACCTGCCGCTGGCTGCTTCAAATCTGATTAGACCACCGGAGGCCGACCCCATCCAGAGATCACCAGCTTTATCCTGCAGCAGCTGCCAAAGCTGATTAACCGGAAGACTGCTGGCATCCTCCGGGTCATTCACTAAAGCGTTCCAGAACGGCTCGATTGGAGTATGTATGCCAAAGCTGCCATTGGCACCGAGCAGAAAATTGCCTTCATAGTCCTGAACAATCGAATGTATGCTGGATAAGGGTTGGCTTTGCTGATTGGTATAATGAAGAATGCTGTTATTGTTCAGCGTTAACCGGTAAAGCCCGCCAATACTGGTGCCGATCCACAGGAATTCACCGTCATCATATAATGACAGAATATTGTCATCGCCGAGTTCGGGATGTGTATCCGAAGAATATTCAGCAAGGATGGTATTATCCGCAAAATCGTACAACATCAGACCCTTTTGAAAGGCTATCCAGATTTGCCGGTCTCTGTGCGCTGCCAGGGCACTGGTAACTCGTTCCGGCTGGGTTGTACGGTCCGAAACACAGAGGCAGACCACAAAAGTCGAGCTGGCTTCGTCATAGCGGAACAAGCCTTCATCGGTGCCGGCGAACAATCCGCCTTCCGGATGAGCCAGCAGAACATTTACCTCGGCAGTTTCCGGCAGGAAAAACTGCTGAAAACCACCATCGGGCTGCAGTAAAAATACTCCCTGGCCATAGGTGGCTATCCACAAGCGGCCTGTGGAATCAACTGTCAGATCGCGAATTTCCAGATTCCGCAAGCCAAGATAGCTATAATGGAAGGTTTGCACATCCACCGACCAAAGCCCGCCGCCCCAGCTGCCGGCATATAAGGTATGGCCGGAAAGGGCCAGTGCTTTATAAAACTGCTGTGTATTGTTATCCTGCAGCCCCGGCCGTACAACCTCAAAGTTATAGCCGTCGAAACGGTTCAGTCCGTCCTGAGTGGCCAGCCAGATATAGCCGGCAGCATCCTGCACGATATCGAGCACACTGCCCTGCGACAAGCCCGAGCCGGTATCATAAATACGAAGCTGCGGCAAAAGCAAATCTGCACCGGCGGCAGCACGAATGAGCATCGTTAGCATGATGGCGGCCATTCCATACTTCTTCACAGCTAAAAGTATAGGAGATGCCCACGATACTTGCAAACACTTGAAGGAAAAAGATCCATGGGCAGCTGCTGATGTTTCAACCAATTATTTATGAGAAAGTCCATGTGTAAGGCGCATAAGCCTTTCGCGTACAAGAGAGAAATTACCCTCAAAAAAAAGTGTAGTTCGGCCCTCCACCATATCATTCTCTTTTTTACCTACTATTTTAAAGCCGAGCAGCTGATACAGCCGTATTGCGTTACTGTTCGATTCCCAGGTGGTAAACTTTATGCCCTCAGCGCTTCCCGGCTTTTCACGCTCATAGGACTGCAAAGCCGTACTCATCAAGCTCATTATTATCTGCCCACCGAGCAAGGTGCCGCGTAAGGCCGCCTTGATGCCGATAAACCAGACATAGATGATTTTATCATCATTAAGCCAGAAAGAAAGACTGCCAACCGGTTCCGAGCCATCACAGGCCAGCCAGGCAATGCCGGTATTCTCAAAAACAACATTGATAAAGGCATCTACTCCGCCAGCCCGCCGACTAAGCGACGGAACAAAATCATTGTCAAGCTCGGTAATAAATTTATTATAGACAAAGTCTCGACGATCTTCTACCTGTGATATATGAATCAATATTCACCTCCTCTACCGCGGCTTACAGCGACAGAACCCAGGCGGGCCAGACTGCCGGCTAATACAGCGGTTGAGGAAACAAGCGGAAGGATACAATCCTCTGCAGTAATTACCAGAGGCAGATCAGTGCAGCCGAGAATAACACAATCAGCACCACGCAACTCCATATCTGCAGCCAGTATGTTAAGTTCTTCTCTCAGTTCCGGACTGCGGTCACCTAGCAATATACGGCTGATAGCCTGGTCAACTATTTCCTGTCCGGCACAATCAAGCAGGACAGGATCAAGATTAAAGAAGTTACAGCGCTGTTCATATAGGGGCCGGGCCATGCTGGAAGAAAAAATACCAGGCCTGCGGAAGCCATTATTAACGGCACTGAGACACACGTCCTGAATCAGATCTACAAGAACTACCTCGTCCGATACCGCCTGCTGCATACTGGAGAAAAAGTGGTGCGCGCTGTTGCAGCAGACGCCTATCACCGTGGCTCCGGCTGATTCCAGCAGACTGGTTTGCTTTGCAAGATACTCACGGATAAAACCGTCCGGCTGCTGAAAAAGATTTGGCACAGGTATACTGTTGATTACAATATGACGGGCCTCTGTTAAGGCTTTTTCCTGCTGAATCGAAGCGATAAGCTGGCCATACAGATCCAGAGTGGCTGCAGGGCCCATGCCGCCCAAAATGCCGATAGTAGGTCTGGTAAATTCAATCAAAGTGATACCCTTATAATGGCGATCAATGATGCGTACAACTTTTGCAGTAATTATGAAATGCTAAATCCAGCTTGTCAAGCAGAAAACCGCTGCATCAATGCGCATGATAAAAATTTGTAATGGTTTTTTTACTTTCTTATTGCTTTTATTTCGTATTTTTACAAATTGCCAGACAGACTTGACACAAAGTGTCTTTTTGTTGAAGGTATGTATGACTTGAATTACGGAGATAACACACATGAATCAATCGATAAAGACCGGTGTGGTAGGATACGGTTACGCAGCCTCTACCTTTCATATTCCTCTGCTGTGCTCAAATTCCGGATATAACCTTACAGCAATAAGCACCAGCCAACCAGCAAAGGTCCGGGAGACTTTTGCCCATGTAAATATCTACGCTGCCCCCGACCAACTGTTCGCACAGACTGATATTGAGCTGGTCATTATACCAACTCCAAATGACTCTCATTATCCGCTGGCCAGACAGGCGCTGCTGGCGGGGAAGCATGTGGTACTGGACAAACCTTTTACACTTACTGTAGCGGAAGCAGATGAACTGATTGCGCTGGCGGAGCAACAGAACCGTATACTGTCGGTTTTTCATAACCGCCGCTGGGATTCTGATTTTCTTACCCTCCAGCGCCTAATTGAAGACAGACAGCTTGGCGAAATCAGTCATTTTGAGTCACATTTTGATCGCTACCGGCCGCTTGTCCGTGATCGCTGGCGGGAGAACGGCGGAGCAGGCAGCGGTTTATGGTTTGATCTTGGGCCGCACCTGCTGGACCAGACACTGCAGCTTTTCGGAAAGCCCGAAAGCATCTATCTGGAACTGGCCAGGCAGCGGAGCGGTGCAAAAGCTGATGACTGGTTCCATGCGATTTTAAGTTACGGTACGGCCAAGGCTATTCTGCATGGCAGTGCGCTGGTGCCCGCTGCCGGACCCCGTTTTATTGTACACGGCAGCTCCGTCAGTTTTGTAAAATATGGTCTCGACATTCAGGAAGACCAGCTGCGAAAAGGCATGCTGCCCGGCAACGCGGACTGGGGGCTTGACCCGCACCCAGGCTGCCTTACAAGCATCGGAAATACCGGACCGCAGGAACATTGTGTGGCTGCAGCCCGCGGCTCTTATGAAACTTATTATAACCGACTCCACGAATGTATCGTTTCGGGCGCTCCCAATCCGGTTCCAGCCGGCGAAGCACTGTGGGTGATGCAGCTGCTGGAAGCCGGACTGGCTAGTGTACGGGATCAATGCACGCAGAAAATCAAGCTTTAGACACGGCCAGCAGACTACGTGGCACGGAAATTTTCAGGCCTGCCTGCAATGAAAATTCCTTACCGCCGACCATTACCGATACAGGCTTATCGGCTGTCAGCACAATGGTGCTTCTATCGATACATATCTGAATGCTGGCATGCCGCCATTGCAAATTATACCGTAGCGTGTGCCAATGTGACGGCAGCCAGGGATTAATCACCGGCAGAGGCATTCCGGCCGGATTCCGGCCAATAGAAAAGCCGCCGAATCCACAAATAGCGGCCTGCCAGGCACCGCCGGCACTAGCTGCGTGAAAACCAAGCCCGGCGTTTCCTTGGTTGTCTACCAGGTCAGTCTGAACTGTCTTCATAAAATACTCATACGCACGTGCCGTTTCCCCAAGCCTAACGCCAACCATCGCATGTATCGATGGACTAAGACTGGATTTGTGCATGGTTCTCTGTTCATAAAAATTATAATTTGCGTGCATAAACTCGGCGCTGAAATCTTCAGGCAGCAATGCAAAAACCTGTATCACATCAGGCTGTTTCAGCAAGCGGGTGTTCCCGAGCGCTGCCAGATCGAGTCCACCTGGCCACTCCGGCATGCCATTCGAATCCCAGGATGTAATTGGCCAATCCGGCAATGAAAAATAACCTTTGAATTGTTCTACAATGCCTTCAGCAGGCAGATCGAAAGGATTTAGCAACTCGTCAGCCGCTGCAGTCCACCGCGCACAGGCTTGTGCGGCTATACCCCAATCCTTTAATTTTCTCTGGAAACCGGCATCTGTTGTTGCTTCATACCGACGCATCAAAACTGAAGCGGTCCGTAAAGTCCAAATAGCCATATAATTGGTAAATGCATCGTCATCGATGTGTTCATGAAATTCGTCAGTTCCGATTACATTTTTTATATGCCTGCACCCGTCAGAAGGATCATACACTGCCAGACTATCAAAAAACTCGGCGATGGAAAATATTAGTTCCAGGCCGCACTCTTCCATAAACCGGTCATCTCCGGTAGCCTCATGGTAAACGTATACCGCATGTGCGATATCAGCACCTATATGAACTTCTTCGTCTCCAGTCCAGATACGAACCGAATTCCCGGCGTAATCAACCCCCCAACGCGGGGTCGTTTCACTGCCATCGTCGGCACTCTCCCAGGCAAAACGGGCCCCTTTAAAACCTCCAGCAGCGGCGTTTCTTCTGGCACCGGCTAAAGTCAGCCAGCGGTAACTAAGCAATCTTCTAGCAGCGGCCGGATCGGAATATACAAAAAACGGCAGCATAAAAGTTTCTGTATCCCAAAATACATGCCCCTTGTAGCCCTGCCCGTGCAAGCCTTTTGCGCCGATCGATACTGAGTCGGCAGATGGATGCACAGACTGCATAAGATGAAACAAATTAAAACGCAGCGCCCGGCAGGCAGGCAAATCGCCCGCAATATGCACGTCAGCTTTTTGCCATTTTCTACGCCAAATCGTTTCGTGTGCGGCCAGCAAACTAGCATATCCTTTTTGCTTCAGCAAGCCCAGCTTGTCACCAGCTGCGGCCAGAGCTTTACAGGCATTACTAGCTTCGACAATTTGCTGAATCTTGCCATACCGGTAAAAAACATATTCACAACCACATTCAACATCCATGGCCCATACTTCTTCAATAGATTCCGCTTGTACCCTGCAGGCAACCCGGGAGGCGGAGGATACTGCCGGCACCTCAACCATGCTGCTAAAAATAAAGTGTTTATCACTTTGCTTTAAAGCGGCTGAAAGACACAAGACAGATCCCGTGTCGGCAAGCTGCTCGACCCGGAAATGCTTAGCCGCCTCAAGCGGATGCTTGTCCGAATTGCGCAATGTACCATCAATCGAGTTCAAGACCAGTATTCTTTTGCTGGAACCAATAGCCCGCAAAATCCAACGCTCCGCCCACAGCGTATCGTCTGCAGCAGAGACAAAACGCTCACACTTCACTTCGATTTCGGCATTGGAGGATGTTCGGATCGAACAGGACATGATCACTAAAGCACGTTCCATATCAAGAATTCGCTGATAGTTACAACAGAGACTTGAGGAAATATCGACTTTTTCATTGTCTACAAAAATACTAATCAGAGTCGGATCAGGTAAAATGGCAAGTTCCTTTACCGTGCTGCCAAAATCATCATAGGCCCCGGCTACAAAACAGGCGGGATCTGCCGGCTCGAGAAACGGAGATCGTCCGCGCAATGCAAAACTGCCGTTGGATTGCACAAAGCGGGTCTCATGGGCAGCAGTATTCGCAATACAAAGATCACGTTCGCGAATCAGCCATTCACGGCGCAATGCTGAATATTCAGCAAATTGCATTCTAAGCAGCAAAACATCCGGTGTAAGGCCGGCAAAATTCTGGATGATAACATCCGCTTCACCTACGTATTCAGAATGACCGACGCCAACCACCCGGAACATTCCGTTCAAGGCGGCTTCTACTCCGGCAGCAGCATCTTCAAATACTATGCATTCTCGAGGCTCGGCCCTCAGGGTACGGGCTGCCGATAAAAAAAGGTCCGGCGCGGGCTTGGCTGGCAACCCGGAGTTTCCATCCACCACGGCATCGAACAATCCGCTTATCCCCAGACTGGCAAGGATAAGCCCTGCATTCCGGCTGGCACTGGCCAAGGCCGTTTTTATTCCAGAAGCCCGCACTGACTGCACAAAATCCACGGCGCCAGGCAAAGCATTATCTATGCTTAATAGAGACAAGGATTCTACATACCAGGCATTTTTGCGATCGGCGAGCATTTGCAAATCCACTGTGTTCGGGCTTATTCCGCCCAGAGACAATACAATCCGGAGGCTTTCTTCGCGCGAGACACCTTTTAACAATTCATTGTCGGCCGGGGTCAGTTCAAACCCCAGTTCTCTGGCCAGACGCTGCCATGCCGCGAAATGCAATGATGCTGTATCGACAATTACACCATCGAGGTCAAAAATACAGACAGAGTAAGACATGAACTTCCTTTCGATGCTATTAGCCTTTGATGCCGGAACCTATATTACTGCCGACAAATTTACGGACAAAAACCAGGAAAAACAATACCATGGGCAGTGTCGCCAACAGCGAGGCAGCCATCATGTAAGGCCAGTAGGTATAATAACTTGATTTGAAAAAATTGAGGCCAATGGTCAGTGTATACATTTCCTTGTTGGACGTTACTATCAACGGCCACATGAATTCGTTCCAGGCACCGAGAAACACATATATTCCCTGAGCCGCCATAGGTGCTTTTGCGTTAGGCAGTACTACCTTAAAGAAAATTTGCGGAATTGAAGCTCCGTCGATACGGGCGGCTTCTTCGAGTGCGACAGGAAAATCAATAAAAAACTGCCGCATGAAAAACATGATGCCTACATTAATAAATCTGGGAAGAATGAGCCCCTGATAGGTGTTCACCAGATTGAGATCAATAAGCAGCGTGTATAGAGGAATCATGATGGCATTGGTGGGCACCATCATTGTTACCAGAAACAAGGTAAACCAGAATTCGCGCAGCGGAAAACGCAGTCGGGCAAAAGCGTAAGCAGCCATGGTATTAAAAAATACTGTACCAATGGTAACGGCGATGGCAAACACTACCGTATTGCCGAACCAGCGGGCCAGCCAGGGAACCAGCTTGAATATCTCCAGATAGTTCTTAAGGGTAGCCGGTGCGCCAAACACTTCCAATTTAAACAAATTGATTTCGGGAGGCCAGCGCATGATATCGACACCGGACTGTTCACCGGCAGCATTAGCCCAGGTTAACGGAGTTATCGATACCAGAAATGCCCAGAAAAAGGGGAAAATACAGACAACAGCATAGGCTATCAGGATAACTTTGGCGACCAAAGTACCAACAGGAGTATCATTCAATCCACCACTGTACAATGGCTTCATGGGCTTTATGGTTTTCATGGCAAGACCGTCAGTATGCAGTTTCACGGATCACCTTCCTTTGTATAGCGGTGATTATTAAAATAATCACCATGAAAACTGCGGCCAGTGCTGAAGCATAACCCATGTTTCCGTACTGAAAAGCGCTCTTGTATATATAAAATGAATAGGTAGCGTTTCGCATGTTGGGAATCAGAAAATACACTTGGTCAAATACCTGCAAACAGCCGATTGTTCCCATAACCACCACATACAGAATCTGGGGCCGCAGCATGGGCATGGTTATCTGGAAGAAGACCCTGGCCGGCGATGCTCCTTCAATAGCCGCACTTTCGTACAGCTCTTCCGGGATGCTCTGAAGTCCGGCTAAAAAAGTTATCATAAAAAAACCGGCGGTTGTCCAAATGTTCAAAGCCATCACCGAGGGAAGCGCTGTAGTGGTATTGTTCAGCCAATCAACCGCCTGAACACCAAACACGCCAAGCAAACGGTTGATGATGCCCGGCTTCGAATACAGCATCCAGAAAATCATGGAAATCGCTGCCGAGGATGTAATAGAAGGTATAAAAAACAGCACTTTAAACAGATGCGCGCCGCGGCCTTTGCCATTGGCCGCTACAGCCAGCAAAACCGCCACAAAAGTCTGTATGGTAACGACCACAAGGGCGAACATGAATGAATTGCCGAGTGTTATCCAGAAATACTGGTCTGTAAGCATTTTCCGGAAATTTGCGAAGCCGACCATATTGGCCTTATATCTGAACAGTTCATAATGATCTTTAAGATAAAGCTCTAGTATATCCTCAAGCGAAAGCTTTCCGTCCAGTTTACCGGCAGCCAGGTCCTGCAGCATCGCAGCCTCATCAAAAAAGGCCAGAGCCGCGCGTTGTGCCTCGCTCAGCTCCATGGCCAGACCATATTCAATAAATTCGGCGGCATCAAACAACTCCATCGCCGTTTCTGTTTCCATGTTTCCGCCAGAGGTGATCCCATACTGCAGGTTCAGTTCCTCGCCAAGATCGAGGGAAACATTGAAAGAGGCCGATGCAAGAGGATTGAAATCGGTAAAACCGAGCCATAAGCCCTTAACAATCGGAAATAACAGAAACAGCAGCACTCCGGCAATCACCGGGAAGGCAAGGATATAACCCCATGCCGCCTCATGTGTTTTTATATTCACTTGACTTCCTCCGCTTTGACTGCAAAAAAGGCGGATGGTTCATTCGTATCCGCCCTTGCCCTCTTATTCTACCCAGCTCTCATAATTCGCGACGATTTGCTGGACAGCCTGGTCGATGGTTATTTTTTTAGCATATACGTCCTGCAGCCGGCTGCCGATCTCATCATTGGCCCGGCTGAACAAACCTGAAGGTGTACGGATACGCCATGGCGTGCCATAGGCCGCCCCGCGGTAGAAAGGAGCCTTAAGCGGATCGGTGTCTCTGGCGGCCACTGTCGAAGAAGAACCGAGCACGCCGGCTTCGCGGACAAATATTTCCTGTCCCTCAGAAACCAGATATTTTAGTACACGAAGAGCCGCGGCACGGTTAGCCGTCTGTTTATTGATCACCCATGCCACAGTGTAAATCATGGTAGCTGACTGCTCGTTTCGGGGCATCTCTATCACACCGATGTTTTTATACACATTAGGATAGTTATCCCGGACAAATCCGACAGACCATGGCCCGGACATAATCATGGCCACTTTCTCCTGGCCAAAAGCCTCGCCTTCCCAGCCGGCACCGACATCAGAGGAGCGAACCGCAACCTGGTCACGCAGGACCAGATTGGCGGCAAAACGCAAGCCGCTCACAGCCTTGGTTTCGCCAAGTGCAATATTCATCCGCTCGTCGACCACCCGCCCGCCGAAGGACTGAACAAAGGGAATCCAGCGATTGAAATCGGCTTCCAGAATACTCGGAACTATGCTTTTCGCCTTAAGTGCCAAAGCAGTAGTGCGGAAGTCATTCCAGGTCCAGCCAGCTCGCGGCTCAGCCACACCGGCACGACGGAAAATTTCTTTATTGTAAATGACTGACAGTGTTGAAAAATCTTTAGCAATGCCATAGATCCGCGAATTATAGGAAAATGCGTCACGTAAGGACTGGGCATAGTCATTGAGCGGAAAATCGCGCAAATAGGCATCAAGCGGCAGGAGCGCACCTGTTTTGGCGAACTCCTCAAAAATGGAAACATCAAGATAGAACAGATCAGCTGCAGTGCCGCCGGCAAGCCGGGTTTTCATGGCCTGATTATGATCACCGGGACTCGGCTCCCAGACAACAACGATATCCCGGTTTTTGGAATTAAAATTATCAATCATTTTTTTCATAGCAGCTTCTTCGGTCGGATTGCCCGGCCAGCCCGCCAGGCGGATCGTTGTCTGACCAATTAGTGGAAAAAGCAGAACGAGTGAAAAAATCACTGCTAGACTGCGCTTGAACATAGTAGCCTCCTAAGATTTTATGGAAACGTTTACAGGTACCATGTAAACGTTTCCATGGCCAATAATAGCACAATACAGGGACTTGTCAAGCCGGAAAATGCTCCCCACAAGCATATTCTATTTGAATAGGCTGAATATTTTGGAGATATAATGCGTTGACATAGTCTTTTTTTGACAATACAATATCCAAAAAGGAAACGTTTACAGCAGGAATTTCACTATGACTAGTATCAAAGATGTTGCCAACCACGCCAAAGTATCCATTGCAACCGTCTCCAGAGCGTTAAATGGTGCCAGCAATGTAACAGAGGCAACCCGAAAACGCATACTGGCTGCAGCCAAAGAGCTCAATTACCATCCGAATGCCATGGCAAGAAGTCTGGTGGAAAAAAAGAGCCGCATCTTTGGATATATCATCTCCGGACTAAAAAAAGGTGCGAAGCACTGTATTGTACAGGATACTTTAGTTGGAATTTACGAGTATGCAAGCTCAATCGGATATGAAATTCTGATGTTTGCAGTCGACTCCAACCTGCAGCGCTCCAAAAGCTATGTTGATTTTGCCAACGAACATGCACTGGCCGGTGTTATAATCCAAGGCCTGCGTACAGATGACCAATACTATCGGGAAATGATTGACGGCCGTATTCCCTGTGTGCTTATCGACCTGCCGGCCGACAGCAGCCGGATCGGCAGTGTCTCTATCGATAACGCGGCCGCTGCAAAAGAAGCGACACTGCATTTGCTTGCCCATGGGCATCGGAATATAGCCTTTATGACAGGTGTTGACGAAGCGAGTGTTTCCACTGAACGCAGTCTTGGCTATCTGGCGGCTTTACAGCAATTCGGGCTGGCAATTAAGCCGGAGTATCTCCTGCATGGGAATTTTTCGGAAGATGACGCTTACACCGCAGTAAAAGATTTTCTACCTGCCAGCCCGGAAGTAAGCGCTGTATTTTGTGCATCGGACCTGATGGCGCTCGGTGTGCTGAGGGCGGCCAAAGAGCTTAATATCAAAGTACCGCAAGAATTGGCTGTAATCGGATTCGACGATATCCTGCTGGCTGCCTATGCCGACCCGCCGCTTACCACGGTGCACCAGGATTTTACCGACCTGGGCTTCGAAGCAGCCAGAATGTTATATAACATCATAAAAGGCCAGGATGTACCTCATACCCGCACCGTTCCGCATACCTTCATTGTCCGCAAAAGCGGCTAGAAACAGAAGGGGCAAGAAGACTTCGATCCGTCAAAGGATAGCGGTGGTCAAATTCACTGCTTTAGCAAACCGCCAAAGCCTCACTGATCAACTTTACTGCCGACTGAGATCTCATTGAAGTTTTCTTTTTCTATACGCTTTAACAGAAAAAAGTCCAGAATAGGCGCGAAAGCCAGAATGGTCATCAGGATGCGGGCCGCAGCCTGCGGATTCAGAGGAAAAACCGTAAAAACGCCGGCAATGCCGGTAAAAGCGACAGAGCGGGCGAAAAATATAACAATTTCCTGAAACAGATACGGCTCCAGGGCCGAGTAGGCTCCCGATGCCGTCATCAGGTCGGATTTTCGGCGGATGATGTTCTCCGCGAATATGGCACGCAATGGTGACAAAAAATTATCACACAGCGCTTTGAACAGCAAAGATGGAACATTCATAAAAGTTATATAAACAATACGACCGGAAAAATCACCGACCGAACCCAGGGCTACCCAGCCGATTCTGCGCTTGGCCCTGCCCTGGATTCTCCGGCGCACCACCAGGATAAACACTGCGGCAAACACGGCTGCAGCCGAAGTAAACATGCCGAGATTAAACTCGGTCTTAAGCACCCCCACATTCATGATGGCCGATACGAACAGCGACAGGGTCATGTTCAGGCTGCCGAAAATCATGTAGGCACGCCAG
>JAHIWF010000239.1 GCA_018815555.1 Spirochaetota bacterium | reverse complement strand
CGAAGCGAATGTTGGTGTGTGATCCGGGCCCTGGTCATCTACCGGCTTTTCTGAACAACAGCCCGAAGCAGCGCATTGATCTGTGCTCGCGCGATGCTCTAGCCCTGGCCGCCAGTCGGGCCAATATACGATTGGCGACGGCGGGTAATGCCACCCAGCAGGATGGGCAGGACTTTGCATTTATGGAAGACATAACGGATCAAGCTGGCTATGATTTACTGGTGGCCTTTCCGGAGAATATACCAGGGGTGGACCTGGCTGATCAATTCTGGGCGCACACCATACGGCTGCTGAAAAGCGGCGGTCAGGTAGTGGCGGCACTCGGTTCGACTTTTTATGAGCGTCTGGAAAAACGTCGGCCGCGCGGATTTATTAAACAGCGTGAAAAAAAGCATAGAGGGCATATTGCAGCCTGCTGGCTGTATGAAGGAGCTGCCGATGAAATCGAGTGCGAAACTGTCTGAGCTTTTGGCAAAATGGCCGGTATATCTGCTTGCCTGCCTTATTTTTATGGCCTTTGCCGTTCTGGTATTACCGGCCAAGAGTCGGGAGATTGCGACTTACACTCCAGAGGGCGGACAATTCGATACTGCGTACCTGTATACCCCCGCTGAAGTCGCTGAGAAAGCTGGCCGGTATACTGCCGAGGGCCGAGCGGCATACATCAAAGACCGCTGGACCTTCGACCTGGCCTTTCCGGCTGTATACGGCTTTTTTATGCTGAGTTCGTGGGCCTTCGGCCTGCGTGGACTTTTCGGCTTGCGCCGTGCCCGGCAAGCACTCGGCCGGCAGGACGATACCCTTTACCGCTGGCCGGCCTGGCTGCTGTTTATACCGCTGGCTGGAATAGTCTTTGATCTGGCTGAAAATACCGCCGTTACTTTTGTAATGCTGGCCTGGCCGGATATCAGTTTCCCTCTGGCGCTGGCGGCCAGTCTGGGTACCGGATTAAAATGGCTCTTTGTGTTTCCCGGCTTCGGTGGCGCAGTTTTGCTGCCCTTGCTCTATGCCCTGTGTAGCCTGGCCCGACGAATAGCTAAAGTCTGATTCGCGGCAGCAACTGGTCACCCTGTCCGTTCTGCCAATATAATCTTTTTTGAATCTTTCTCTTCCCTTATGCCTGTTTCGGATGTATAACAGTAGTTGACTATTGTCTGGCGCCGTGGTCATGATGCGGCGTTCAAAAAAGGAGACTGATCATGAATCTCGACTCAATTAAGCATCCACGTCTGCGGGCGTGGATCGATGAGAACATTGAAATGTGCATGCCCGATGACGTGTATGTCTGCGATGGCGGCCAGGAAGAGGCCGACCGTCTGGCGGAACGCCTGTTGCGCTCGCACAGTTTCTACCGATTGGAAAAACGTCCCGGATCGTATTGTGTCGTCAGTGATCCCGGCGATGTGGCCCGGGTGGAAAATTTTACTTTTATCTGTTCGCGTTTTCGCGAGGAGGCGGGCCCTACTAATAACTGGGCCGATCCACTGCAGATGAAGGCTGAATTGCGTCAGCGTTTTTTCGGTTCGATGCGCGGGCGTACCATGTATGTTATTCCCTTTTCGATGGGACCGGTGGGCGGCCCGTTGTCGCACATCGGCGTGGAGCTGACGGACAGTATTTACGTAGTGCTGAACATGCGCATCATGACCCGTATGGGGCAGTCCGTGCTGGATGCACTTGGACGTGAAGGATCTTTTGTTAAATGCCTGCATTCAGTCGGTTTCCCGCTTATTGCCGGCCGTTACGAAAAGGCCTGGCCTTGTGACGCCAACAACAAGTATATCGTTCATTTTCCCGAAGAACGCGCCATCTGGTCATATGGTTCCGGTTACGGCGGTAATGCCCTGCTGGGCAAGAAGTGTTTTGCTCTGCGCATTGCCAGTGCGATGGCGCGTGACCAGGGCTGGTTCGCCGAGCATATGCTGATACTCGGCATAACCAATCCGGAAGGCCGGAAGAAATATATAGCGGCCGCCTTTCCTTCGGCCTGCGGTAAAACCAATCTGGCCATGCTTATTCCCACCTTGCCCGGCTGGAAGGTGGAAACGGTTGGGGATGATATTGCCTGGATGCGCTGGGGCGAAGACGGACAATTATATGCCATCAATCCGGAGTCCGGCTTTTTTGGCGTCGCACCGGGAACCAGTCTTAAATCCAATCCGAATGCCATGAAGAGCATCGAACAGAATGCCATCTTTACCAATGTGGCCCGTACTTCGGACGGCGATGTATGGTGGGAAGGAATCGGTTATGATCCGCCGGAGGGGCTGATCGACTGGCATGGTGAGCCTTACAACCCGGCGAGCGGAAAAAGCGCGGCGCATCCCAATGCCCGTTTTACCGCTCCGGCCAGCCAGTGCCCGGTGGTTGATCCCGACTGGGAGAACCCTAAAGGCGTACCCATAAGCGCTATTCTGTTTGGCGGCCGGCGTGCCGGCACGGTGCCGTTGATCCATGAGGCTTTTGACTGGGTGCACGGTGTGTTTATGGGTTCGATTGTATCTTCCGAGACTACCGCTGCCGCTGCCGGAGCTGTAGGACTGTTGCGTCGCGATCCTTTTGCCATGCTGCCCTTCTGCGGGTACAACATGGCTGATTACTTCCATCACTGGATACGCATGGGCGAACGTACCGGTGTGAAGCATCCCAAATTTTTCTATGTGAACTGGTTCCGTAAGGATGCCGATGGCAAATTCCTGTGGCCGGGCTTCGGTGAGAATTCCCGGGTGCTGAAATGGGTTTTTGAACGCTGTGAGAACAGCGACCTAGCCGGCAACAATCTGGCCGAGGCGGTAGAAACAGCAATAGGCTATGTGCCCGCAGTAGGAGCGATAGACACTACAGGTTTGGAGCTCAATCCGCAGGCGCTCGATGAGTTGCTTACTGTCAATGCTGAAGAATGGATTGCCGACCTGCCGGGTATCCGGGCTTTTTACGGCAGTTTTGAGGAGTTTCCGTCTGCTTTGCGCAAAAAACTGGAATGGATAGAACAGCGGCTGAACACCATGGCGCCGCCTTCCAATTGCTGAGTTCATTCCAAAGCGGCGATTGACAAAGCGCTGTCAGGCCGCAGAACATGACTGGCCGGAGTATCTTCAGGATGCTCCGGCAGTTTTTTCGGCAAAGGGGCTGGCCCGTTCCAGTACCTGCCGGATAAGACTGCCATCGGCGGACAATAGCTCCGGATCGGCGGACAATACATCCAGCGCATCCTGGCGGGCGGCCTCCAGCACGGCCGCATCGCGGACCGGATCGGCAAAGCTCAGGCGCAGCGCTCCGGCCTGGCTGGTGCCGGTAATTTCTCCTGGGCCGCGGATACGCAGATCTTCTTCGGCTATCACAAAGCCGTCAGTGGTGTTTTTCATGGCCATCACCCGCTGCTTGCCCTCGTTACCCAGTTTCTCTGACCAGACCAGAAAGCAATAGGATTGGGCCGAGCCGCGGCCAACCCGTCCGCGCAGCTGGTGCAGGGCCGCCAGCCCGAAACGTTCGGCATGCTCGATGACCATGCAAGTAGCCTGCGGCACATCAACGCCGACTTCCACCACACTGGTGGCAACAAGATACTGCAACTCACCACGGGAGAAAGAATGCATGGTTGCGCGTTTGCTGTCCTCCGGCAGTCTGGCGTGTATCAACCCACCTTTGAATGCCGGGAAGCGTTTGCCCAATGCCTGAAACATGGCTTCGGCGTCTTTCAGTTCCAGCTTGTCGGAGCGGTCTACCAGCGGATACACAAAATAGGCCCGATTACCGGCCCGTAGTTCTTTTTCGATGAAGCTGTATACTTTGTCCTCGTTGCCCTGCCGGGCCAAATGGGTGATAATTGCTTTACGTCCCGGGGGCATGGTTCGGATGGTGGACACGGCCAGGTCACCGAAGGCGGTCAGGGCCAGGGTGCGCGGAATGGGAGTCGCACTCATCATCAACAGGTCTGGCGCCTTGCCCTTGGCTCCCAAAGCCAGACGCTGCAGTACGCCAAAACGGTGTTGTTCGTCCACTACCACAAAACGCAGGTTTTTATAATGTACTTCATCGGAGAACAAGGCATGGGTGCCCAATACCAGATCGATTTCGCCTGCAGCCAAGGCTGCCAGCAAAGGGCGGCGGGCGGCATCACTCACATTGCCGGAAAGAAAGGCCAGGCGGACACCCAGCGGTTCCAAAAGGAGGGCGGCATTTTCGGCATGCTGGCGGGCCAGCAGTTCGGTGGGGGCCATGATGGCTGCCTGGCCGCCCGAGGCGATGCTGTACAGGGCGGACATGAAGGCTACCAGGGTCTTGCCCGAACCCACATCACCCTGAAGGAGGCGGGCCATCGGCCAAGGCGAATGCAGGTCTGTGGCAATTTCGTCCAGCACCTTGTCCTGGTCGGGGGTAAGCTCGAAGGGTAGGCGTTGGCGCAGTGCGTCTACCAGACTGCTGTTAAGCTTGCCGCGTTCCAGCTTCTGCTGACGTCGCTGTATGTTGCGTCTGAGTATCAGCAGCTGCATGTAGAATAATTCTTCATACACCATGCGCCGCCAGGCTTGTTCGGCCTCGTGCATAGTTTTTGGCTGGTGCAAGCCGCGCAGTGCGCTTTTTTTATCCGGCAAGCCCTGTTTCAGCAGCAGCCCGGCTGGAATCTCGTCATCCACCGACCCCCAGTGCAGCAGAGCCTGGCGGGCAAGTTTGCGCAGACTGGTCTGGCCCAGACCTTCAGTCAGCGGATACACCGGCAGAATACTGCCCGGTGCCGGCTGCAAGTCCAGGTCGAATGACGAAGACTGTAGGCTGCCGTAGCGGAAATCAAATTTGCCCCAGAGCTGTCCGCTGCTGCCTTCCGGCCATTGCTGTTCCAGAAAGCCGCGGTTAAAACAGACCAATACCGCCCTGGTGCCCTGTTCGTCCTGCACCCAGATTTTCAAGGATTTCATGCGGCCGTAGCCGAACCACTCATGGGCCGTTACCTGCACCCGGCAATTTACCGGACCCAAAGCGTACTCGCGCAGGCAACGCTGCTGGCTGCGGTCCTCCCAGGAGCGCGGTGCATAGAGCAGTAAGTCAGCCGCTGTATAAATTCCGAGTCGTGACAGTTTTTTTCTGAGTGCCGGCCCAGCGCCTTTGAGTCCGTCGAGTGGTTCCAGCAGTTCGCGGGTAAACACGCCCGGTTAGCGGAATTTGATGGCCGCGGTCATGATGCCGAAGAACTCCAGCCCGCTGACCGTATCGTCAGGCTTGAAGTGCCGTCCGTCCGGCAGGTTCATGATTTCTTCTTCCACCAGGCCCAGTATCGCGTCAAATGCCGGGTGACCATAGGGTACATCCGGTATCGGGCTGACTCCCCGTGCCGCATAGCGTACCGAATATTTGTTCAGCGCAGCGCTCTGGCCGCGACCAAGCAGGTTCCAGATCAGCAAGGCGGCATCCTGGCGCTTGGCGAAACTGTCGCCTTTGGCCGACGGGTCGCTGAACCAGTTAGCAGCCTTGGCGCGTTCGAAGATGACCCCGGGCGACCAGTTTGCGCCGCCGGTAAACCATTCCAGCAGACTGGATTCCTGCTGCACCACAATCAGCATACCCAGCAGGCTGATTGGCTGCGGGGTCAGGTGCAGGGCGGAGGCTTCTTCCACCGAAGAGCCGGAGTCGCGCAGGGCAAAGACTTTATCACGTTCGCCCTGATACAAGACGCTGTATTCAGGCGGCAGTTTCGGCAAGGCCGAATCGAAGGCCGCAAGGGCCTCGCGGTAGCGGCCGGCCTTAAGCAGCAGCGAACCGAGCTCGGCACGCAGCCGGAAGGATGAATCCGCACTGCGGATGGCTGATTCCGCTAATTCCAGCTGGCTAGAAAGATCCTCCAGCAGACGCAGCTCGGCAAGCAGGGACAGTTCATCGCCGGCATAGGCGGCCTTGGCGGTGCGCACCGCCGCTTCGGCCTCGCGGCGATTGCCGGCCAGCAATGCCGCGTCGGCGATCAGGGCCTGCAGGCGGGCGCTAAACAGCGGCTCTGACAGGGGAGCTTTGCTGCGCTGCTGCAGGTCGGAACGGATGGCTGCCAGTTCCTGCGCATTGGGATTAGCGCGCAGATCCACCAGACGCAGCTCAATAAGCTGCAGCTCTTCGCCGCTTATGCCAGGCACGGTATCGTAGCGGATGTCGGTCTGGATGCTGGCACAGGAACCCAAAAGCAGTACCAGTCCGATTATAGAGAGAAGGCCGGACGTAATGCTGCCATTACGTCGCGCTTGTCGATTCAGGTAATAGTTTTGTTTCATGTGTAACCTCACTGTGCCAGTCGGTAGGCATTGATGGTATCGTCGCTGCCTTTTATTATCAGTTCTGCGCTGCCGTTGCCGTCAATGTCGGCAAAGCCGGCCAGTCCGCTGCCGGGCAGCGGGAAGTCGAGCAGCGGAACCAGCCCGGAATCGAAAGCCATTAGCGCATTGCCATCGCTGCCTATGAATATTTCTTCACGGCCGTCGTTGTTGATGTCCCGGGCGGTCATGCGGATGTTCCGGCCGTTTATATATTGCAGTGGAATGGATGCCTGGATGACCGAGTCGCGGGTGATACGCCAGAGTACACCCTGGTCGCTGATCAGTAAAAAGGCATTAAAGCCGGGAACCCACAAAGGAGGAGATGCGTATACCCCCGGCAGACTGATAGGAAAGCCGGGCATGAGGCTGCCGTCGAAATTGTAAACCGAGAAGTCGCCGGATTCGGTTATGGTGGCAATTTTACTGTCCTCCGGCCTGGCCCCCGGAACAATCAGTGGACTGGCAGAGGCAATGCCGGTCAGCTGAACCGGCCAGTTGGGAATAAGCTCGCCCGCGGGGTTAAACAGGAATAGCCAGGAATCAAAACTGCGCGGCAGCACGGCGAACAGACTGCCCTGCACGGCCGGCCCACTGCGGCTGTGCGAGTACATCGCCGCCGAGTAACTTTTGGTTCCATCCGGGGTAATCATCATTATGGAAGCCTCTTCTTTAATCGGCACCAGGAAGGTGTCGCCGCTTACTGCCGGCGGGCCGGAAACAGTCTGGCCGCTCAGCAGCGGAAAGCCCGCAGCTGTTTCCAGTTTGTAGTCAAGGTTATAAACTGTTCCACGCTGAGAAACTGCCCAGAGCCTGGTCATGGCCCGGTTGCGGATGGCAGCGGAGATGTAGGCATTGTCGTCCATTTCCAGGGTGTAGCGTTCGCCGGAAGAAAGGTCCATGCCGTATACCGTTTTGCCCGAGGTCCAGTAGCTTACCGGCGTGCCTGCCGAAGAAATGACCGTAATCAGGTCGCTGTCGATGCGGCTGCCGGCCGACACCGGATAGCCAGGTATGCCGCTGGTATTGCTGCTGGCTGTGCGCAGGGCGGAAAGATCGATGCGCAGCTCTCCGTTGCGGAAGCCGAGCGACAGAGCCCCGATATTGTATGATTTAAGTGTATCGGAAAGGCTGTTGCCCATACGCAGAAAGAAGGGCAGGCTGCGGTCCAGGTTATAGTAGACCATCGCCGAACTCTCGGCCGAAACCGAGGCGGCTATGCCTTCCCATTGAGCGGATTTGACCAGCAGTTTGCCGGCGCGTATCTGCTCCAGACAGGCCCCGAGCGTTTCGGCTGAGGCCGAAGCATACAGTATGCCGTCCTCCACCACATAAAAAGGTTCAACCAGCTGAATGCCCAGGCTGGACAGGAAGTTGGTAATAAATGAAGGAAATATAATGCGCGGGATTCGTATTCCGTTAACCACCGCTGAAACATCCCGGCCGACCAAAACCGAGGACAGAATGGAATCAAACACCAGCCGGCGCTGTTTTTCGTCCTCCACTTTGACGAAAAAGACCGGAGCTGGACCCAGGCTGGTACCGAACATGCCCAGTTCGTTGCCCATCCACGAGAATAAAAGCTCGTCCACCGTTTTACCGAAGGCCAGCTTGGTAGCCTTATCGGCACTGGCTTTGGCTTCCGGCACCTTGGCGTCCATGAAGGGAATAACCGTGGTCCACAATTCTTCCGGGCTGCCCAGCGCCAGCAGACTGAAGTATTCAGCCGCTTCCGGCAGCCGCGACAGCACTGCCGGAGCCCGTGAACGTTTCTGCAGCAGACTGGTAAGTCCTGCGTCACTCGATTGCGGACTGGCACTGAAACTGATGCCTATCGCTTCATCGGAAAGCTTCAGGTCGACCAGCACCAGCGACGGAAACTGCAAGGTGTCCAGCAGGCGGCCGGTAATACTGTCCGGCCCGGACAGCGGTTCGGTAAAGCGGCTCGGGTCGGCCAGAAAACGCAGCGAGCTGTCGCCGGAGGCCGCCAGGGCGCGGATCAGTTGTTCGCTCTGGCGGTGGGTACCGGCCAGAGCCTCGGCAAAACGTTCATAGTTGGAAGCCGCGATGACCAGATTGCGTCTGACGGCGGCATAGATGGTTAACCCGTCGCGTTCAAAAAGGAAACAGGAAAAATCATCCTGTTCCAGGTAGCTCAAGTTCTCTACCGTTATAAAACGGTTCAGTATAAGAGAGCCGAAAAGCGGTGCAAAGCGGGATAGGGCCGAACGCAGACCCATATCTGCCACCGCCACAAAACTGTTGTCGGCATACAGGGCCGCGTCCACTCGTATATCGGCTACCTTTATAAAGTACTCATTGCGCAGGATCGGGTTAACCCGCAACGAACGCACCAGGCCGCGAACCCCGAGTGTTTCCGGTGTGCTGAGCACCGTATCCAGTGCCTGCAGGTGTATAACCTCGTTGGCAAAGCGGCTGGCCGAGGGAACACTGGCATAAAAATCGAAGTCTTGCGGAATATAGCTGCCCGGAGCACTACGGCTGAAAAAGGCAATGCCCAGCAGGATTAGCGCTGTAAGCAGCGGTATTCCAAGTAGTATGATGAAAAACCAGCCCAGAAAGCGCAAAAAAGGATGCTTGCGCTTTTTTTTACTTTTGGCCGGAGCATCGCCCTTTGTGCCACCCGGAGCGCCGGGGCTGTCGGCTATCTCTGGTTGTACGCCAGCCGCCGCTGTATCGGTCAGTTTGGATGCCGGTTGTATTTCGCTTTTTTGTTCAGCCTGCGGCCGGAAATCATCGCTATTGTCACTCATGCGCATACTCCTGTGAAAAATCGGCAGCCCCATTGTCATGCATAGATGGGCAGTACGTCAACGCCAAAATTTGATGGATGTGCCGGCAGCGCTTGCCGCATATAGTGTGCGTGCGTTATTCTGGCAAGAGGAGGCACCATTATGACCATACAATCCCTCTCGATGCGCACCCAGACCATGATCCAGCGCATGTACGGCCAGGTGGAAGACCGCGGCAGCTATCTGGTATACCGCACCCCTTCGGTGCCCGATTATTGGTACGGCAACTGCCTGCTTATGCCGGCCACCCCAAAGGCCAGTGATTTTGATCACTGGATGCAGCTGTTTGCCAAAGAATTTCCGGACAAGACCCACCGGGTTTTCCAGATTGACTCGGCCGACGGCCAATCCGGCGACGGAGCGGCCTTTCTTGCCGCCGGCTTTGAGTTCTCACAGCATGAGGTGCTGGCTGCCGACACCATCCACCAGCCGGAGCGCCTGAATCAGAACCAGCCGTGCCGGCCTGCCCGAAGTGACGCCGACTGGACTTCTATTATAGATACCGCCTACCTTACCAATGAAGGCCGCCCAGGTTTTGACCGTGGTTTTCTGGAGCGCAAGTTTGCCGCGGTACGTCGGGTTTGTGAAGCCGGCCAGGGTGCCTGGTGGGGCAGCTGGGAAGGTGAACTGAATACCAGCCACATGGGCCTGTTCTGGCAGGATGGTCTGGTGCGTTTTCAGGATGTGGCCACCCACCCGGATTACCGTCGGCAAGGCCTGTGCCGCACACTGCTGTACCGGGCTTGCAGCGAGCTGCTAGCCCGTTTGGGGCCGCAGCGCTTTGTGATCATGCCGGAAGACGAAAGCGTCAGCCGGATTTACCAGTCGGTGGGCTTTGCCTTTGCCGAGTATTCGGTGGATTATTGCCGGCGGCCGGAAGGTTAAGATTGCTGTCATATGTCAGCAAATTCGGCTATTGAAGTTGACAGATTACGTCAGCTGCCTTAGTCTTTTCTCATGAAAATTACTTTTTTTGTAAAAACAAAGTGTCCCGGAAAGCTAAAAATTATAAGCTTACAGTTTTCAATGTTTGTCATGCTTACATTGCTTTTATTTGCATGCAGCAGTTTCCCTGAACCCGGACCGGAAAAGAATTCGCTGTTGGTTATTCCTTGGGATATACGGGATATCGCTATGGAAACTGGGGAGACTCTTTTTCAGGACTATCTTGTTCTGCAAAATCTGGATGCTCCCGAACAAATACTTCAAATTGTGACTAGCTCGGGCAATAAAAGTAACTATAGAGTGATTGCTGTTACCCCTGGCAACTGGCAGGTAAAAAGCCGCAACTTGGCCAGCGGAGAAAATAATCAGACTGTTTCACCTCCGGTACTTTTGCCGCTGGAAATTTCGGCAAACATGGTGTATCTGTTTCCATATATTGTTACAGCAAGACGGTATCGGCACGATGGCGGGCGCTTGGTAGGTTCGTATATGGAAATGCGCCCTGAGGTACAGGCCGCCATAGCCCTGGACCTGCAGGACCGCATCAATTTCGCCTCCTGGACAGGCAGCAGTTTCATTGGTTTCGGTTCTTCTATCCCCCGCTTTTCTCCCCGACTGGACAGTTACGCGGTAAGCGTCAGTTCGAATCCGGGCCGCGCAGAAGTATACATAAACGACCGGAAGCAGGGTCAGACTCCGCTTACAATGGAACTGGATAGCGGACGGCATTATCTGGAAGTAAGGAAGGAAGGTTTTTCGCCATATCGGTCCTACTTACAGCTGGATTCGGATACCGAAGTTCAGCTGGACCTTACTGTGCTCGCAGAAGACAGCAGTATGGACACCCAGTCAGAATCACAGAGCGCACTATCGGATTTAGGGGCAGGAATCGCTGCTCCACGATTTTCCACATACCGCCTTCTGATTGACCGGTTCGTAAATCTCGGAGCGGAGACCGATGTGTATCTGTCGGATTTGTTTAGAACCTCGCTGCAGGTTGTTCTGGAGAGGGATCGCCGGCTGGAAGTCCTTGATGTTACAAACTTATCCGCCTCAGAAGGTGAAGTAGGGAACTATTCCGTCCTGCCGGACTTTTCAGCGGCCACGGAACTGGCGGCTGATTTGCTGATCAGCGGTGATTTTTTTGTGGACGGAGACGCCGTTCTGGTGCGTGGCTGTCTGTATGACGTTCGCAAAGTAGGCGTAAAAGCCGCAGTGCTGTACCAGGGAGAAGCCGGCATCGAAATCTTCGATACAATCGATAATATGACTTTGGAATTTGCTGGTGCGGTGGACCGTGTATTGCCCGAGGCGGGTAGGGAAATTATTACTGAAACCGAGTTGGTAAGTGCCAGTATTATAGAAACAGAACGGCGTATTGGAGCGAAAGAACTGATTAAGCGCAGGTCTTTGTTGAATACCGCCTGGCAGGGTTCTGCCGGTCTTGGCGGAATTTTGCTTACGGTGGTCAATTCTGACGATACCCTGCTTAGTGCTGTTAGTGGGGTTCCGTTTTCGGCTGAACTGACATGGTTGCGTATGATGAACAGTAATCTGGCCTTAAGCCTCGGTGGTGGTGGGCATGTATTATTCGGTTATGAAGGTGATATTTCTGTCGGTGGATTTCATATACAGCCAACGCTGGAATTATCGGTCTCCGGCGGCATGATTGATATTTTCGCCAAAGCCGGTGGTTTGTTGAGCTATAAACCATCGTTTCATATCGATCGTCATGATGGAGATACCCTTGAGCGCAGCTATTTTAGTCCCTTACTGGTGTTTGGACCTGTATTGGAGACGGGAGCCAGGCTGTATACCTATACCCGCCATTCGCAACCGGCACGCTATCAGACCTTTGGCTCTAGCCTTGCGCCTTATGTGTGGCAGTATGATTTTTTGAAAATGGATCGAAACGCCGGTTCTTTCTATCTGAATATTTATTATGGAATCGGAGTCAGAATATGAGGTGCCGGCTTCTTTGCGTGGTCTTCTTGCTATCTCTGATTCTTTGTCCGCTGCCTGCCCAGGAGATTGATGCGGCTCAGCCAGTGGCTACTATTCCGCGCAGGATATATGTCGGTCCGGTGGAAGGACTGGATCAGTATCCTGATGTAAACGAAAAGAAACTGCTGCGGTCTTTGCCTTCATTATTATTCAGTGAAATAAGCACCTTGCAGCCCTGCGTTTTGGTGGCGTCCGCAAATGAAGCTCATTCAATTATATCATTTGCACTCGTATCTGTTGATTCTTTCCTTGAGCTGGGGGTTCGCTTGAGTGAGCTTCGTGAGCAAGTATCGCCTGAAATTGATGTGGCTATCTATCGCTACACATTGCATAATGACAGGCTGGATATCAGCAGCTTGCGTGATTTTATCACCACTACCGCCAGTGCAGTGGCCCCTGCTTTGACTGAGGTGCCTCAGAAAGTTACCCGCGAGCAGATACAGCAGGAAGAGAGTCGCAAAGAAATAGAAGAGGCAGTGGGCTTCGAGCGCGAAATGGAATCAGGATATGAGTTGTATCTGGCCGGATTCGCTCCCCGCCTAACTCTTAGCAGGCTGGCTACTATTGACAATAGTCCCATGGGTCTTATTCTCCAAGATTTTTCGGCTTTCCCGGTTAACGCAGATTTGTTTTTCTATAACCGTTCCAATCTGGCTTTTGTGACTTCAATTTTTATCGACAGTAACTCTTTTATGAGCTTTTATTCGCGGGATACGATTATTAATACCAATCCCGACACCGGTATTGTCCTGAATGTAGATAAAAGCGATACGGTGGCCAGCAACAACCTTATACTGCTGCCGGGACTTGGCTTCGGCTCGCGCACTCCGGGGCGGCTTTCCGCCTCTTTTGCCGTATTGCTGTATGTTGGAGCACTTAGAATCGAAGTTTTGGAGCCGGTGTATCATTACTGGCGCAGCAGTTTTGAGGGCTTTGACAATCTGGTGGAGCTGAACGCCGGGGAGGTACGCTGGCATCTTTTCAGCTACCTGAACATCAGGCAGAGTCTGCAGTACAATATTACTACCTCATTGTTCGTTGCCGCTTCGCTGGATCTGTACTTTAATCCAATACAGCTTGTGACTTCCGACAGCTGGGGTATGCCGTACTCCTGGATTGATTCTGTGATGTTCTTCCGGTTGCCGGCGTTCACCGTAGGAATACGCCTATAAGGCAGGCTATCAAGGATTCGTTAGTTCCTCGAAGCTTGTGCATCTTGCTGGTAAACCCCCATTCTCCGGGCCACTTTCCCATATTCCAGTCAAAACACCATAAAAAGGACCAGCACTCTAACTGTTTTTAATTATTAAAACGGATTTGTACGGGACTTTCCAACTGTCTCACCATGATGCACAAGCTTTGAGGAACTAGACATAAATTAAAGAGTTTGGATGGAATGAGCCGGTGCCTAGCCCCCCAGTACGAAAGCCAGGGCTTCTTCCAGTTCCTGCGCGAAGTTTGCCGGATAGTGATGTCCGCCGGAAAGTGTTTTCGACCCGCACTGATATCCGGCTTGCTTGAGCGCATGCAGTAAATCCTGGTTGGGCTGGTATAATTCGTCCTGTTCGCCGGCAAGTATATAAATTCGTCCATCCTGCCTGAATATTTGGTCATTCTTAAGCAAAATATCCAGTTCGGCAGGTGATTCCGGAAGGTAGGGGCCAAACAGAATCAATCCTCGGCAGGGAACGATATTGTGGATCGCCGCCTTAAAGGCCATCCCGCCACCCATGGAGAAGCCGGCCAGTAGTGCTGGCGTATTTGGATCGACAGCCAATCGGGCAGCGGTCTGGCGAATTACGTTAAAAGTGGCATCCCGGTCGTCCCAATTGTAGACTGATTTCATTAGTCCCTCCTGCCCGGATTCCGGAGCGGCGAGGGTACAGCCCAAGTCAGATAAGTGTCGCCAGTGCGGCGCTTCGTCTTCAGCATTGCTGGCATTGCCGTGCAGCATAATAGCGGGCAGGGCTTGCCCACTCAGATTTTCTGGCTTTGCTTTAAATATAAGCGGATCGGCTATGGCTACGCCGCGCGCTCGCTCGAAAGTCGCCTGATGGAGGGCGAGCAAATCCTTGAATACGGGCTGTTCCTGAAGGCCTTGGAACGAAGGGCTTTTCAGCAACAGTTCCTGGGAGTACCAGAATCCTGCATCTGCCAAGTCTTTGAGCGTATCGTACACAAAACTGTCGCGCTTCAGCCGTGCCGCCGCGCACAGCTGAAAATATTGAAACTGGCTTTGGTACATTCCCGGTTTTGACAGGATGAGGCTACAGAAGTCGAATACTTCCTGCCATTTGCCTTCGGCTATCAAATTCTGACAATGTCTAAGAGCTTCGTCCGGGGAAAGCGTTTTCTTGGTCATGGGTTCAAGCTTAGGGTATACGCGTAAAGCCTGTCAAGTTTTTCTGAAGAAGGTTCCGCTTGCGGCTATACCGCGCTGTAGCCCGGGTTGGACCGGAATTGATCAGTTTTATGGATCCGCATCATCCGATACAGCCTCAAAATACAGCGCATTGCGGCGGTACATCGGCTACTTCCTATTTGATCGACCGGAATAGAGCTACGGTGGCCAGGCAGCCCGCCAAAGCCATGAGCAGAAAAATAATCAGTTCGGCCAGCGCTGGTGCTGCTCCGACCCTGGCCATATTAAGTCCCATGGTAGCGACGGCAATACCCAGTGTCGAAAACTTTACCAGACTGAAAGCTGAAAGCAGGAAGCCCCAGGCTTGGCCTTTGATCAGGAGCATGGCCGATATAAGGCACAGCGGCACAATTATAGCCAGATCCATCGCCTGGATAAACATGCTGGTCACATTTTCCAGTTGCGGTACCGCTCCTGGTTTATAGGCGGCCAGGATTCGCGATACCCAGGCCACTAGTATAAAAAGTGCCGCAAATAACAGTATTCCAACGATACGGCGGCGTGGAAACCTATCCTTGATACGTTGTCTCAATTCTTCCGGTTTTACTTGTATGCATGCGAGGATAAGACTGAATAAACTTAATCCAAACAAGGCCACATAAAGTAAAAATAATTGATTAAATTGTGCTCCCATGGACATGGTGATATAGGTATACAGGATGAATCCCAAGGTGCCAGCCAACAGGATTTTTCCGCGTAGAGAGTTCTTCCAGCTCAGAATATATGAAACAACGAGCAGTGGAACGCCAAGCAAGAGGGTGATCAGGTCATTGGCCTGCATTTGTGCCGCGCTGCTTACGCTGTCGAAATAATACAGCCCCCGGCCGTTAATTTCTAACTGTTCGCCTCGCAGTGTCGTCCAACTAAACGGCTCTCCGTCAGCCGGCCAGAGACCAGCCAGTGCGGCTATCGAGGCTAAAATTATTATTAGCGGTACCATTATCCTAAGTGCTCGAGTCATAGTAATCCTTCCTTATTGTGTAGCTAAAAAACAACAGCTTGATTCGATTGCTGCCAGATAACGTTGGCTGTCAAAAGCTTGCCCTTTCTGGGCTTCAGCCACTGCGGCTTGCGCCAGGCCAAACCAGCTGCATTCCAGCAGCCAGCAGGCTTGCAGGCAGATCTCTGTCTGGGGCCCCCGACTTAAGAGCTTTGCCACATCTTGGTGCAATTTGTCGGAACGCCGCTCCAAGGACAGGGCCAGGCTTTTTTGCTCGTAGACCCATTGGCGGTATAGCTCAAACCAGCGGACATTCTGGGCCCAGTATTGAATATAGAGAAGCCCGTCCTGGTGAATACTCTGTATACACTGAGTTTCTGTATCGCCAGCGCGCTCAACTTCCGGCTGGTATGCATTCACATAGGACATAAAATCGGCGTACCTTTTGGCAATGAGCTGTTCTCGTAATGCATCAATACCGCTGTAATGTTTATAAAAGGCCGGTCCACTGATTCTCAGCCGCTTGCCTAAAGCCCGTACTGAGAGCGCACTCCAGCCTGATTCCAAAATCAGGTCTTCTGCCATTTCCAGCAGTCGCGCTTTGGTCTTTCCTCTGGTATATTCTGGTTGATCCATACGTGGCAGGTTAACACTGATAACCTTATTTTGCCAAGTATGTTTTGTTAGGATTTTGATGCTAAATTTTGGGCTGATTCTGTCTGGTTGTCTGCCATAGACGATACTGCGGCCCGATTATTGTATAATTGCAGCTATTGTAATTGGTAACTGTTAGTTTCTTGCCCTAAATGAATACTGCTTCCAAGGTTGCCCGCCGATCGCTGTTTCGAGTTCTCGCGGCACGAGGTGCTGACAGCCGACAATATCCGCCAGCCGGAGCGACGCCGAATAAGCTTCCTTTATCGACACAGCCTTCCTCCCCAATGAAGGCCGGAGTAATCCTGCTGCTTAGCCCAAGGCAAGGGGCGTATTAATATGCATTACATTGAAAATGGACCAATGCTGTTGTATGATTGCAGCAATGGCCAGATGAAATCTTTGTTATCAAAGGATTTTCCAGGCTTTTGGGGTTTGCCCAAGGGGAACCACAATTTTTCGGCAGTTAGCTCAGGCGCAATGTGCTGGCTTACTGCGGTAGGAGTATTTCATGACACAATCACGTAAAAAAGCACAAGCTTTTTTCTCTTTTTGCATCCTTTTTGTCGGCCTGATGCTTGCCGGCTGCGCCAGCACGAGGGCCACCCAAAAACCACTACTATCCGCCAGTAACCAGGACGAAGCATTAAGCCTTGCCCGGGAACTAGTAGCCAGGCGAATCAAGGAACACAAAATCACCGGGCTTTCAATGGTGCTGGTCGATACTGACAGCATCATAATGCTTGAAGCTTTTGGCAAGGCTGATAGGGCAAAAGACTTTTCTGTTGACACCATATCGAACATAGGCTCAGTATCAAAGCTGTTTACCGGTCTGGCCATAATGCGCCTGGTCGAAGATGGCCAGGTAGACCTTGATGCGCCGCTGTCCACCTATGTTCCGGATTTTTCACCCCTGACCTGGGGGCCTGATCCGGACGGAGTAAGCATCCGGGCTATAATGTCGCATCAATCCGGTTTGCAAAGCGATATTATGAACGGCTTCATGCCCGGGGTGTCATTCCAGAATAATGTAGCCCGGCCCTACGCAAAAATGGCTGAAGAGGCTTCCAAAACTACACTGTGCTGGGAGCCTTACACTGTCTGGTCCTATTCAAATCTGGGAATCAGCTTGTTGGCTCTGGTTGTGGAGAATGTCAGCGGCAGTAGTTTTAATGAGTTTGTAAGAACTGAGCTGCTAAAGCCGTTGGGAATGGTGGATTCTACCTTTGAATTTGACTCTCTGACGGCAGATCGCTATGCCCGGGGATATGAAAGCCGGCGCTGGATAGACATGCCCGGCATCAGGGATGCGGCAGCCGGTTCGATGGTCAGTTCGGCTCGCGAAATGGGTAACTTTTTACAAGCTGTCCTAAAAACAGCCATGCAGGGGCAGGATCAGTCCGGTGGTGGTATCCTGCATCCGGGTTCCCTTCAGACAATGTGGACCAGGCAGAACAGCCATACCAGACTGGACTTTGATTTTGTGCAGCTGCTTTCCTGGTATGGTGTGGAAAGCCAGACAGAACCTTCGCGGACTTTTATTGGCCATGGCGGTGATCTGCCACCATATCATGCCCATGCTATGCTGGATGCCGAGTCCGGTCTTGGTGTGGCCTTCATGATTAACGGCGGCAATGCCGATTCCGGAGTTTTGCAGGATCTGTCCCGTGATTTACTGCTGCTTTTTGCAGAGCCTGCCGGCAGCGCACCGATGCAGCCTAGCCAGACTCTGAGGGACAGACCGGTGCAAAAGGTTCCTGATGAAGTAGCCGCCAGAGTAAGTGGTTGCTGGGCTTCGAGTGCCGGCTTGCTTGTGGCCAAAACTGGCCACAGAGGGCTGCAGTTCATATTCAACGGCTTGCCGGTAGATTTGGAATACAGGGGCTCTGGATACTTCAGTCTGCAACCGAGACTCTTGGGTATCATCCCCCTGAATATTCCTTTCCTGCAGATGCTCGAGGTGTCCCTCACTGATCTGGAAAATGGCAAGTATATGATAATTCGGCAAAGCGGCGGCATAAATATCGTACTGGAGAAAATCGAGGCTGAAGCTTTGGGTCCTGCTTGGCAGTCACGGATGGGGAAATGGGTTCCTGTGGGTCCGGAGAGTCCCGCTCCGGATTTTTCCGCTAAATCCCTTGAATTGATGATAGATTCAAAATCCGGTATCGCCTGTCTGCGGATCGATCGTGGCGGCAAGCAGCTTTCCCCGGTAGCAGCCCGTTCGGATACTGAATTGTTTTTCAGGGGCTATGGTCGAAACTTGGGAGAGACGGTTCGTTTGATTGTCGAGGATGGAACTGAATATCTCGAATGGAGTGGTTATCGCTACAGAAAGCGCTGATCGGGGGAGTATGCCTGTCTCCGCTATTATAAGGTCTTAATCGCCTTTAAATCCCTGGCGGAGTCCGATACGGAAATGCCAGGCAGCGGCATGGAGATATTCTATCGGAACCAGGGTCCGGTCGGCAAAGCTGGCATCGCCATAATCGAGGATGCGGTATATGGCTTCGGCGAATATGCCGGAGCGACCGATTAGAGTTAGATCCGCACCAAAGCCGGCATCAATGCCTTCGACACCGAAGTAGGATACCGTGCTGGTTTCGCTGCCGTTTTGATAGCCGTTCTGTACAAACAGCCAATAGGGAATACTCCAGCCGGCCGTAGCGTAGATTCCCAGTTTTTGCACGATCCGCCAGCTGATTCCCAGATTCCAGCTGAAAGAAAGAGCCGAAACAGTCAGCTTTGATTCCTGAAAGACGGCTTCGTGGAAACTTTGTTCGGCATACAGGATACTACGCATGTAAAAGCCGTTTTTGAACGCCATTTCATATCCGGCAGCCGCTCCCCAGCCGAAACCTGTGGCTATCGCTGGAATGGCGATCAAGTCCGAGCCTGTGCTGAATGAAAGCTCGCCGGAGAAGTCCGCACCGGATATGGCGGCTACTGGTGTAAAGGCGCAGATAAAAGGATTAAATACAGTCTCACGCTCGGAGTTTTCCTGAAGAACCGGCTGTGCTGCTGCTGTATCCTTGTTTTTGGGTCGTGTTTGCTCGGCTCGAGTCTGAGCAGCTGCCGCTGAAATCGAAACGAGTATGAGGGTAAGTAAAATCATATGTTTCATGGAGATCCTCCATAGTATGTTAATCCAGGACAGTATGCGCCTGCATCGCTGATAATGCAAGCAAGAGCGGCTGTTTTCCGGCAGCAGGGCCGTGGCTTGCATACCTCTAACCCTGGCTGTGAACTACCGCTAAAGCCCCCCCGCCGGCTTCTGGTCACCCTGGTCAATATGCCTTTTATGCTTTTTAGGCTCTAAAATGCTTGCGAAGCCCCCCGAAAAGCTTGACAATTAAAACGATTCATAGAAGTATGGCGGTGTTCCGGAGTTGAGCAAACGGTTGCACAACGTTCCGGGCACAAAATTTTCCTGAATCAGGAGAGAAGCATGTCCGACAAGAATGATGTATTACTGGCTTCGGCCCGCTGCCGCTGGGGTAAACAGGCCGACGATATCGCCTGGGGTTATGCCAAGCATCTGAAATATACGCTCGGGGTGGACCGCTATTCCACCTCCGACCATGACCGCTACATGGCTTTTGCCTATGCCATCCGCGACCGGCTGATCGACCAGTGGATAAATACCCAGCAGACGCACCACGACGAGGACGTAAAGCGGGTGTACTATCTGTCGCTGGAGTTCCTGATGGGGCGGGCGCTGGGCAACAACGTTATCAATATGCAGATCGAGGATGCGGCCAGCAAGGCGCTGCAGGATCTGGGCTTCAGCTGGGAGGATATCCGCGAACAGGAAGTGGATGCCGGGCTGGGTAACGGCGGCCTGGGCCGTTTGGCGGCCTGTTTCCTGGACAGTATGGCCAGTATGGATCTGCCGGCCTTCGGCTATGGCCTGCGCTACGATTACGGCATTTTCCGTCAGCGGATCGAAAACGGCTACCAGCTGGAACAGCCCGACGAGTGGCTGCGTTTCGGCAATCCCTGGGAGCTGGAGCGGCCGGACATTACGGTGCCGGTGCAGTTCGGCGGCTGGGTAGAAACGCTGGTGGACGAGGGTCGCACCCGCATGAAGTGGCACGGTGCCGAGACTGTGCTGGGCATGGCCTACGATACCCCGGTGGTCGGCTATGGCGGTCGCACCGTTAATACGTTGCGCCTGTGGAGCGCTAAGGCTACCGAAGAATTTGACTTTGAAGGCTTTAACGAAGGCGACTACGTAGAGTCGGTGCGGGCCAAGATGATGGCAGAAAATTTGACCAAGGTTCTGTACCCCAACGACAAGTTATTCTTGGGCAAGGAGCTGCGCCTGAAACAGCAGTACCTGTTTGTAGCCTGCTCGCTGTGGGACATCATCCGTCGCTTTAAAAAGTCCAAGAAGGCCTGGACTGAACTGCCCAAGCTGGCTGCGATTCAGCTGAATGACACCCATCCCTCGCTGGCGGTGCCGGAACTGATGCGCATTCTGGTCGACAACGAGGGCGTAGAGTGGGATCAGGCCTGGGAAATAACGGTAAACACCCTGGCTTACACTAACCATACCCTGATGCCCGAAGCGCTGGAAAAGTGGACGGTGCCGATGCTGGAGAAGCTGCTGCCGCGGCATCTGCAGATCATCTATGCCATTAACCACAAGTTCCTGCAGAAGGTTGCCCTAAAGTATCCGGGCGACATGGAAAAAATGCGCCGCATGAGCGTGATGGAAGAGGGCGATGTAAAACAGGTGCGCATGGCCAATCTGAGCATTATCGGCTCACACTCCACCAATGGTGTGGCCGCCCTGCATACCGAGCTGCTTAAAAGCCGGGTGGTGCCGGATCTGGCCGGCATGTTCCCGGAGCGGTTCAACAACAAGACCAACGGCATTACTCAGCGGCGCTGGCTGCTTAAATCCAACCCGGCTCTGGCTTCCCTGATTACCGAGGCCATCGGCGACGGCTGGGTGCATGATTTTGACCAGATTGCCCGCCTGAAGGATCTGGCCGGCGATGCCGCTTTCCGGGACAAACTGGCGGCGGTGAAGCGTCTGGGCAAGCTGAAACTGGCCGAGCAAGTGCAGCGCGAAACCGGTTGGCAGCTGAATCCGGACACGCTGTTCGACGTGCAGGTAAAGCGCATCCACGAATACAAGCGCCAGCTTTTGAACGCCCTGCATATCGTAATGCTGTACAACCGCATGCGTGCCGGCAAGCCTGCGGATTTTGTGCCGCGCACCTTTATTTTCGGCGGTAAGGCGGCTCCGGGCTACCAGATGGCCAAGCTGATCATCAAGCTGATAAATAACATTGCCAGTGTGGTAAACAATGACCCGCAGCTGGACAACCGGCTGAAGGTGTATTTTCTGCCTAACTACCGGGTAAGCCTGGCCGAACGCATCTTCCCGGCTTCCGACCTGTCCGAGCAGATTTCTACTGCCGGTACCGAGGCTTCCGGAACCGGTAACATGAAGTTTATGTGCAACGGCGCGCTGACTATCGGAACGCTGGACGGTGCCAATATCGAGATAGCCGAGGAAGCCGGCATGGACAATGTGTTCATTTTCGGGCTGAAGGCCGACGAGGTGGCCCAGCTGCGCATGAGCTACAATCCGGTGGATTATTACAACGCCGATCCTGAAGTAAAGGCTGCTGTGGACCTTATCTTCTCTGGGCACTTTAATGTGAGTGAAGACAATATTTTCGAACCGATACGGCAGATGCTGCTGCACAATGGTGATAATTATATGCATCTGGCCGATCTTCCTTTGTATGCCAAGGCCCAGCAGCAGGTTGACGCGTTGTACCGCCAGCCTTCTGAATGGAACCGCAAGGTGGTACTGAATATTGCTGCCAGCGGCAAGTTCAGTTCCGACCGCACCATCCGGCAGTATGCCCAGGATATCTGGGGGGTTAAGCCTTGTGTTATCAACATGGAACGCGACCCGATGGCAACGCTTGACGAGGCCCGTCGCAAGCACTGATTTTTTAAGGTTCGAAACGGCCGGCTGCCTTTGGGTGGCCGGCTGTTTTTATAATCGCTTTCTTTACAGATTGGCTGCAATACTGTATAGTTGCTGCCATGAATACTGATGACCCTTATCCGTCTACCAGGCTGTCGGCCGGCGCGGCTTGCGTTTGCCTGACAGCTTCCTCCGCCTATGATTCCCGCAGGGACCGCACATGAACAGCACCCTGATTGGTATCATTGCCTGCCTGCTGGCCTCCGGCCTTTTTTCCGGCGTCGAAACCGCGTTTACCTCGCTTTCGGTCTTTCAGCTCGAATCCATAAAGAAACGCGGCTGGTCCGGGGCTCTAGTAGCACGCTTGGCCCGCAAACCGGAAAACCTGATCGCTACCATCCTGATCGGTAATAATCTTGTTAATATTCTGGCTTCGGTTTTGTCAACCAACTGGGTTATAGACACCTATGGCGACAAGGCTCTGGGACTTACTACCGGAATTCTTACCTTTGTGGTGCTGGTATTTGGCGAGGTTACACCGAAGCGCATTGCCATTAACAACAACGAATGGGTAGCTCTTGCTTTAGCTCCTTTTATCTACCTCTGTTCGATTGTGTTCCGGCCGGCTGTGTTGGTAGTAAACCTGTTCAGTTCGCTGGTTACCTTTTTTGTGGGCCGCAACAAAAAGTCGGCTGTTTCCATGGATACCATGGTACAGATGCTGTCGATGGCCGAACACATGGGCATTATCGATTATTCACGCACCTCCATGGTGCGCAACATTTTCCGGCTTTCCAGTACGACGGTGCAGGCTATCATGACGCATCGCATCGACGTTTTCAGCCTGGACAGCGATACCACCTGTGACGAAGCCTGCAAGATGGTCATGTCCAGCGAGCATAGCCGCATCCCGGTGTATACCGGCGAGAATGAAAATATAACCGGTATCGTAACCCTGCATGCCATACTCAACGAGGTGCTCAACAAGCGTGGCGACACCAAGCTGGCTGCACTGGAACGTGAACCTTTCTTTATTACTCCCAATAAGCCGGTCGGCTTGCTGTTTGCCAGCTTTAAGGAGAAGAAAGAAACCTTTGCCGTGGTGATCGACGAATACGGCGGTCTGGCCGGCATTGTGTCCATGCATGATGTGGTGGAAGAAATAGTCGGTGCAATTTACGAAACCGAACACGAAGAGTCGCGCGAACGGGTAGGCCGGCAGGCTGACGGATCGTACCTTCTGGCCGGCGAAACCCCGCTGTCGGTGGCACTGGAGTTGTCCGGCATAGAGCTGGACGAACCGCCGCCGGTACAGACGGTGTCCGGCTATGTGGCTTGGTCGCTGGACCGCATCCCCATCCGCGGTGATTCGGTGGATACCGAGCTGGGTATGTTTACCGTGCTGGAAATTGACGGTAACCGGGCCGAGAAGCTGGAATTCCGGCCGGTTTCCTTATAGCGGCCGTTACCCGGTTCAGGGCTGCGGGGTGGTGGCTGAAGGGCTTATCCCCAGCCCAGCCCTGTTTACTGTCCGGCCAGAATTGCTGGCTGCTGCCCGGTAGAAGCTGTGGCTGTAGCTACAGGCCGGGTGGCAGCCTGCAGGCTTGCCAGCCGCTGTTTACTCCTTTATAGTAAAGACCTATGAAACCCGGCGATATTCTGGACCTGACGATAGACAGCATTGCCTCCGGCGGCGACGGTGTAGGCCGTTTTGAGGGCTGTACGGTATTTGTTCCGGCCAGTGCACCGGGCGATCGCCTGCGGGTGCAGATAAGCGAGACTCGCAGTTCCTATGCCCGGGCCGAAATATCCGGAATTCTTGAAGCCTCCAGCCAGCGTGCGGAAACAGCTTTCTGTCCGCTTCTGGCGCAATGCGGCGGCTGTAATCTTGGGCACCTGGACTACGGCTGTCAGCTGGCAATTAAGCAGGGCATTCTGGAAGCAGCCTTGCGCCGCAACCAGGCACTCCCCCCCCAGAGCGTACAGCTTCATGCCTCCGTCCCGCTTGGCTATCGTCATCGCGCCCAGTTCCGCCCAGGGGCCTCCGGTCGGCCGGCCTATTCGGTAGCCGGCAGCAACACGCTGGTAGAGCCGTCAGCCTGCCCGATTCTGGCAACTTCGCTGGATGGCTGGCTGCGATCGGCTGTTTCTGCTGATCTGCCCGGGCTGGACCGTTTTAGCGTATTCAGTCCGGGAGACGCTGTGTACGTAGAGGGGCGTGACGGCAGCTTCGATTTCGAGTTTTACGGGCACAGGTTCCGGATGGATCCGTCGCGTTTTTTCCAATCTAACTTAGGGCTGCTGCCGGAATTGGTCGAGCTGGTGTGTACCGGTTTTTCCGGAAAACGCGCAGCTGACTTGTATTGCGGCGTGGGTCTCTTTGCTTCCTGGCTGAAAGACAGTTTTGCTTCTCTGCATTGCGTAGAGCTGGACAGCGCGGCGGTACGCCTGGCCGCCCATAATGTAGGCCCCAGTGCTTCCTATGCAGCCTGCAGCCTGGATGACTGGGTGGCTCTGCCTGCCGCCGCGCAACCCTTCGACTATGTTCTGGTGGATCCGCCAAGGGCCGGTCTTTCGTCCGGACTGCGCCGCTGGCTGGCCGAAAAAGGGCCGCCGATTCTGTCGTATGTTTCCTGCGACGTGCAGTCGTTGGCCCGCGATCTGGGGCAATTGCGTTCCAGTTATGAAGTGGCCGAAGTACATCTGTTCGATTTTTATCCGCAAACTTCCCATATTGAATCCTGTGCCCGGCTGCTGCGCAGGGTGGATTCCTGATGCCGCAGCGCTTCTTGTTCCGGCTGGTTTTGTGTCTGCTGGCCTGTCTGGCTGGTAATTTGCCTGGCAGTCTGGCAGCGCAAGCGCCGGCCGTGGTACAGGATACTGCCGAGGTGCTGTACCGCTTTCCCTCTGGAGGCCTTATTTCCACCGGACCAGTGGCCCGGGCCGGGTTGGTGTGGTACCTGACCGACAGCCGCACCCTGCATGTGCTGGATGAGAACGGAACGGCGCTCGGCAAACGTACCATGTCCGGCCGCCAACTGGCTTTTATTGTCTGTGACCCCTTCGGCCGGGCGCTGGTGCCGGAGGGTAATAGTTCTATAATGCTGCTTAATCGCTCCGGCCAGGCCGTCTGGACCTGGCGACTGCCGCAACCCTTGCAGTACCCGCCGGTGTTTGATGCAGCAGGGCGTATTTATCTGTTGGCCGGCCGAACACTGCAGCTGCTGGCACCGAATGGCAGCCTGCTATGGCAGCGGGAACTGCCGGAAGCCTGTTCGGCTGCCCCGCTGCCCGGTTCTGCGGAAAGTTTGCTGCTGGCCTTTCAGGGCGGCTTGGTGCAGTTCTGGTCTGGCGATGGCGTGCTGCTGGGCGAAACCCGGCTGAACGGCGAGCTGGAGCAGGCGGCGGCGTTTTCGGGCGGGTATTGTCTGGCGGCTGGCGGTCGTCTGCACTGGCTGGATTCGACCGGGCAGGACCTGGTGGCCAAACAGGCCGAGGCTGCTGAGGCTGCCGGAGCTGCTGATGCCGGTACGGTGCAGGGCTCGCCCCAGCGGCTGCCTGCCCTGACGGCCCTGCTAGTGCAGGATGAGTTGGCCTGGTGTCTTGCCACTGACGGCCGCCTGCAAGCCTGGACTGTTGATAATCTTTTGACCAGCGACACCACAACCCCCCACCGCAACGGCCGCTTAGTGTACAAGGGCGGCAAGCTGCTGTTGCTGTCGACTGCCCGGGCCGGTAGCTATAACCTGAAGGGCGAGCTGCTGCGCGAATTGCGGCTGGTCAACAATGCCTCGGACCTTCAGGTCGGCGATAGCGGAGCGCTGTTTGCCGGCGGCCGCGACTGGATTCTATATGCCTACCGTTT
>JAHIWF010000238.1 GCA_018815555.1 Spirochaetota bacterium | reverse complement strand
GCGACAGCGGGCCCGGTCTGTTCGAGCCGATCCATGGCTCAGCACCGGATATTGCCGGATCGGGTAAAGCCAATCCGCTGGCAACCATCCTGTCCGCCGCCATGCTGTTGCGCCACGGCCTGAAACTGGAAGCCGAAGCACTAGCGATCGAAAGTGCTGTACAAAAGGTACTGGATCAAGGCTGGCGATGTGCGGACATAGCAGGCGACTGCAAGCCCGAAAAAATCCTGACTACCCAGGAAATGGGTAAAGCAGTTCTGACGGCTTTGCAGACAGCAGGGAGCGGAGGTTCGGCATGAGAAGCGATTCCATAACCAAAGGCATGCAGCGTGCACCACAGCGGGCCTTGCTGAAAGCCCTGGGCTGTACCGATGAAGAGCTGGCCCGCCCGCTGGTTGCAGTAGTCAGTGCCCAGAGCGAAATCGTCCCCGGCCATCAGCATCTAGCCCAGATCGCGGACGCTGTTAAAGCAGGTATCCGTTCGGCCGGCGGGACGCCTTTCGAGTTCCCGGCCATAGGTGTCTGCGACGGCATTGCGATGGGACACCGCGGCATGCACTACTCGCTGGCCTCGCGCGAACTGATAGCCGACTCCATCGAATGCATGATGCTGGCGCATGCTTTTGACGGCATGGTGCTGATACCCAATTGTGACAAAATTGTGCCTGGTATGCTGATGGCGGCGGCCCGGCTGGACCTGCCGACTATTGTGGTATCCGGCGGGCCTATGCTGGCCGGCAGAGTCGGCCAGCGCGCCGTAAGCCTGTCTCAGGTTTTTGAGGCCGTCGGCGCGGTATCAGCCGGCAGCATGAACGAAACAGAATTGGCTGAGTACGAAAACGCCGCCTGTCCGGGTTGCGGCTCCTGCTCCGGCATGTTTACCGCCAACAGCATGAACTGTATGACCGAGGCGCTGGGCATAGCCCTGCCCGGCAACGGCAGCATCCCGGCCGTTGAAGCAGCCCGGATACGATTGGCGAAACAGAGCGGTACAAAAATCATGGAATTACTGGCTGCCGGAACCAGTGCCAGGACCTTATTAACCCAATCAGCCTTTCGCAATGCATTGGCTGTAGACATGGCGCTGGGTTGTTCCACTAATACCATTTTGCACCTTCCGGCCATCATGGCCGAGGCCGGACTGTCATTTAACCTAAACCTGGTAAAAGAAATAAGCGCCAATACACCAAACCTGTGCCGGCTATCGCCGGCCGGCCCCTGGCACATGCAGGACCTGCAGGCCTCCGGCGGTGTTCCGGCTGTAATGGCCGAACTGCTGGGTGCCGGCCTCCTGGATGGAGATCAGCCGACTGTTACCGGAAAATCACTAAGCGAAAACCTGCAAAATGTCCGAAAACCGGCGGACGATATCATTCGTCCGGCCAGCAAGCCCTACTCTGCTGCCGGCGGCATAGCCGTACTGTACGGCAATCTTGCACCTCAAGGCGCAGTGGTAAAACGCTCGGCAGTACACCCCTCCATGCTCAGGCACAGCGGCCCGGCCAGAGTTTTCGATTCAGAAGAAGCCGCCAGTGAGGCCATTATGAAGCGTTTCATACAGGCCGGCGATGTAGTCTGCATCCGTTATGAAGGACCAGCCGGTGGTCCGGGCATGCGTGAGATGCTTTCACCTACCGCCGCCCTGGCCGGGCAGGGCCTGGACGGTTCAGTAGCCTTGATAACCGACGGCCGTTTTTCCGGGGCCACCCGTGGTGCAGCTATAGGACACATTTCACCTGAGGCCGCTTCCGGCGGCCTTATCGGCCTGGTTGAAGAAGGAGATCTCGTGCACATCGACATCGACGGCGGCTCGCTAACATTGGAAGTATCGGAAGAAATTATAACTGAGCGCAGAAAAAGCTGGAAACGGCCCGCACCTAAAATCAATTCGGGTTATCTGGCCAGGTATGCGGCCATGGTGGGTTCTGCCAGCAGCGGAGCAGTGCTTCACGGTAATGAAGCAGTGCTTCACGGTAATGAAGCAGTGCTCCATAGTAATGAAGCGGTGCTTCACGGTAATGAAGCAGGAGAGGTACAACATGACCGGTGCACAAATTGTAATTGAATGCCTGTTGGAACAGGGAGTAGACACCATATTCGGCTATCCCGGCGGAACGGTCCTCAATATTTACGACCAATTATTCAAAAATTCCAGCCGCATACGCCATATTCTTACAGCACACGAACAAGGCGCAGCGCATGCAGCCGATGGTTATGCACGTTCCAGCGGCCGTACCGGAGTAGTATTGGCTACCAGCGGCCCGGGCGCAACCAATCTGGTTACCGGCCTGGCTACAGCCTATATGGATTCTATACCCCTGGTTGCCATAACCGGCAATGTTCCATCGCACCTGCTGGGCAGGGACAGCTTTCAGGAAGTGGATATAACCGGTATCACCATGCCAATAACAAAACATAACTTTATTGTGCGCAAAGTGGAAGACCTGGCCGACAGCTTGCGCAAGGCCTTCATCATTGCCGGCAGCGGTCGATGTGGACCGGTGCTGGTGGATATTCCCAAAGACCTTACAGTACAGGAATGTGAGTGGAAAGCCGCCAGCCCCGAGCATCTGGCAGCATTGCGTTCAGCGCTCGACCTGAAATCCAGTCCACACCCGACCGCAGCCAGTTTGCAGCAGGCGGCTGACCTGATCCGGCAGGCAAAACGCCCCCTCTTGTATGCCGGCGGCGGGGTCATCGCCAGTGCAGCCTCTGCCGAACTGCGGACGCTGGCCGAACGGATTCTTTCACCGGTGGCCTTAAGCCTGATGGGCCATGGCGCTTTCCCGGCTAACCATCCACTATGTACCGGACTTATCGGCATGCATGGCACCAAGGCTTCCAACATGGCGGCCAGTCAGGCCGACCTGATCGTAGCGCTCGGCGCCCGCTTCTCCGACCGGGTAACCAGCAATACCCAGCGCTTTGCGCCTGGAGCCCAAATACTGCACATCGATATCGATCCGGCCGAGATCAATAAAAATATCCAGTCCTACCATTCGTTAAAGGGAGACGTCAAACAAGTATTGCGGCTCCTGCTGGACCTGATTCCGCAAAGAGAGGTATCAGCCTGGAATGGCGACATCAAGGATTGGAAGGCCATCCATCCCTCCAGTCATGAACCAGGTCGACATTTACATCCGCGGTATATAATGGAAGAAACGCACACAAAAGTGCCGGCAGACACTATTATTACCACCGAGGTGGGGCAGCATCAAATGTGGACAGCCCAATTTTACCCATTCAGCAAACCCCGGACCTTTCTCAGTTCCGGCGGTCTTGGCACCATGGGGTTCGGTACAGGGGCCGCTATTGGCGCTCAGGTGGCCAATCCGGATCAACAGGTGGTGCACTTTGCCGGTGACGGCAGCTTCCGCATGAACTGTACCGAACTGGCGACTATAGCACATTACAAGTTACCGGTTCTGATAGTTGTGATGAACAACGGCTGCCTGGGTATGGTGCGCCAATGGCAGAAACTGTTTTATGAAGGCCGCTATTCAGAGACTACCCTGGATCGTGGACCCGACTTCCTAAAACTTGCTGATGCCTACGGACTGCCGGCTTGGCGAGCAGGCACGGAAGGAGAATTTACAGCAGCCCTCAACGAGGCACTGTCAGAACGGCGACCGGCGCTAATCGAATGTATTATCGAAAGTGATGAAGATGTTCTGCCGATAGTTCCATCCGGTAAACCGATCGAAGAGCAAATATTGGAAACGGTAAAAATGTAACAGAGGGACTATGCATCAGGCCAAGCTCTTGGCAGGACCTCGAAATTCTGCCGAAGCGAAAACCTCTTCTAAAGAAGGCAACTTTCGTTTGCTGGGGTTCGGCCTGAGCATAGTCCCTGGTGCCTCCGGCAAGCGGCAGACAAGGCTCATTTTATAAAAAAACCGCAGATACTACTTGCTTTTTGTATAGTGGCGGCGTTATTCTTGTTGCATCATGGACAAGCTTATTATCAAAGGTGCCCGCGAGCACAACCTCAAAAACATAGACCTTGAACTGCCCCGCGACAGGCTCATCGTTATCTCCGGACTTTCCGGTTCGGGCAAAAGTTCTTTGGCTTTTGACACGATATTTGCCGAAGGCCAGCGCCGTTATGTGGAATCACTGTCGGCCTATGCCAGGCAGTTTCTCGGTCAGATGAGCAAACCGGACGTAGACTATATTGAAGGTTTGTCGCCGGCTATCAGTATTGAACAGAAAACTACCCACCGCAATCCCCGCTCGACGGTAGGTACAGTTACAGAAATATATGATTACTACCGTCTGCTGTTCGCGCGCATCGGAACACCACATTGCCCGCAGTGTGGCCGCGAAATCCGTGAGCAGGGCATAGACCAGATTTTGGACACCATACTTTCCTGGCAAGAAGGTTCGCGCCTGCAGATTCTAGCGCCAGTAATCCGAGGTAAAAAAGGCGAGCATCTGAAGATACTGGATGACGCCCGCAAACAAGGTTTTATGCGCGTGCGCGTAAACAGCGAACTTGTATCGCTGGAAGATCCCATAAAACTGGACAAACAGAAAAAACACAACATCGACATCGTAGTAGACCGTCTGGTGCTTAACGAAGATTCACGCCGCCGCCTGGCCGATGCTGTGGAAACCGCTCTGCGCATAGCCGACGGGCTGGTTATTGTGGTGAAGAATGCACCGAGTAGTGCCAAGTCCGGCAAAGCGGCTGAATCCGACAGCAACACAAGTGAAGAATTTTTCTCGCAGCGCGGCTCCTGCCCGGACTGCAACATCAGCCTGCCGGAGCTGGAACCGCGCCTGTTCAGCTTTAACACGCCGCATGGTGCTTGCCCGGCCTGCACCGGCCTGGGCATGAATCTGGATTTCGATCCGGATCTGGTCATACCGGACAAAAGCCTGTCTTTCAACGAAGGCGGCTGCATCCCTTACAATCCGGATGCCAACTGGTTCCGGGCGCGTTTCGAAGCCCTTGCCAAGCATTATAAATTCAGCCTGGATACCCCCTTCGCAAAACTGCCGGCCAAGGTGCTGCAGGTAATCCTGCATGGCGGTGATGAAGCTATTCGGGTGCGCTACGAGAATGCCAAAGGCACCGGCCATTTCGAATACGAATCGGTATTCGTCGGAATCCTGGCCGAACTCAAGCGCAGATATATGGAAACCCAGAGTGATGGTATAAAAGTGTGGCTGGAAAAATTCATGAGCGAAAAATCCTGCGAGGTCTGCCAGGGGCGGCGGCTGCGACCGGAAGCTCTGGCGGTTACCGTCGGCGATACCGATATTTTTACCCTGTCACACAAATCGGTCGATGAGTCGCTCAGATTTTTCGAAGCACTGCCGCTTAACGATACCCAGAAACAGATAAGCAGTCAGATATTTAAAGAAATCACCGCCAGACTCAGCTTCCTGCGCAATGTAGGGCTAAACTACCTCAGCCTGGAGCGCAAAGCCGGCACCCTGTCCGGCGGCGAGGCCCAGCGCATCCGACTGGCTACCCAGATCGGCTCCAGCCTGGTAGGAGTATTATACATTCTGGACGAACCGTCCATCGGCCTGCACCAGCGTGACAACCAGCGGCTGATAGACACCCTCCTGTACCTGCGCGACATCGGCAATACCCTCATCGTAGTGGAACATGACGAGCAGACCCTGCGTACCGCCGACTATATCGTAGACCTGGGACCCGGAGCCGGCGTGCACGGCGGCCACATCACCGCCCAGGGCACCCCTGCCGAAGTAATGAAAAACAAACAAAGCCTTACCGGTCAATTCCTGGCCGGTAAGCTCACCATCGCTGTGCCCGCAGAACGCCGTCCGGGCAACGGCAACTTTATCGAGATTAAAGGCTGCCGCGAACATAACCTAAAAAACATTGACGTACGCGTACCGCTTGGCCTCTTTACCTGCATAACCGGCGTTTCCGGCTCAGGAAAAAGCACCTTGGTTTCGGACATCCTGTATCCCGCCGTAGCCAACCGGGTATTCCGCTCCTCGCACCAAGAAGGCGAAATCGACAGCATCAACGGCCTGGAATATATCGACAAGATAATAAATATTGACCAAAGCGCCATCGGGCGAACTCCGCGTTCCAACCCGGCAACCTACGTAGGCGTTTTTACTCCGATCCGCGACCTGTTTTCCGGGTTGCCAGAGTCCAAGGCCCGCGGCTACAAACCCGGTCGCTTCAGTTTTAACGTGCGCGGCGGCCGCTGCGAACACTGTCAGGGCGACGGCACCATCAAGATCGAGATGCAATTTCTACCCGATGTATACATTACCTGTGATGTCTGCCACGGCAAACGCTTTAACAATGAAACGCTGGACATACGTTATAAGGGCAAGAACATTGCCGACGTGCTGGACATGACTATCGAAGAAGCTGCGGTATTCTTCGAAAAAATTCCGCAGATAGCCCACAAGATGAACACCCTGCTGTCGGTGGGCTTAGGCTACATCAAACTGGGACAATCCGCCCTTACCCTGTCCGGCGGAGAGGCGCAGCGGGTTAAACTGGCCTTCGAACTGGCCAAGCGGCCAAGCGGCAAAACCCTCTACCTGATGGACGAACCCACCACCGGCCTGCACTTTGCCGACGTAAAGCAACTCATGGAAACCATACAACGGCTGGTGGATACCGGCAACTCCATCATCATGATCGAACATAATCTGGATGTAATCAAACAGGCCGACTGGATTATAGATTTAGGACCAGAAGGCGGTACCGGCGGCGGGACGATAGTGGCACAGGGGCGGCCGGAAGAAGTTGCAAAAGTAAAAAAATCATGGACCGGTAAATATCTGAAGGAAGTTCTCGGCTGACAGGCGCAGAATAGAGCAGAAAAGCAGAAGGCGGCTGGTATCCAACGGAAACCGGCCGCCTTCTGCTACTAATATTCTTACATTTCGGCCAAGGCCTGTTCGATTACGGCAATTTTCCGGCCTGCGGGAGTATGGCACACGAAACCATGCACAGACACAGAGAAAATACAGCCGCGGACAGTCGCTGCAACGCTGTCCGCGGCCAGAAACCGAACGGGAATAGCCGGTCACCACTGACATACACGGAATGACATCCCGCTGAACAACAACCCGATCCTGGTCGGATGAGACGCTTTGGTGTCAGGAGAGTTTATACGCCACCGAAGCATCTATAATGAGTGTATGGGTATTATGAGCATACGGCCATTCACCAAAGGGTGTATTTTTAGCGATTTTTTGCATTACACAACGAATATGTTAAGCTAATGGGCTCAGACCAGCCGCTCCTCCAAGGCTTTGCGTACCACCTCAGCCCGGGAATTAACATTCAGTTTCTGATAAATATGCAAGATATGCTTTTTTGCGGTTGATCCGGCAATATGATGACGTTCTGCTAATTCGCGGTAGGTTAACCCGTTTACAATATCCTGCAAAACTTCCAGCTCGCGGCTGGTAAGACCGTAATCAACCGCTGAAACCTGCGGCTGACTCCGCCGGATCTCTTCTAGCAGCCGACTGCCTACCGAGGGACTGATCGGCGAGCCGCCTTCCGCCGCGCTGAATATCTGCTCCAGCAAGGACTCCGGCCGAGTGGTTTTAAGAATATAGCCGTTTGCGCCTGCCTTTATTGCGTCAAGAATGGTATCTTCGTCCTCAAAAACCGTCAGAATCAACACCGGCAGAGCCGGATAAGCAGCCCGGAGTTTGCGGCAGGCCTCGATGCCGGTTATTCCCGGAAGATGAATATCCATAAGCACCAAATCGCAGCTGTTGCCCCGGCCCAGATATTCCAGCATCTCTTCAGCCTTTGCAAAAGCGCCAGAAATACGCACGCGGGCATCCAGGCCAAGAAGATAGCGCAGCCCCTCACGCACATCCCGCTCATCTTCTACAATGACCAATTTTAGCACATGATTTGGATCAGCTAGTTTCATGAAGAACTCTCCCGGGTATGAATATCTGGTATTTGGTACCGCCTTTGCTATAGCAGCGCAGGACACCACCGAGTTTTTTAATTCGCTCCCGTATGGTATTTAATCCATGCACCGTGCTGCGTCGGCGTTTATTACGAAAGCCTATGCCATCGTCGGCAAAATAGATACGAACACCATCAGCATTGGCCCGGACACGGAAAATTACCAAACTGGCCTGTGAATGTTTGAGCACGTTAGTAACCATTTCTTCGAACACCTTGGTTAGTTCCTCCTGGACTGACTGGGGAACCTCATAAAAAATCCGCCGGCCGGATACTTTACTGTCCAGTGCGATACCAGCGGTCTCCAGGCGTTTTCGTATACTTTGAATCAGTATCTGCAAGGAATCACGGGCTACACAGCCGGACTCCTTAAGGCCATAGACAATAGCTTTAAGACTCTGCACCGCCTGCAGACAGTTTTCTTCGATACTGTCCAGTAATTCTATCGGCAGCTCGCTGCCGTCGGCCATCCTGGCCCGAAACACACTGTTGCAGAAAAATATATTAGTAAGCTTAGCGCCAATGGAGTCGTGCATATCCTGGTAAATGCGTTTGCGTTCTTCGGCCACCCGCAGCAAGGTATTCTCCTGCTGTAGCCGGGAAAGTTCGATGGTACGCTCACGCACCTTTTCCTCGAGCTGATCGGCATGTGCATCTACAGTATCCAGCAGCTCATTCAGCTCGGCAGCCAATATTCCGAACTCGTCTCTGTTGCGTAATAGAATCCGTGCACCCAATTCACCGTTTTTCTTGCGATCCACCACCGAAACCATGTAATTGAGCGGTGCAACCACGATGCGGCCGGTTATAGCCGACACCACCAGCACCATGGACATGATGAGAATTAAATATAACAAACTGACTATCTGCACCAGACCTCTGGTTTCGGAAAGGATAGTGTCGTAGGGAATCGCCGCAACCACCGTAAGCTTATAGCTGTCCAGCTTACGGTAAATGATGCGATAGGACTCTCCGGCGTAACCACTTAAAAAAGCCCCCTCGTATATAACCGGTGGTGAAGTATGTTGTGAAAAATCTATTGCTGTTACTTCCCTGGAAAAATCGAGTTCGCCATTAAGCTGACTGGCTATGATATTTCCATTACCGTCCAGAATAGCTACCTTGGCATTCATGGGCAGATCAAAATCCTCCAGAATATTGACCAGACTGTCTACCCAGATATCCATGCCCAAAACCGCAACCAGCAGATGATCTTCATCATATAACGGCAGCACACAGGTGATGCCCATTACGTCGACATTGGCATAGCGATACGGCTCGGTTACCGCGAAGCCACCGGCCAGCGCGGCGAGTTTATACCAGGGTCGTTCGCGGGGATCATAACCAGGAGGTAAAATTGGTCGAGTATCGATATAGCCAGCACCATGGCCCCAACCATGCATAGCCCCATCGGCAGTACCAAGATAAATACCATTCAGATAGGGCTGTCGAACCAAAACCTGGGGCAGAAACAAATCCTGCAAGTCATCAAGCTCGAGATTACGCACAGCACGGGTACCGGCCATCCCCTTAATCAATTTCTCAAAATCGCTGAAAACCTGAACTATCTGCCGGTCGGTGCGATCCAGTATGGAAAAAGCCAACTGGTCGGCTGCCTTTAAAGCATGGTTACCTAGAACATAACGGCTGATCAGCAGGTTAAAAAGCAAAAAACCAGCCACAATAAGCGTGACAACAATGAGCAATTTTTGGGTTACCCTCAGCTTGGTCAGAGCAGCAGGCATTGTACCTCCAGGCAGATCAAACAATTGTCAGGGACTTCGTATTCCGGTACCTGACAAACTGCATACTAGCATAGAAACAGCCGGTTTTACAGCGCCTTAGGTACAGGCAGCAAGGCAATTGCCCGGTTTCCGCATTCTGGCCTGCCGACCGCAGCAGTACATTTGGCAGACTGCAATATTCACTTCTGCTAGCCAGCAGCAGTCGGCTGAATTTTACGGCCTTCCTGCACCGACATAAACATGGCCGCCAAAAACAGAATGCTGGAAATGCCGAAATTCCAGGCCAGCCCCAGCGTGCTGAGTATCCACAAGCCCAGCAAGGGCCCGATCAAGCCGCGTACTCCGGTCAGCGACACATGAAAGGCCTGCAGCAAAAAAGCCTCGCCCTCATTGTGCGAAAAAGATTGCGCGCCCAGGTTCCACAGCATGTTTACACCGGTAAGCCCCAAAGAATAAAAAGCCAAGCCGACAAATGCCAGGTTGCGTGAAAGGAAAAAATAGGAGACCAGAAAAAACAGCGGATACAGAATCAGCGCTCCGAAAGAAAAACTGCCCAGCTTCCAGATATTCAGACGGTCAAAAACACGGCCGGCGAAAGGAGTAAAGAGCAAAATGGCTGACTGGGCAATTACACCCTGGGCCAGCGACATCTCGCCATAGCCAAGCTTCAGATAACGCAGCAGATAAATGGGAACGGCCGGGACACAAAGCATGAAGGCCATGCCGTACACCATAAAAATTACCTCGAAATAGATAAACGGACGGTTGGCGATAATTTTCTTCAGACTGGCAGCTAAAGCCCGCAATGGTGGCCGGGGAACAGGAATGTAGTCGATGAGGCTTTCTATCCGGAACAGTATTACATAGGTAATAAGACCAAACAGAGCAATAAGTGACAAAAGCAGCCGGTAGGCTTCCGGCTGCAGATCCAGGATACGGCCGGCGGTTAGCGATGCCAGCATGGTAAAGAAAATCAGTACCATGCGCACCAGCCCAAAAGCCTTGCCCCGCTGTACACCGAAAATCTGCCGGTAAAAACTGTTGAACACCGGAATCTGTATGGCGAACAGGCTGTGGTATAATAGAAGGAAAACCAGGAAAATCCAGCTTTGGGTGATCAGATAAGCCAGCACAAAGACCAGCCGCCCGAACAGGTAACCGCCGATAATCAGTTTTTTCTTACTGCGGCCGGCAAAAAACCAGGATACAATAAACGAGAACAGCATGGTAGCGCTGGCCAGCATGCCAATAATGGCGATATGCGTATCCGAAGCCTGTAACGCCTTGCGGGCGATGGACTCCTGCAACAACATGATGCCCTGGGCCAGGCCATCGAAGACCGAAGCCAGCGCCAACAGCCCGAGAACCCGTTTCTGCAATTTTGTGTATGCCATGGTAAGCTCGAGCATGGCATGCCGATGACAAGTGAATCAAGCCGGGTTGGCCCATCTGCCGGACTCCAACGCCCTCTCCGACACACGCTAAAACCCCGGGCCAGGGACAGCAGCGCTAGCCCGAGCAGCGCACCTGCAACGGCGTGGCCGGCCGGCCGCGCGCCTGGTCCGCAGGAACAGGCGGGGTTTGCAGCTTTTAGCGCAGCGAGGCTTTAAGCGGATGGCCCGGCCGCACCGCAGGCGCGGCGGCCCCCAGCTACAGCACCTTGAAAACCGAAAAAACTTCCGGGTATGCTCCGGGCGCAAAAAAACCCCACCAACAGGCGGGGTTTTCGAAGTTACAAGTAAGGAACGTACGACCGAAGGCTATGCGCCGTTGCGGGTCATCAGTAAGCCTTGCCTTCCTTTGCTTTGCGGTTCTTGCGCATAAGCTTGCGGGCCATGGCTTTTTCCTTGCGATTGCGCAGAGTGGAGGGCTTCTCGAAATATTCGCGTTTTTTCCATTCGCGGATGATGCCTTCCTTCTCTACCATGCGCTTGAAGCGCTTGATCGCTTTTTCCAACGGCTCATTGTCGTCAATCAGAATCTGGCTAATGTAAATCACCTCCCTTCGATCGTGCCAAGTATTGTACTTATTTTGGGAAAGTTGTCAATACGCAAGAGTGACTCGGGGTCGACGGCTACCTGCATGATGCGTACTTCCCAGTGCAGGTGGGGGCCGGTGGACAGCCCGGTGGAACCGACGGTACCGATGCGGCTGCCGCGCGGGATGATCTGCCCCGGACTGACGGCGGCGGCTATGGTATCAAGGTGCATGTAGATGCTGTACATGCCCGGCAGGTGCTCGAGGATTATAGTATTTCCGGTGACGATGCGGCTTTCGGCCAGCACTACCTTGCCGCGGCCGGCTGCATAGAGCGGGGTGCCGCGCGCTACGCCATAGTCGATACCGGCGTGCATGCTGAAGGCTTTGCTGCCGTCGCTGTACTGATAGGTGCGGCGGTCGCCGAAGAAGGAAGTGCGGCGGCGGCTTTCCAGCGGCATGATAAAGGGGGCGTCCAGGTAGATAGCTGCCGGATCGACGGTGGACAGCAGAGCCTGGTAGCGGCGGGCTTGTTCGTCTTTTATTGGATCGGGGTCGGCACGAATGCTGGTAAGAACTGAATTTAAACGCAGGATTTCGGCTTTATATTCGCGCGGCTGAATGTGTACAGTTTGTTCGGCCAACACCACACCAAAGCCGTTGCTGATACGCAAACTGGCCGGACCAAGCGCGGCATCTGCGTGGATGGCGGCCATCCAGGCGGTATTGGAGGGCCGCAACAGGCTGAAGGCAGACAGGTAGCCAGTCGTCTGGCGGGAGCGGGATTGGGATGCAGATCGCAAGTCAGAACCGTGCCAGGCAACGGGTACCGGCTTAAAGGCTGGGAAAACCTGGCTTAGGCTGCCGTCTGAGTAGTATAGGCGCAGTTTGGTGCCTGAAAGGTAGCTCTGGCTTTCGGCCAGCACGAAGAGCGGTGAGCCCTGGCTGATACTGTCTGGTGCATGCAGCTGGATGTCGGGAAGCAAACCGAAAGACGGCAGGGGCTCGGCAAAGCAGGGGGCGGCGGCGGCCGAACCAAGAAACAGAAACAGAAGCAGCAGCAGCTGTTGCGTTGTCCGCAGCAGTCGATGCCATATGTTAGTACATGAGAATCGCATACTGTACTGTACTCTGCATGCAGTCTCTGATGCAACCAAAAAGGTCTTTTGACAGAAATTGAAATGCTTGTTTTAGCCTGTGCTCGCTCCTGCCATTGACATAAATTATATACATGTTACTATGGGGAGGCATGCAGTCCGCCCGCTAAATCAGTCAGTCAGCATCAGTGTTTCACGGCAAATAACTGCGGTGCATGCAACACTTCGCCATTCCCCGATAGGTAATGGCGCCTGACAACCAATAAGGAGGTTCTCATGGTTATCTTGCTGGCAGATGCTTTTACAGCTGATCTGCCCAAACGTCTGGAAGCTTTCGGCACTGTTGTAAGCGACATGGCTAAAGTAGCAGATGCCGAAATCATCATCGTCCGATCTAAAACCAAAGTTACCAAAGAAGTTATTGATGCTGCCCCCAAGCTGAAGTTTGTTATCCGTGGTGGTGTCGGTGTGGATACCATCGATGTTCCCTATGCCGAATCCAAAGGCATAACCGTAACCAACACTCCGGAAGCATCCAGCGTGGCCGTGGCCGAGCTGGC